>CAZMHE010000136.1:0-6591 GCA_964566015.1 uncultured Sangeribacter sp. | reverse complement strand
ACATCGAGACAATCTCTCCGCGTCCGATGTTGTTCATCACCGGATCAGAAGCTCATTCACGTGAGTTCAGTGAGGATGCATATGCCCGTGCAGCCGAACCTAAGGAGCTTGTTGTTGTGCCCGGTGCCGGTCATGTGGATTTGTACGACCGTACGGACTTGATTCCTTTTGAAAAGCTGATTTCATTTTTCAAGAGTAACCTTGTAAAATCGAGTGTAAAATGACAACCGAAGAATTCATAGCCATGACGAAATAGTTGCCCATATGACGGAACTGACCGGAAGTAAGGTGCATGAGACTTTCGGCCTGTTTCTCCCATTCTATACAGATTGCGGAAAAGAATATCAAGATCGGCAAAAGGGTATTTATAAATTCGGGCAGCAAATTTCAAGAACAAGGAGGAATAACTATCGGAGATGATGTATTGATTGGACATAATTGCGTGATCGCTACTATCAACCATTCATTTGAACCGGAAAGACGCGCCGATATGGTTCCTGCACCTGTAAAAATCGGTGATAAAGTCTGGGTTGGTGCAAATGTCACAATTTTACCCGGCGTTACGGTAGGTGAAGGCGCTGTACTTGCAGCAGGAGCTGTTGTTTCTAAAGATGTTGAAGCCCGTACAGTTGTAGGCGGAGTTACTGCACGAATAATTAAGAGATTATGAAAAAGGCTTTTATAATATTTTGCATATTAATATCAGTTGCACATATGATGAATGCGCAAACTAAAATCAAGCTGACTGTCAGTGGAAAGTCCGTAAGTGCGACGCTTGTTGATAATGGAGCGACAAGGGAATTGGTGTCACTTCTTCAAAAAGGTTCCATCACCATCGACATGAATGATTATGGAGGTTTTGAGAAAGTCGGTGCACTCCCTCAGTCATTACCGACATCCAACAGTCAGATAACCACATCAGCCGGAGACATAATGCTCTACCAGGGGAATAACATGGTTATCTTTTATGGATCCAATTCATGGAGTTATACCCGTTTAGGAAAGATAGACGATGAATATCTGTCAGGTTTACGAGAGTTTCTTGGCAACGGCAATATAACATTGACAATCTCATTGGATACATCCTCAGGAATTGGAGAAATATCAACGGATAATCTTCAGGAAGAGACTGTATACGACCTCAATGGAAATCGTATAACCCATCGCCCCCTTTCTCCCGGATTTTACATAAAAAATGGCCGAAAGTGTGGCGCGACACGTGGAATTGTAAGTCATCGCTAATTCCTGCTCTTTTCGCCCATCTCATAAGGCTTCTTCTCATGCCGGAGCCGGTTGGAAGCCCATCAAAGATGCACGCTTCCGGTTCTCCCCGTTCAGGGAGCCAACGGAGGCAATTCTCGGTCAATGGTACTGAAAGCTCGCTTTTTGTCTTTTTCATTGTGATGGTCATATACCATCTTCCGTTGTTCTCAAAAATATCGCCCCACCGGATTTGCCTGACATTGAATCGTCTGTCACGATAAGTATGTCTCAATCAGAATTGACGTCGGCTTCCCCCGGGGTGCGTGAACCATAAAGAATAGTGCAAAGTTAAGGAAAATGTTTTACTTTTGAGTGTGCAAAAGAATATTATTTTGAATTGTTCAATTCTGATTCCAATTTCAGAACGGATTCTATTTCTTTTTCACTAAATTTGCATTGTGTAAAAATACGCACTCCACTGCGTAAAAATACGCACTCCACTGCGTAAAATGTAATGATATGTATAAAAGAGCAGAGTATCAAATAATTAAAAGACGTCTTGAGGAACCAAGAAGATTCATTCAAGTAGTGATGGGGCCACGTCAGGTAGGAAAATCTACGGTCGTGAAACAAGTTTTGCAGGATTCGGACTTGCCTTATATGTTTTTTTCAGCGGATAATGTCCCCGCTTCCAATCAAGCATGGATTGCGAATTGCTGGGCATCAGTACGGAGTTTACAGCAAAGCAAAGGATATGAAGATATGATTCTGGTCATTGATGAGATTCAAAAAATTCTGAATTGGAGTGAAATTGTAAAAAAAGAGTGGGATGAAGATACATTTCACGACAGAAACATAAAGGTTTTATTGTTGGGAAGTAGCAGGGTATTGCTCGAAAAAGGCCTGTCGGAGTCTCTTGCCGGAAGATTTGAGGAGATACGTATGACGCACTGGAGTTATACGGAGATGAGAGACTGCTTCGGTTTTACTCTTGATCAGTATATTTTTTATGGGGGCTATCCCGGGGCGGCTCCTTTGATTGATGATGAAGACCGTTTTCAGCAATACATTCAGTCTGCCATTGTTGATGCTACCATCAATAAGGATATCTTGATGGATACCCCCATAAGCAAACCGGCCCTTCTTCGCCAGACTTTTGAATTAGGTGCCTCCTATTCCGGTTCTTTACTATCACTGACAAAAATGGTTGGTGCATTGCAAGATGCGGGGAACACCTCTACGCTTGCCGGATACCTGAATCTATTGAACGACAGTGGGCTTGTAGGAGGACTGGAAAAGTTCAGTGTCGATACCGCCAGAAGAAAAGCCAGCATACCAAAGCTACAAGTATATGACAATGCTTTGAAGACTCTTTATATCTCCATGTCTTTTGATAAAGCCATTACAGACAGAAAGGCATGGGGGCATATATTTGAATCCGGTATTGGCGCTTATATTTTAAGCGAAGCATTTTCCAAGCGATTTGATGTATATTATTGGAGGGATCGAGATGATGAGGTAGACTTTGTGTTGCGTCGTAAAGGATCACTGGTTGCGATTGAGGTAAAAGGGAATGCTGAAAAACGAACCGAAGGCCTTGTGAAGTTCAAAGATAAGTTCAATCCCAAAGCTGCCTTCATTGTCGGAGACGGAGGGATTAAACCGGAGGATTTCCTCTCGATGGACTTGCGAAAACTATTTTAAGAGAAGGACTTCGAAAGAGAAAGCAGGCGTATGGCCCGGCAGGTATCACAAGGGTTCCGGATTCTGCAACCTTTTGCGGAAGACGTGCGTTTTAATCATATACGTAATATACGGTGAATAAACTATAAAAAACACAATTGATTATGGAAACATTCGATTCTTTGAAACCGCAGGATCCGGTTTCAGTCACTATCTGGGGGCCGGAAGACTCGCGCCTCTATCAGTCAACCAATACAGGGTATCATAGCGTAGAGGAGGCTGTGAGAATCGCAGTCGCCAACGCCGGGTTAATCGTTCCGGCTGAGGATTGCGTGTTTGAGGTGCGCAATGACGACACACTCGTCTCGCATAAGTATCGCTATAATGCCGATGGGAATCTTGTGCTGATCGTTTAACCCGACATCAGTTGCCCGTTGAGCCCCTGCCTCCGTTTTATACCCACAACCGGGCGTAAGAAGAATAGTCACGGTTAATGGAGAAAATGTGAATAAATGTAAAACAAAATTAAATTAGGTAATTCTTTAGAGGAAGCTATTGCATGAAAGTGTCATAGGGTGTATATTTGCAGGGTAAAACTTTACCGCACCTGATGAAGACTCATGCAATGGCTTTTTTGTTGGCAGTCGCCGCTTCCGTCTCTGGAGTGATGACACTGACCGCCCAGACCACCCGCGTAAGTTGCGGAGTGAAGTCTGACGGCTATGCGGCCTACAAGACCGTCTATGAGTTTGACTATGTCGAGGAGAAACCTTGTTTTGCCAAGGAGGAGATCACTCTGATGAATTTCATCAACCGCGAGCGACGTTATCCTGCCGAGGCTTATTCCCGGGGTGTGCAAGGAAGGGTGACCTGTTCGTTTGTCGTCAACACCGATGGGAGTGTGAGTCATCTTAAAGTATTGAAAGGAGTGGAGCCAAGTCTCAACCGTGAAGCACTCCGGATCCTCTCAACGATGCCTGAATGGCGTCCGGGTCGCATAGCCGGCCAGAAAGTGCCGGTCAGAGTGATTTGTGCCGTCCCTTTCAGGAGATAGTGTCAGGGATGGAACTTTCCGGAATTTCGGCAGAGTCGTTCAATTGGAAGAAGCATTTTAGAGAACAACATATTGAATAGTTTTGATTTTTAGCACAGAAAAAAGGACCGACCGGGAGGCCTGTCCTTTTTTGATTTCTTCATATGTCGCTTCCCGGGGTGGGGGAGCGAATGTCGTTGAGGGATTCAGACGAGTGTGAGGACGATATCCTCGTCGTTGGTGGTGACTACAACCTTACCTTCACGACCGAGCCAGCCGATAGCGGCCATGATTTCGTCTTTTTTCAGTTTGGTGGCCTTCTTTACGAGTTTAAGACCGAGTGTGCGAGTGTCAGAGCTTTCGAGAGCCTTGTAGACTTCTCCTGCCCAAGTACCGATAGATTCAATTGTCATCTTTACTTACAATTTTAGAGTTAAACTTTAATTTTTAGCATTCCGCGTAAACACCATCAACGGTGTTGCGACATAATGTAGTTAAATGGGAACTTTAGCTTTTTCGGTGCAAAATTAATAAAAAATTCTTAATCAGCACTTATTTCCATTAGAAGTTCCATTTATTTAACAAAGATACCGGCGTTTTTGTTAAAAATATCAATCGCAAATATAGGATGTATCGGTGAAAAATGGTTAATTTTGCAGACATGAGCAAGAAAAAGATAGATAATACGCGTGGAGAAGTGCTTACAAACGAGGGAAGGGTGATAAGAAGCACCGGTTCCTCCTATATAGTCAGGCTTCCCGATGGGCGTGAGGTGGTGGCCCGGATCAAGGGTAATTTCCGGATAAAGGGGATACGCACTACTAACCCGGTAGCTGTCGGCGACATCGTCACCGTGGCCCGTTCGGCTGAAGATGCCGATTATATCACAGCCATAGCCCCGCGTCGAAATTATATAATCCGGCGCGCCTCCAATCTCTCGAAAGAGAGTCATATACTGGCATCCAATCTTGATCTTACCCTGCTTGTCGCAACCCTGCGCGAACCGGCGACACCGACAACATTCATCGACCGGTTCCTCGCGACCGCCGAGGCATATTCCGTCCCTGCAGCTCTGGTGCTCAACAAGGAGGATATGTGGGATGATGATGACCGGATGCTTGCGGATGCATGGAAGAATCTCTACACATCGATTGGTTATGAGGTCTACTTCGTCTCCGCCCGAACTGGTGAAGGACTGGAGTCTCTGCGCAATGTGCTTTCAGGCAAGATCACACTGCTCGCGGGGAACAGTGGTGTCGGCAAATCCTCGCTTATAAATTCCCTTGTGCCGGGTGCTGAACTGCGCACCGGGGAAATCTCGGACATACACCACACGGGGATGCACACCACCACCTTCTCCGAGATGATTGATTTCCCAGGGGGCGGGGCATTGATAGACGTGCCCGGTGTGCGCGGGTTCGGCACTCTTGAATTCGAGCCGGCTGAAGTGGGACATTATTTCCCTGAGATTTTCCGTTTCTCACGCGACTGCCGCTATGGCGACTGCAAGCATTGCGGAGAGCCGGGATGTGCGGTGGAGGAAGCAGTGGCGAATCATTACATATCGGAGAGCCGCTATGCCTCCTATCTCTCTATCCTCGAAGAAGCCAAAGAGGGAGCGGCTGCTGACAAATACCGCAAGCCGTTCTGAGTTTTTTGGGGAAAGATTTGCGTGGGAGAAAAAAAAATTGTAATTTTGCCGCGAATTTGCAATCTCTGGCAAGACATGGAAGCTTGTTAAATTGCAAACTAACTGAAAACCCCAATATAAAAATGGATTTGATCAAAATCGCGGAGCAGGCATTCGCCACTCCCAAAAAAGAATTCGAAGAGTTCGGTCCCGGCGACACAGTGACAGTTTCCTACCGTATCAAGGAGGGTAACAAGGAGCGTATCCAGCAGTATCGCGGTGTCGTGATCCGCATCAGCGGCCACGAGGACAAGAAGCGCTTCACTGTGCGCAAGATCTCCGACGGCATCGGCGTGGAGAGAATTTTCCCCATCGAGAGCCCCTTCATCGAGTCTATCACAGTCAACAAGCTCGGCAAGGTTCGTCGCGCTAAACTCTACTACCTCCGCAACCTCACAGGTAAGAAGGCACGTATCAAAGAGCGTTACGTCAAGAAGGGAGAGAAATAAGAAACTCTCTCGCCGAAAGCGAAAAGAAGACACAACAAAGCGCTGTCCCCATTTAAGGGACGGCGCTTTTTTTGAGTGTGACGCTCCAAAAAGAGTGCGGGTTATGCGTGATTTGAAAAAAAATGAGTATTTTTGCAAAGGATTTCCGGTAAGGAAGTCATGAAGGCTTCCGGAGGAAGATCCGGAAAACGAATAGAAAAACATAAAACACACATATATATGTCAGATAAAAAAGCACTTCTCATAATCCTTGACGGTTACGGCATCGGCGACCATGGCAAGGACGACGCCATCTTCAACACTCCCACTCCCTACATGGACAGCCTCGTGGCGGAATATCCCCATTCCAAGCTCCAGGCCAGCGGAGAGAATGTCGGCCTTCCCGACGGACAGATGGGTAACTCCGAGGTAGGTCACCTCAACATCGGCGGCGGCCGCGTGGTATATCAGGATCTTGTAAAGATCAACAGGGCTATCGCCGACGGTTCGTTTGCAGAGAATCCCTAGTGTAAGAGCGCTTGCGAGTATCCGGC
>CAZMHE010000135.1:0-6630 GCA_964566015.1 uncultured Sangeribacter sp. | reverse complement strand
TGCGGACATAGACACGGTCTTCATTGGTAGGTCTTGTGCCATAGGAATCGAGGTCAGCAGTCTGTTCCGCGAAAACCGGCACGGAGCCCAAAAGGGTTATCAAAGCCAGGAGGAGAGAAAAGGATTTGACGATATTTCTTGAGTTAGTTAGTCCGTTCATGTTGTCATTTTTAGGTCAGTACACTTTCACATCGTGTTTCAAACACGCTCTTGAATCGCAAAGTTAATAGTATTTTCCGTATTAGATGGTCAGTTTACTAAGAAATCGCTTCATATAGAAACGCGATATATTCCGATGCTGATCTTTCCTCATGATGCAATTAGTTTGATGAGTTGCAAAGTTAGAGGCTTTTTCTCAGAATACCTAATTGCAAATATGTGCAGTGGCTATGATAACGTATATATTATAAGTGATATACGTAAGTGATAATTATAAATATTGTGCAGTGAGGCAAGTGTGGTATATTACTGGCTCGTTAGTCCGGATTCTTACCGAAGGCGTGGAATCAAGACTATGGGAAGAAAGCGAGGAATTCCTCTTTATCGGGAGCTTCGCTTTTCTCTATGTATCCTTTGTAGCGTCGTCTGAGAGAATAGAAGGTGTCTTTCTTCATATCCAGAAGAAAGCTGATCGTGATGGGTTGAATGCCCGCCACTAACATTGCAAACCAGGTAAGGTCGCTATCCTTAGCCTGTGGGATTTGTTTCCTGAAACGTTCCACTATATCGGCATGCACTGCATTAACTTTCCCGACGAACTCTTTCCTGAATTTTTCAGACCGGAGTCTGGTCAGTTCTGTCTGAATCTGATTGAAGACAACATTCTTGAATTTCTGATTATCCTCTTCTCCATAGTATTCCATACCGAGTCCGCAAAGAGTGTCTATTCGGTTGCTCAGAAGGTTTTCCCTGTTTAAAGAGAGTGTCAAGGGTGCGACTCTCTCGAGCCGGTTAAGTTGGTTCTGTATCTCATCCAGATCTTTTTGCCTCATATTCAGCTTCTCTTTTAACAGCAGGTTCTCGGATTCGATACTTTCCTTAAAGGCAAGTAGTTGATTGAGATTCTCTCTTTCTTCAATCACCTCCATAAGCCGGTTCATGGTTTCCCGTTGTTTTTTGCGAGCATGTCTCCTTATGTGGTAATATCCGGAGGCAATCACTATAATAAGGATTCCAATAAGAATTTGAAGAATTATTTTACTACGATACAAGCGCTTGTTCTCCTCTTCCTTATTCTGCGCGATAGTAGAGGTGTAGGTCACTTTCATTTCCTCGAGAGGGGAGAATACCCATTCGCCAAGAATTATTTCTGCAATCCGGAGAGAGGAATCTGATGCAAGGTATGCGGTCTTCCAGTCTGTGGAGGTGACTGCAATCTCTTTTTTCAGTGTCAAAAAATGCAATGTATCTTGCCTGGAATTCATACCTTTCTCCAACTCTTTAAGAAAGGGTTGTGGATCTTGATGGTGAAGTAATGCATCAGAGATAAGGACCGGTAATCCGCTATAATAAATTTCTTTGCTGGAAGACCATTCCAATAAGGTGTCTAATATGGCTTTACCTGATTCGATCTCTCCCAACCGATATAGAAGAGTACTCTTTTGAGAAAGTCCCGTTTCCAAAAAGACGGAGTCTCCGTTTGTACGGAACACATTGATCAGACTGTCGAGGAGGGGTAATCCCTCTGCCGTAGGGAGGCCGGTATATTTATCGCCGGGGTTATTCAGGGCTATCGTCTTTTCAATCAAGGCGTAATGATGAAATCGTTCGGCCCCGGCTCTTTTGAAAAAGATGGCGGCTAAATCTGCTTCGATAGCCGCATTCTTCCAGTCATATGTCTCTGAATATATTTCGTAAGCCAGGTCATGGGCTTTAGCTATCCAGAATGTGTCAGCGGCGGATTCAGCGACATCAATTGCGTTCAGTGCCTCCCATAGTGCTGACCTATATTCTCCGGCATGTCGGAAAGCGAGGCCGGCATAGTAGCGCGATCTTTCCTCATTATATTTATCGTTGCGGGTATGAAAGATTCCGTTCGCCCAAAGCAGGGTGGAATCAGGCTCCAGCGGGAGATAGCATTTGTCTCTGGTCATCATCAGAAGCATCGCGTAGCGTGCCCGATCGAAATCTTCAGCAAAGGTCGAATCGCCAAAGGATTCCAATATGGCGAGGGCTGAGTCAGGCTCAGTCTTCATCAGATCCTCAAGACCGTCGAGGCGCACGTCGTGTTTCTCCCTACAGCCAACCGAAATAAGGAGAAACAACGCCATGATGATGGTGAGGATGCGCATTGCAAGCGGTGTTACCGTGATTGAATGTGGGAATGGGTCAGTTGCGGCGCCAGAGGTAGAGGCGGTCGGAGGGGCGTACTTTCTCCGGGACGGGCATGGAGAAGCGGTCGCCTTTGCGTACACTCTCCACGGGTTTGAGGTCGAGACGCAGCTCTTCTGCCTTGAAGATGAGGGCGCCGGTGGTCGGACCGGTGACAACCACTTCGTCGCCGACATGCAGTTCCCCGGCTTCCATCTGAAACTCACCCACGCCGATCTTCGGGAAATGGCGGATAGCCTTGGCGACGTAAATTTTGGTGCGGGTTGCCGATGAGCCGTATTTTGAACTCCATTCCCCGAGACGCTGTCCGAGATAATAGCCGTCCCAGAAACCACGGTTGAAGATTTTCTCGAGACGGCTGTCCCATTCAGCGACACGCTCCGGGGTGAAGGTGCCGTCGCATACCGCCTGAAGGGCTTCGGAATAACATTCCACGGCCTCGCGTACATATTCCGGTCCGCGGGCACGCCCCTCTATCTTGAAGACACGCACACCGGCCTCCACCATCCTGTCAAGGAAATGGATGGTCTTCAGATCTTTGGGCGACATGATGAATTTGTTGTCGACGGTGAGTTCCTCGCCGGTCTCGCTGTCGCGCAGCGTGTAGGCGCGGCGGCATATCTGGCCGCAGGCTCCCCGGTTGGCGCTGGAGTTCATCTCGTGGAGACTCATGTAGCATTTGCCGCTGACGGCCATGCAGAGGGCGCCGTGGCAGAACATCTCGAGGCGGACGGGGGCTCCGCCGGGGCCCGTGATACCCTCCTCCATGATGGCTTTGTGGATGGCGCTGACCTGTGGGAGCGAGAGCTCGCGGGCGAGCACCATGACGTCGGCCCAACGGCTGTAGAAGCGCACGGCCTCGGTGTTGGAGATGTTGACCTGCGTGGAGATATGCACGTCCTGACCGACGGAGGCGGCGTAGAGGATGGCGGCCATGTCGGAGGCGATGATGGCGGTGACGCCCGCCTCTTTGGCGGTGTCGATGATGGAGTGCATGAGGGGTATGTCGTCGTCATAGACGACGGTATTGACCGTCAGGTATGTCTTGACACCGGCTTCCTCACAGCGGGCCACTATGCCGCGCATGTCGTCGGTGGTGAAGTTGGCGCTCGAGCGTGAACGCATGTTGAGGCCGCCGATGCCGAAGTAGACAGCGTCGGCTCCGGCGGAAATGGCGGCGGCAAGGCTTTCGTAGCTCCCGACGGGGGCCATTATCTCGAAGTCCTTGCGGGAGAGACTATGTGTATTGTTCATTTCGCGATGTAGTAGGTTACGGCTCCGAAAGTCAGTGATTTCCATTTGATGTCGGTGAATCCGGCGCGACGCATTACGTCGGCCATCGCCTCCCTCTGCGGGGCTGCGGCGATGCTTTCGGGAAGATAGGTATAGGCCCGGCTGTCGCCGCTTACGGCGCGGCCAACAGCCGGGATGAGATGGCGTGAATATATACGGTAGGCCCAGCCCGTCAGGGCTCCGTCGGGGCATGACAGCTCAATGACGCAGAGTGTGCCTCCGGGGCGGAGGGTGCGTCGCATCTCGCGTAGCCCCTCGAGAAGGCGTTCGAAATTGCGCACACCGTAGGCCACGGTGATGAGATCGAAGGCTCCGTCGGGGAAGGGGAGCGACAGGCAGTCGGCCTTCTCGAAGTCTATGAGTCTACGGGTCGCGGCGGGCATCTTTCCCAATTTCTCGCGGGCTACGTCGAGCATCCCTGACGAGAGGTCGATTCCGGTGATGGCCGCCTGCGGAAGGAGCGTGTGGAGGCGGAAAGCCACGTCGCCCGTGCCGGTGGCCACATCGAGCACACGCGCCGGGGGCGCGGGCATGGAGCGGAGGGTGGCTTTCAGGGCGCGGTCGCGCCAGACGCGGTGCAGACCGAAGGTCATGGCCGTGTTCATGAAGTCGTAGGCGGGGGCGATGGAATCAAACATCTCCTCCACCTGTGTGGCCTTGCTGCGCGTGTCATCGTAAGGGTTGACACGTTCCGCTCCCGTCCTGACAGTCTCTTGTGTCTTTTCCGTCATAGGTTCTTGGAGAAGGATCGGCGGCGGCGATGCTGCCTGTATTTGAAATATTCCCATTGGCTCTGCACCTTGGAGTTGGTCTCCATCTCGGGGTTTGACTCTGCATGCAGGTAGCCGTATTTCTGATAATAGGGGATTAGGTCGGTAAAGAGGAGGGCGTTGACACCCTTGTTCTGATAGTCGGGGTGTATGGCCACGAGAAGGAGGTCGACACGGTCGTTTTTCCCTTTGAGGCCTTTGAGGAGGTGCCACCATCCGAAGGGGAGGAAAAGTCCGCGGCTTTTCTGAAGGGCCTTGCTCATGGAGGGCATTGAGATGCCGACACCGATTAGGTTGTCTTCGCGGTCAACGATGATCGAGACGAGGTCGAGGTTGAGCAGTCCGAGGTAGATGTCGATATAATAATCGATCTGCCGCTCGGAGAGACGCGAGTATTCGTAGAGACCGTCGTAGGCAGTGTTGATGAGGTGGAAGAGTGCGCGTCCGTATTCGTTCTTGATGCGCTTGCGGTTCTTGTATTTGAGCACCTTGAGGCCATATTTCTTCTTCACGATCTCCGCGATGCGGGTCATCTTCTCCGGAATCACCTCAGGCACGTCGATGAGAAACTCCACCCAGTCGGATTCCTTCTTATACCCCATCCTCTCGAGGTGGGCCGGATAGTAGGCGTAATTATAGATGGTGGCCATCGTGGAGAGTTCCTGAAATCCCTCCACGAGCATACCCTCATGGTCGAGGTCGGTGAAGCCGAGGGGGCCGATGAGCTGTTTCATCCCTTTGCCACGGGCCCAGTCTTCGACTGCCTTGAAGAGTGCTTCCGACACCTCCGGGTCATCGATGAAGTCAACGAAACCGAAACGGGCCTTGCGGGTCTTGTGGTGCTCGTTGACCTGCCGGTTGATGATGCCGGCGATCCTGCCGGCGGGCTTGCCGTCGCGGTAAGCCATGAAATATACGGCCTCGCAGAAATCGAAAGCCGGGTTCTTATCCGGCGACAGGGTGGCGACATCGTCGGAGACAAGCGGTGGCACGAAATAGGGATTGCCGTCGTAGAGGTCAATCTGAAACTGCGTGAATTTCTTCAGGTCAGCTTTCGTGGGCTGGATGGTCTTTATTTCTATCATCGGGGTGGAAGCGCGGGAGAATGGATAATTTCGAATTTGGAATTTTGAACTTAAGTTTCGCAAGCTCAACTTAAGGGTTATTAGGTTATAAGGTTATGGGTTATCAATTTTGAATGAGAAATTTATTCATTGTGATTTCAGATAAGAAATCTTAACCTTATAACCTGCGAAGCAATAACCTTATAACCTTCATCTGAAGGAGAGCCAGACGAGGAGGGCGGCCATGACGGCTATGAAGCAGCAGATGAAGACGTAGATCTGCGCGGAGCTTCTCCGTTCCATTGCAAGCTGGAGGTCGGCCACGGTGCGGTAGGGCGTGTCGCTCCCGGCACATTTGCGCGCTATGCGGCGCAGACGTGGCAGCGACGTGGGGAGATGGTCGAGCACCTCGTTGAGCACACGCCCGTAGCTGCGTATGTCGGCCTCGGTGTCTTGCTCGCTGAGCGATCCGGTGCGGTCATATCCGGCGTTGACGAGCTTGAGGTTCTCGCTGTATTCCGTGAAGATGATCTGTTCCGGTGTGATGGGGTAGTGCTGGATATGATTCTCCTGAATATACTCCATCGCGTCGAGGAGCTGCGTCTGCAGGCGGTGCACTATCTTCGGGGTGAGACGTTTCTCGTCGATGAGGCGGCGCAGTGAATAGCCGTAGACGTCGTCGGTCACGATAGCCTTCCCCACTCCGGGCACGTCTTCGAAATCGTTGACGATGACAAGATTGGGGTGCATCAGCTGATAGCGTACGTCAAACTCCTTCTCAAGACGGGCCTGATACTCGGGGTCGTCGGCAAATTCCGGCTTGAGCGCCTTGAGCATGACCCATTTGCCATGCTTGCGCACGGTGTAGACGTTGCAGTATTCCTCCTCCCACTCGGGGAGGAGGGTAAGGTCTGTCCATTTTCCTGAAGGGTCGTCTACGGGAATCTTTATTTCCCGCAGAGGGGTTGCATCGTTGTTCATGCCGGTCAATTCAGTGTGTGTCGGTCGGTGTGTGGAGATCAGTTGATGATGTCGAAGCCGGTGTATTTCCTCAGGCACTCGGGCACGATGATCCCCTCGGGGGTCTGGAAGTTCTCGAGGAGGGCGGCCACGATGCGCGGCAGAGCGAGGGCGGAGCCGTTGAGAGTGTGGCAGAGGCGGATCTTCTTGTC
>CAZMHE010000134.1:0-6718 GCA_964566015.1 uncultured Sangeribacter sp. | reverse complement strand
CATGCAATGACCAAATCTCGATTCGGTTAAATCTGGTAAATCTAACAATGGGTCGTAAAAGATGGTCAAAGCTTGCTTGGTGCGTCCTCCAACGGGGACACAGGCTGCTTTTTCTAATTCTTGACCCAACGGCTTTACCAGAGCCTTACCGAAAAGATGACGACTAAGAGTGTTGTGTCCTCTTTTTGATGCAGCCGGAGAGTGCTGAAGCCCGATAGTCGGAGGCGTATTCTTTTCAACCAAAAATTCAAAACCATGGCAAACTATTATTGCAAGTATTGTGGCGTAAAAGCATCCTCAGTTAGTTCGCTCACAAAAGGTTTTTGCACTCGCCACCCAAACGGCATGGGCAAAGGAAAGCACGAACTTTTCGAAGGAGAGGAGGCGTCGAAATATGTGTGTGAGTATTGTGGCACAACGGCTAACTCAATCTCGTCGCTGACGAGTGGCTATTGCACACGTCATCCAAATGGGATGGGAAAGGGAAGGCATTCTCCCTACGAGGGCGGTATCAAGAGCCGGTACACATGTAAATATTGCGGCACAACCGCCTCTACAATCTCATCGTTGACAAGTGGGTTTTGTTCCCGTCATCCCAATGGTAGGGGCAATGGAAAACATTCACCCGCAAAATAATATAACCTGCAAAATATTATGATAATGAATAACCTCAGCAAAACATCTCTATCAGACCTACCTTTTAATGAAACAAGAAACGATTTTGGCACGGAGCGCTATGTAGATGGTCTCATCAGATTCATCGAAAACTCGTCAACTCCGATCACAATCGCTTTGCAAGGAGAGTGGGGCAGTGGCAAAACCTCGTTGATGTCGCGGCTTGAGGGCCCGCTTTGCAAGTCTGAGAATGCTCCGTTTATCGGTGTCAACATTAACACATGGGAGTATTCAATGATGTCGACCCCCGAGCTGACTGTTTACCAGATTCTCGCTCGGCTGATTCAAGAATTGACGAAAAATGACCCGAAGGCGAAAAAAACCTTTAGAAAATTTATGCACGGGGCAAAAAATTTTGTGTACAGAGGGCTTAGAGAAGGCGCAAAGAACGTTCCTTGGGGAATTGGAACGGTTTTAGGCATCGGAATGGAATCGGTCGGAGTTCCAACGGAACTTCCAAACAAGGATGACGTTGACAACGCAATCGCTACGCTGTCGGAGCTGAAAGCTGACCTTCAAGAGGCTGTGCGTAACCAGATCGCTAAGAATAACAAACGCGGAGTGATTGTGTTTGTTGACGACCTCGACCGACTCAATCCACCAGTGGCGGTTGAAATCCTTGAACTGCTGAAGAATGTTTTCACCCTTGAACATTGCATTTTCGTGCTCGCGATTGATTATGATGTTGTGGTGAAAGGCCTTGAACCGAAGTTTGGAAAACTGACCGACAAGAATGAGCGGGAATTCCGTTCGTTCTTCGACAAGATAATCCAGGTGCCCTTCTCGTTGCCGGTGAGCAGCTACCAGCCGATGAAATTCGTGCTCGAATCGTTGGTGAAAATCGGATACTTGAAAGATCTCGAAACGTCGATTCCCAGCGTTGAGTCGAGATTTTCAGCCGTTGTTGACGCTTCGGTGGGGAAGAATCCGCGCTCTATTAAACGCCTGATCAACACACTGTCGCTGCTTGACTGCATCGACCAAAGTGATAAAAAGGAAAAGGGGGCAGCGCAGATTTCAATTGACGATAAATTGCTTAATTTCATTATCGTCGCAATTCAAATATGCTATCCGCAGGTTTACCGACTGCTTGTTCACAAACCCGCGTTCACAGAGTGGAACAGCGAATTCGCTTGCAAAGAGGGGCTTGCGGTAAGTGCTATGAATCACGAGGATATGAGGTGGCCCGATATTCTTGACGCGGCTTGTGCGTCAGATAAGTATCTTACGCAACATTTATCCGACATTTTGAGCCTGTTTACGATGATTGTCGAGATTTTGGAGAAAACAAACGAAGATAGTCCCGATGCAATAGGGTTGAAGCTGGGTCAGATTCTCGATAAGTCGTCGGTCACCGGCGTGAATACAGGCCTGAGACCTGAGGATTTCAACAAGAAAGATTTCATTTACAAGTTGCATGCGAATGTTGAAAAGAGATTGAATGCTCTCCGGCCTGACATCTCGACCTACAAGCTAAAAAACAATACTGGCAACGGAGGTTTGCGCATCTGGATTGACGACGAACATTCTTTTGAAGTGATTTTCTCTCCGGCCATTGATTCCCGATACAAAATAGCTCTGACACTGCGGCTTGACCTGCGCGTTGGCCGACCCGAAGAGATGAAGGGGCTCTCGTTCGATGAAATGATGAAAGACGAGCGGTTGTCATCGGCTTTGAAGGCTATCGATTCTGTGCTTACCCCAATGCTTGCCAACGATTGGTTCTTTGTTGGTAAGGTCCATAACGGTTTGTCCAATTATATCCCGTCTTTTCTCGATGAGTTGCGCTACAAACATGAGCGCGGATGGTTGTCGGAGGATGTTACAGACAATCCTGAATATAGGATTATCTTGGATAAGCCGTCGCAATTTGAGGATAGCCTGATTGTTGACGCCATCACCAATGTGCTCATAGCTAATTTCATTTATAGGCGCATTATGAACGGCTGGGAATAAGAACTCCATTGAAAACTATGCACAATACCAATCTCCTCGAACTCAAGGCCGTTGCGTCGCTTTCGGGCATGGAGTTCGTCATAAAAGACTACCAACGCGGCTACCGTTGGTCGAGCGTCGAGGTTGAGCAATTGCTTGACGATTTTGCTGAATTTGTGTCGCACGATAAAAAACAGGGCGAATTCTATTGTCTGCAACCGGTTGTAGTTCGAAAAATCAATGAGGAGCAATATGAGGTGATTGATGGTCAGCAGCGACTCACCACCCTGAACCTCTTGTTGCAATATCTCTCTGACGGGATAAGGGATTCCTTTCCCGGGTTCAAGCTTTATGGCATTGAGTATGCGACGAGGCCCGAATCAAAGGCATTCCTCGCTAACATCAAGCATCCCAAGGTCGATTCCGAATCCTACATCGATTTCCACTTCATGGCAGCCGCATATAAAACCATTGAAGAGTGGTTTCGAAAGAAGGATGACACTGTGAGGAATGAAATTCTCAGGTCTTTACTCGAAGAAAAGAAAGAAGAGAAGAACGGCGTTGTGGCTGACAAAGCCCATAATATCCGTGTGATATGGTATGAAGTTTCCGAGGACGAAACGACCTCTTCGGTGAATATTTTCACACGCTTGAATATTGGCAAAATACCCCTTACAGATGCCGAGCTCGTAAAGGCGTTGTTTTTGAGCAATAGCAATTATGTCGGCGCGGGTGGTGATTCTGATTTGAGAAAAATCAATCTTTCAACCGAATGGAACGCGATTGAGCAGCATCTTCACGACGATCGTTTCTGGTATTTTCTCAACAGGAGCGGTAACCCGCTTAACTATTCGAGCCGGATAGAATTCATTTTTGATGTGATCAGTGGGCGCAATCTGCGTAGCCGCAAGTATCATACGTTTGAATATTTCCACGACATCATCAAGGCCGAGGGAGCGGATGTGGTTTGGTTAAAGGTTAAGAATACCTATAATTTGCTTAATGAGTGGTATTCCGACAGGGAGCTGTATCACATCATTGGTTACCTGCTTGAACAGGGCGTGAAAATCGAAGAGCTCAGGGCTGAGTGGAAGTCTCACAACAAAACCCACTTTCGCAAAAACTACCTTCGGCAAAAAGTGAAGGGCACGCTGCCATCTATGAATATCGCAGAGCTGTCGTATGAATCCAACCGTGCCGAAATACGGAAGGTTTTATTGCTTTTCAATATTCTGACTGTGTTGCAAAAGGATAATTCCGATATGCGCTTCCCGTTCAATAGGTTTAAAACCGAAAAATGGGATATCGAGCATGTGTGCTCCCAGACTGACCGCACAATTGAGAAATCTGACATTCCCCAGTGGTGCAAGGATATTCTTGAGTTTTATTTATCCTCGTCAGATGCCGAAAACATCTTTGATGAAATCGATCGCTCGGGTTACGATGCTGATTTGAAGAACGACTTGCTCGAAACCGCGAATCTGTATAGGGCGGAACAGCCCGACAAGGGAGCGGCCTCAAATTTGTTTTTCAAATTCCAGGAAAGATTCAAGGAAAATGATTCCCTGGTAAGGGATAAGGATTCCATTGCTAACCTTGCATTGCTCGATTCAAATACCAATCGTGGCTACGGCAATGCCTTTTTCCCAATTAAGAGGAAGCGCATCATTGAGAACGACAGCGCGGGTGTCTTTGTGCCCATAGCGACTAAGAACCTGTTCCTGAAATACTACTCCCCGCGTGTCACCGATATTGAGAGATGGACTGCCATCGATAGCGATCATTATCTCGATGCGATTCAATCAACAATTGAAGACTATATCAGCCAGAATAACCATGAGTAACTCAGAATTGCGTCACATTTCGGGCAAAGGTGATAGAACTTCCTTTTTCAAGTTGTTCGTAGAGAACGATTTCAGAATCGTCATTCCCATGCTCCAGCGCGAGTACGCCCAGGGCCGTGACTCGGCAACGGAGGTCAGAATCGAGTTCCTGAAAGCGCTCTATGGTTATCTCGACGAAGGGATTCCTGAAAGAGATCTTGACTTTATATACGGCAATATCTCAGGCAACGACTTTATCCCTCTTGACGGTCAGCAACGCCTCACCACGCTATTTTTGCTGCATTGGTATCTAAGCCAAATCACGCCGGATAGTTCTCTCAAGCAGGAATTCAACCGGGTCATGATGGATGCGACAGGTCGTTATTGCCGCTTTACATACAAAACCCGAACGAGTTCCAGCGAGTTCTGCGACGCGCTGATGAGTTGCGATATCGACTTCGATAATCTGCTGCCAGAGTCAATGAAGTCGCAAAAACGGTCGTTGAAGAGAACCATTGAAGACAAGAACTGGTTCCACCTCTCATGGAAACATGACCCGACAATTATGTCAATGCTCAACATGCTTGAATCCATCCACACGGTGTTCAATGGTCGGGCCGACTTCTTTCCGAAGCTACTCGACACAAGCAAGCCGGTAATAACATTTCTTTTTATGGAGCTTGACAAATACCAGCTGTCAGATGAGCTCTATATAAAGATGAATTCGCGCGGCAAGCCCCTGACTGACTTTGAGAACTTCAAGGCGAGATATTCCGAACATATTGGCGACCTAATTAAGAAGCCTGGCAAGCAAGTTTATAGAACCAGAACTTTTAGCGACGGAACGAAATTAGAGTTGCCTCTCGACCAATTCTTTGCCGAGCGGATTGACAACGCTTGGACGAATATGCTGTGGGCCTATCGCGATGAGGACGATTCCGATGAACTGACTGACGAGGGGCTGAAATGTGATAAACGTATGGCAAACCTTCTTCGCGCTCTGTTGTCTCTCAAATACGTTGAGCTTCATCCGCTGACGAAGGGCGAGACCGATCCGGCTTTCGTATCGCTTGTTAATCAATCAGGGCGCGAAAGTTTGTCCTTCATTACATTGCGCGATGGCGGCGCTCTGTCGCTTGAAAGCACTGTTTTTCTTACGGATGCCATGGACTTGCTTTCTGAATCCGGAGGAAAGGTCGAGTCGCACCTCGCCGCAGAGTATCAGCATTGCTTCCCCTTGACCGAATTAATGGGCAAAATACTGCATTCACCGAGGGAGCTGAACTACAACGACCGCGTCATGCTGTATGCCTATCTGGGTTACCTTCTGAAGTATGGGGCGGATGACGGTATCAATCAATGGATGCGAGTGGTTTATAACTTAGCCAACGTTGACAATAACCGCATCGATAGTGCCAACGAACTCTCAAATTCAATCAAGAGCATAAAGTGCCTTTTGGATTTCGCTCCCCAAATATTGAAATATCTTTCTGAGGGTAAGACGGTTGAAGGATTTCCGACATGGCTTGTCGAAGAGGAGCGCGTAAAGAGCTTGCTCATCCTTCGAAACGACGGAGATAAGTGGCTAAAGCATATTCTTGTGGCTGAAAAACATGGCTATTTCAATGGTCAAATCGGTTTTATCCTTGAATTCGCCGGGATTATGGATTACTATGGAGCTAATCAGAGTGTTGGTTGGTCTGAGGCTGAGAATGAAGGCTATCTCGCAATGTTTCAGAAATATTCAGCCGATGCGAGGGCTGTCTTCGCCGAGAGCTATGAGAATAGGGTCAATGATGCTGATTTCGCATTTGAACGAGCTGTGCTGTTCAAAGGTGATTATCTGCTATCAAGAGACGGGCAGCGCTACAATATGTTGTCCACCTCCGCGGTTCGAAATAATGTCAAACGTGACTATTCCTGGAAACATCTGCTCAGGCTCGACAAAGATGCGGATGCTACCGAGCGTCGGGGATTTGTGAAAGCCGTCTTCGACGATTCAGCATTTGATTACAATAATCCTAATGAATCACTGAAATTGGTATTCGAAGGGAAGTCGACAGGAGATCAATGGCGCGACTTCTTAATTAAATATTCCAGCGCTATAGATTATTCTGGGCAAGGATTCATTTCGTTCTATTATTCCGAACACGATTTATGTGGCGTTTTCCCTATGGCGACCTCCCGATTGTCGGGTTACCATATCGAACTATATTCGTTCGGACTCCAATGCGATTTAGAGGAAATGCCCTGCGATCCGTTCAGTAATGGCATGCGCTATGTGG
>CAZMHE010000133.1:0-6916 GCA_964566015.1 uncultured Sangeribacter sp. | reverse complement strand
ATCAGGATTAATCTCGATAAATTAAAAAAACCGGGGGGAGGGCTATCTTATCCAGTCGAGGGGATTGAGCTTCTCGCGGTTTCTCCAGACTTCGAAATGGATTGAGGTGTGGCGGTTGTCATCTTCCTCGGCAGCCAACGCCCCGAGTGCCTGACCGGCCCGGACGGCATCGCCGACTTTGACCGAGGCTCTGGCGATGTTGCCATAGACAGTGTAGTAGTTGCCGTGGTTGACGATCACGACCGTATTGTAGCCGGGGAGCATATAGACTCCCGACACCTTTCCGGGATAAACTGCCAATGCCGACGCACCCGCCGAGGCCTCGGCGTCGATGCCGGGATTGTCAAAGACAACATCGGGGAGATCGGGGAGTGACTGTCGTCCGAAACGGCTCGTCACCTTGAAAGACCCTGAGACAGGGCGGGGAAGGCTCCCCCTCATCGCGGCAAAATCCTTCCCAGCGGATTCCACCACGACCGGTTTTGGAGCTGTCGGTTTCGGAGCGGCAGGTTTCGGAGTATCGGCAACAGGCTTGGTAGCCGGTTTCTTCTTGCTCTCGGCCTTACGACGTTTTTCCTCCTCCTTCCGTCTCTTTTCTTCCTCTTTACGGCGTTTCTCCTCCTCTTTTTTCCGCTTGGCTTCTTCCTCCTTCTTCAGTTTCTCATCCTGTTTGAGTTTCTCCTGTTGCTGTTTGTGGTCAGCCTCGATACGGGCTCTTTCTTCGGCCGTTCTTCTATCTTCAGCGGCTTTACGCTCCGCTTCGATGCGTGCTTTTTCTTCAGCGGCTTTGCGCTCCGCCTCGATGCGCGCTTTTTCTTCAGCGGCTTTACGCTCCGCCTCGATACGGGCTTTCTCCTCAGCGGCTCTTCTTTCCTCGGCAGCTTTGCGTTCCTCTTCGGCTATAAGTTGGGAGATACGTTCGCGAAGGGTGACTGCCTCAGCCTGTTTCTTTGACAAATGACTCTTCAGGGCGGCTCCGTCGCTCTTCAGTCCGGCAACGATAGCATCCTGACGTGAATACTGGCTTTGCAGGGTAGACTGTTCCTTGCGCTGTAGGGCAAGTGCGCGGTCATGCTCCGCACGTGTCGAGGCGAGTTCATCGCGCTGTCGGGTCAGGGCGGCGTTCTTATCTCTGATTGATGCAGACTGACGCTCACGCCATGCCGAAAACTCCTTCATGTAGCGCATACGCCGGAGAGCCTGATGGAAATTCTCCGAGGCGAAGATAAAGGCGAGCGCCGACGATCCGCGGCGTGTGAGACGCATTTTCTTTACCGCCTTGAGGTATTCCCGGCGAAGATGCTCAAGTTCCTTCTCATTGGCCGAGATGGAGTCGCGCAGGGTGCCGATTTTCGAATCGAGCGCGGCGATACGCGTGGTGGTGGCGGAGATCTTCTTCTTAGACTCGGCAATGTCCGTCTGGAGCTTTCCGAGTTCGTTGAGCTCATTCTTGACGCGACGCTCATTTTCCTTTATCTGATCTTCCGTGAGCTTGATCTCTTTCCGGGTCGATTCATGACGTTTCTTCACATCAGCCGAGGTCTCACGTTGCTTTTGCTTCTTCCTCGCAGGGATACGAGATTCAGCGGGGAAAGAGAATGTTGTCAGCGTCAGGGCGAAAAGGAGCAACCCGTGGATGACGCGGGTCAGGAATCTGCGTGAAAAGGATTGTTGGTTAGTCTTGAGCATTATTGCGGGAGAGGGGTATGGGGGAATCAGAAAGACTTCATGAACTTGTCAAAGTCCACACGGGTATATTTCCCGTTGATCTTGATAGGGTCGATCGGTTTGGCGTTCCAGTCAGGGTCATCAAGCTCGAGTGTGAGACGGTAGTTCTTCTTCGGGGAGATGAACTTGAAGGCTATGTCACAACCGTTCTCAAAGAAAGTGTAGTCGAGTTGGCCGTAGGTATCCGGATCATCGAGAGGCATGGCGAGGAGAGTCATCTCACCCTCTGCGGGGTTGACCGTGTAGCCGTAGTTAATACCCGGAAGGAGCATTTCGGCTGAGGGAATCACCACCACCGAACCATCCTCACCGGCAAAGATGTCGATATCCTCGATAATCTCACGGGAGAGGGTGCCGGAGCCGGGGAAGACCATATGGCCGAGGAGAAGATCCTGTATGTCGGAGATTCCTCCTGGATAGAATGATAGAAGTTTGGCGAGGGGTTCCTCGACATAGACTTTCCCCATCTTGTTGACCACAATCGCCAGAGAGTCGCTGATTTCGGCGCGTCCCACCTCCCCGACGAGCGGGGCGCGGAGGGAGATGACGATAGACTTGGCTCGCTCCATGTAGATGCGCACTGAGGGAGTGACGGGAAGCCCCGCCATCTTCAGTTTGCCGTTGATGCCGGCGGTCTTCCAGTCGGGCCAGCCGAGGGTGAGAGAATCGATCACCTCCCTCTTCTGGTCGGGAGAGAGAGAGCCGGGAGCGAGGGTCACGGCAGGGGCCGATTTGGTTGAGTCGGCAATGTTTTCCGTGGCCGGATCCTGCGCCTTGGCGTGTGAGCAGCCGGCGAGCATCAGGAAAGACAGCAGCAGGATAAATCCTGCCATATGGTTTGAAAATTTCATAAATCGGTTTATTCGAAGAAGAATGTTTTGTGTTTCACTTTCTTCTTGATGAGTGCGTTGTCCGGGTCGAGCGAGAGGGCGCGTTTCCAGTTCTCGAGAGCCTCTTTCGGCTGATGGCACATGAAGAGGATGTCGCCGAGATGGTCATAGAACTCCGGATTGTCCGTATTCCCCTTGGCCTCGGCCACTTCAAGAGCCTTCTGCTGGGCCTCGAGAGCCTTGTCATACTCCTTACGCTTGAAAAGCACCCAGGCATATGTGTCGAGGTATGTGTCGTTGTCCGGTTCCTGCACCATCACCTTCGAGATCATGTCGAGGGCACGGTCGAGATCACCGGAGTTCTCCGTGAGGAAATAAGCGTAGTTGTTGAGGGAGAGGGTATTCTCCGGATTGAAAAGGAGGGAGTTGTCGTAGGCTGAATAAGTCTTCTCCAGGTCCTTCATCTGATAATAGGCATCGCCGGTCATCTGATAGAGCACGCTGAGATAATTCAGCTTGTCATAGTCGAGTCCTGAGAGGAGGGAATGGTCGGTGATGGTTTGGTCGATCGGCAGGTCGGGACGCGCCGCGTGGATCAGAGAGGCGTAGGTGTCGATCGCGGCCGCATAATCCTTATCGAGGGAGCAGGCCGTGGCATAAAGAAGACCGAGTGCCTCGGCAGCCTCCGGATTATGGGTGCGGGCACGGTGATATGTCTCGCGGGCTCCCTTGATGTCATTTGCCGAGAGTTGGAATCTCATAAGTTGCCCCCAGAACTGCAGATTCTCCGGATCCTGGTCAATGGCATAGGAGATTGTCTGGGCAGCCTGTGCGTAATCACCCTTCGCACCGGAATATCGGGCCGAAAGGTCGAGCACCTTCGCCTCGTGGGGATATTGCTCGAGGAGCACGGAGAAAAGGTGGTCGCCGCGTGCGGTGTCAGAGCTTCCGTCGAGAAGGGTCTGGAGGTATTCGCTGATAAGGGAGAGTTTCTCCTCCATCACGAAATCTTCCGAGAGTAGGGCCTCATACATCTTTCGGTCGAAGAGGACGCTGTCGCCCTGCTCCTTGTAATAGTTCGCGAGGGCGAGTTTGGCGTTGCCGTTGTCCGGGGCGAGACGTTCAGCCTCGAGATAGCAGGAGAGCACCGAGTCGTTTCTGCCGATTGCTTCGTAGAGGTTACCCTTGAGGAGCCGGTAGGTCGGTTCCTTCGGGTTTGAGGCAATCAGAGCGTCGGCCTCGTCAATGGCCGCCACGGTGTCGCCGTCGGCAATCAGTACACCCATCTTCTTGAGCGACAGCTGGGGAGATTTCCCCTCCGACGACTCGAAACGGTTGAGGGCTGCGAGTGCGTCGCGGGGGCGTCCGGCGCTCATGTAGGCGTCGGCGAGCTGAATGAGGGTCATGCGGTCATGACGCAGCGAGTCGAGACGCTCGTAGACGCGGATAGTCTCCGGCACAGTGTCGAGGTGTCCGGCGAGTATTCCGTAGGAGGTAGCCTCGTAGACGTCGCCCGGATAAGTGTCGACATAAGGGCGCATCATCGAGAGAGACCTCATACGTTCCGGGCGTGTCTGCAGAGTATCTGTCTTGAGTAAGAGGCGGGTCATGCCGTAGGTATAGGCGGCTTCCGGATAATCCGGGTCAATAAGGTGAGCCTTCTTGAAATACTCGTGAGATTCCGGAATATCGTCAGCGGCCTGGAGGCGGGACCCCTCGAGATAATAATAGCGGGCCTTCAGACGGTTGCGTTGAGCAGAGGTCGCGTCAGACTTACCCGCCGCCTCAGCGAAGAGAGGGAGCAGGAGCAGTGAGGCTAAGATCGGGAGGAGCAGAAATACGGATCTTCTCATCATCAGTTGGTGCCTGTGTGGCCGAAAGCCCCGTTCTCACGTTTCGTGCGGTCGAGCTCCTTGACAGGCTCCCATTCCACATGTGTGTATTCCTTGATGACCATCTGGCAGATACGCTCACCGTCGTTGACAGTGAAGTCGTTTTCGCCGAGGTTGATGAGGATGATGCCGATCTCACCGCGATAGTCGGCGTCGACCGTGCCGGGGGAGTTGACGATTGAGATGCCGTAGTTGAGGGCGAGACCCGAGCGGGGACGGATCTGACATTCGTAGCCCTGGGGGAGCTGTATCTTGAGGCCTGTGGGGATGAGAGCCCTCTGGAGGGGGCGGAGTGTCACGGGTCCTTCGGGGAGATATGCGCGCACATCCATGCCGGCGGCTTCGAAAGTGCCGTATTCGGGGAGTGGATGATGGCTTTCGTTGATGACTTTTACTTTAATTCTTTCCATATGTGTTAGGGTTTGCCTTGTGGCAAACCGGTTATAGGGTTATTGTTTGCCTTGCGGCAAACGGGTTAGGGGGTTAGGGTTTAAGGGTTAGAGTTAAATTGAGGAAACTCTTTTACAAAATTACGAAAATAAACTGACAATCACTCTCACGGCGGTAAAAAATCACTTTTGGCGTATAAGTAAAAAATCACTAACTTTGCGGCAAACCTTAATACCGCCTTATGAAAAAATCATGTCAGTTCATCCTTCTGTTGCTCTCGCTCCTTCCGTTTGTTTCTTCTGCAAGAACAATCTATTTCGTCGGAGGGTTCAACGGTTGGGATATCAACACCCCGGTCATAGTGCCGGAGAAAGAGGGTATCTGTGAGACAGTCATTGACTTTTCTGATAATACCTCCTTCAAGATGAGCACGGTAGCCCCGGGAGGCTCGTGGAATACATTCGACACCGGCACGCTATACCCCGTCGCCCAGGTGGTTGCCGGGGAGTGGATTGCGATTGGAGAGCGCATCCAGTCGCCCAATATCGAGGCTCCGTCGCGCAAGGTTTACACCGTGCGGATAGATCTCGACAACATGAAGATGATGTTTTATGAGGGTGGTGAGATACCCGCTCCCTGGTCGGGTACGCTACCGGTGCTCTTTATCGACACCGAGGGTGGCGCACCGGTTGTCTCCAAAGAGACTTATGTGAAGGGTGGTTACCGTCTTGACCCGATGGGCACGGAAGGCGTGGAGGCAATCGGCAGCGAGGCCGAGATGCTCCCTCTTCAGATAAAGGGTAGAGGCAACTACACCTGGATTGGTTTTGACAAGAAGCCTTACCGCCTCAAGCTCGACAAGAAAGCCGCTCTCTGCGGTATGGACAAGAGCAAGCATTTCGCGCTCCTCGCCCATGCCGACGACAGCGCGGCCGGACTCCGCAACGCCCTCGGCTTCGCCACGTCGGAGACTCTGGATATGCCCTGGACACCTGCCACCAAACCGATCGAGGTGGTGCTCAACGGTGATTACATCGGTCTTTATTGGCTCACGGAGACAATACGTGTCGATGCCGACAGGGTCGATATAGTTGAACAGGCTGACGAGGCCACTACGGATGTCGACGGCGGCTGGCTCGTGGAGATTGACAATTACAGCGATGACCCTCACGTCACGGTAAATGACAGTGACGGGCGGCCGATATGGTTCACCTATAAATCACCTGAGATACTCTCTCCCGAGCAGAGCAGCTATCTCCAGGGGGCGATGCAGTCAATTCAGGATGCCGTCTCCGCTTCCAATGAACCGAGAGCCTCCGAATTGGTTGATTTCGAGGTGCTCGCACGCTATTTCATCACCAATCAGATAATGCTCGACATGGAATCGTTTCACGGTTCATGTTATCTGAACCGCAACCGTGGAGCGGAGGAGAAATGGAAGTTCGGCCCTGTCTGGGACTTCGGCAATGCTTTCGCTCCGTTAAGGGCCGAGGCTCCCCGCTTTATCTTCGACCGGCCTGATTTCAGTCAGGTATGGATTGGGGAGTTCTACGGTCTCCCCGGATTCGTGGAGAAAGTGAAGGAGGTCTGGGGTCAGTTCCTCGACGGCAATGGACCGGAGACACTCGCAACCCGTCTGGCTGCCTATGCAGGTGAGATAGAAGTGGCGGCACAGTATGACGCCCGTCGTTGGCCGAAATATGCTCATGCCGATATTTCACGTCAGGCTGAGAAACTCAATGGATACCTGTCCGGCTCCATAGACTGGCTTATCGGTCAGTGGGGTGAAGGGTCAGATGTTGTCGGGATTATAAATGGTGTTAATTTGAATGTGCATGTCGAGGGGAAGACATTGGTGGTCGAGGCTCTTACGGATACCACCGAACAGCTTTACGGAATCGACGGCACGGTAATGACGCTCCGTCTTAAAGCCGGAACGAACCGTTTCAACCTCCGCCCGGGAATTTATATTATCGCCGGAAAGAAGATTAGAATATAACACGTCGCAAGGTGTCCCTGTGCACCGGGAGTAGGCGCGCCCCAATGCTGTTTAGTTAAGCTCTATTGGGAGGTTAG
>CAZMHE010000132.1:0-6925 GCA_964566015.1 uncultured Sangeribacter sp. | reverse complement strand
CCGCTCTTCATCTCCACGGACAGCAGGATGCACTTGCGCCCGTTGTTGGTGATGAATGATGTAGGTTCCGGATATTCCCGTTTCACTTCGGCAATATCCTTAAGGCGCACCACGTCACCTGTGGGAGTGGACAATACAATCTGGTCGGCAATGTCGGCAACTGAATTGAGCGGGTTGCTGACGTAGATAGGGGAGGTGTATGATTCCGTCCTGATCGCTCCACCGGTGGTCTGGAATCCTTTGGCGAAAAGGGTCGCGGCCAATGTTTTCTCGGATATGCCGTAATGGGATAGCCTTTCGGGATTGATGTTGATGGAGATCTGTTCGTTCTGTTTGCCGTAAACGCTCATGGTCCCGACACTCTCGACGGTGCGTAGGCGGTCCTGGAGTGCATCCATGTAGGTGCCCAATTCTCGATATGTCTTGTCTTCACTCTCCATGGTGATGAGCAGTGCGGAAGTATCTCCGAAATTGGAGATTACCTCTACAGCCAACACTCCCGGGGGAAGCTGACTCTTGACGCTGCTCATTTCTCGGTTGAATGTATTCCAGAAAGAATCCGTGTCGGTGATCTTATCGTCAAGTTCTACAT
Source organism: uncultured Sangeribacter sp. (assembly GCA_964566015.1). Classification (GTDB taxonomy): domain Bacteria; phylum Bacteroidota; class Bacteroidia; order Bacteroidales; family Muribaculaceae; genus Lepagella. The sequence continues at coordinate 6,333 of CAZMHE010000132.1, read as the reverse complement.
AGATCATCACCATGCCGTCAGTGGCGTTGGAAGTGGTCTTGACTTTGTTAACCTCCTTGAAGCCGAACACGAAGTTTTCGAGGGGTTTCATCACCTGTTGCTCCATTTCAAGAGATGACGCACCGGGGTAGACAGCCACAACGACACCCTCGCGGATAGTGAAGTTGGGAAACTCATTCTTGTTCATGGTCTGGAGGGCATACACTCCGAAGATGACAAGCACGCAGACCATCAGAACGACCACGTTGGCATATTTCACACCCCATACCACGAGGGGGGAGTTCTTGACAGGAGGAAGTTTCGATAGAAGTCCCCCTTCCATCTTTTTATCAGAAGAATCCATATCCGGTCATTCAATTGATAGATTCCACCTTTGTGCCTTGTGACACTTTATCCATGCCGGCGACAATCACCTTATCACCGTCGGTCAGCCCGCTCTCGATCATGATTCCCTCAGGAAGCATAGCTCCCGTTTTCACAATCCTCTTGCGTGCAGTCCCTGCTGAGTCAAGCCATACGAAATTGGCGTTATCGGCAGTCAGCAGCACAGAGGAGACCGGGAGAATCACCCCCTCTGTTGACGAGGCTTTGTCAATCATGACATCGCATATCATCCCCGGCAATAATTTACCTGTGGAATTATCAACGCGATATTTCACCATGTAGGTGCGTGAGAGGGGATTGGCACTCACCCCTTTCTCTACGACCCTACCTGTATATGTCACGCCGGGCGATGCTTTGGTGGTGATTGCGGCAATCTCTCCGTTGCTGAACTTCGCAATATCATTCTCTGGAATTGATATGCCGACCTTGACAGAATTGATATCGACAATTTTAACCACCGGCACACCGGGAGCCACGGTCTGTCCTACGGAAGTATTCTTTTCGGCAACAACTCCCGAGACAGGAGCATACAATTTGGCATCGTCAAGCGCAATGCGTGCAATCTCCGCCATATTCTCCGCCTGGCTCAGCTTGCTCTGAACCTCAACCCATTTGATGTCGGGCAGTGAATTTGCATCATGAAGGAGCTTCATTCTGTTGTAGGCATCCTGAGCCTCATTAAGGGTGGCCTTGGCAATGTCGTAGGCACTGCGAAGTGAGCCGTCGTCAAGCGTGCCGATCAGTTGACCTTTCCTTACATTGTCGCCTTCCGAGATTGAAAGTGTCTTGATTGTCCCGGCTGTGGAGAAACTGATTACTGTGCCGCTTCCTTCCTCCACCGTTCCCGAATAGGAGAAATTTTCAACTGCGCCGTTGTTGGCCCCGGTCATGGTTTTGACCCTTACGGCCGGTTTATCAGTCTGCTTTTCTTTTGTGTCATGCGCACAAGAGGAAAGCATGACCAGTAAAAATGTCAGGGGAAATACCCGACACACCAATTGGGTGTTCATATGCAATATGTTATGGTTTAAGAATTATGGATGCAAAGTTATAGTTGTCGGCTTCATGAAGAAATGTCTGCTTTATGAAAAAAATTGTCAATCGGTTCGATTCCGGGCTATTTTAATTGAATTATCAGGGTAAAAGTGCTTATTTTGTATTCTCGATAGTTTATCAGACCATTCCTGCGGTCTAAATTGAGTAAACCTGATAAAAACTAACCCCGTGTCTTCACCCCTGAATATTTCCACCGTTTATCTTAACCCCTACAAGGATGAGGGAAGAGTTTTTGACATGACCGGACGTTGTGCCTTTGCAATGAGTGTCAGGGGAGATTTCGATATCAGGATCCTGAACGTGGCATATCGTGTTAAGGGTTTTTGCATCTTTGCATGTATGCCTTTTGTCAATGTCGAGATACTGCGCATCTGGGAAGAGGGGGAGATAATATTGGGTGGCATCATGCTCGAGGATGTGCTTTCTGTAATCAACACCGCGGTCAACAGTAGTAGTCTTCTTGCAATCCAGCAAAATCCTATTGTCGTTATCGATGATACCCAGTTCATGTATCTAAAAAGGTCGATAGAGGGTTATCTGCAGGAAATTGAAGATAGCCGGAAGAAAGAGAAACACGACACCTATTACCATATCCAGAAAGAAATTATAAGGAGTCACAGCCGGCTGATAGTAGGGCAGGTGATGAAGATTTACTTCACCAACATCCCTATGGAAGACAAAGCCTACACCCATCGCGACATAGTATTTCAGCTCTTCATGCTTGATCTGTATGCCAATTGCAGGGAGCAGAGAAATGTAAGTTTCTATGCGTCACGGTCTTCATTGAGTCTGAAATACTTTTCAACGATAGTCCGTCAATTATCCGGAAAAAGTCCCTCCGAACTGATAGAGACTGTCGTGACGGGCGTGGCGAAATCTCTACTTGATGAACCTCATCGCACGATAAAGGATATTGCCGCTATCCTTAATTTTCCGGATGCCCCGACTTTCACAAAATATTTCCAAAGGGTTACAGGGATGACTCCCAAGGCTTATCGCAACCGTATGGTGTGATTGTCTCGGAATTATTCTTAATTTTGCAGTGGAAAATAGAGCCATCTGTAGAACATGAATCTAATAAGGTCACGACGAATAGCCTCCGCCGTCATGTCACTCCTTGCCGCTACCTCCCTGTGTCAGGCAAGAGAGATTGATGACAGCATCCGGAGCCGGCAGTTGGAAGAAGTCATAGTGACGTCTCAGTCTGCCCGTCAGCGTTTGGCGAAAATTGGCCTCGGTGTAGAGAACATAGAATTGTCTACCATAGTCAAGATGCCGATGCTTTTCGGGGAGAACGACATCATTAAATCCCTTGCATTGTTACCCGGAGTCCGTGCTGAGGGTGACGGAGCGGGTGGCTATGAGGTCCGCGGCGGCAACTCCTCGCAGAATCTCATAATGCTCGACGGCATGACGCTTTATAATCCTTCACATGTCTTGGGGATATTCTCCACATTCAATGACAAGGCTCTCTCCAGGGCAACACTTCATAAAGGCCCGATTCCGTCGGAATATGGAGGTGCAACATCTTCCGTGCTCGAAACGACACTTGCACACGGAGACATGGACCGGTATCATGCTTCGGGAACAATCGGACTGCTCGCGGCCAAGATTATGGGAAGCGGACCGCTGATAATAGATAAACTCTCGTTGGCCGTTTCGGCAAGAAGATCATATGTGGATGCTTTCCTGCAGATGGTGCCGCAATATCGGGGAACGGTCATGAATTTCTATGATGTCACCGCGAAGCTGCGTTATATACCTCGAGGGGGTGACTATCTGGATCTTTCCTTCAATATCGGCCACGACAATATGGCCATCAAGAGAGTCATGGGGCTGTATTGGGGTAATCTTGGCGCTTCGCTCAACTGGCGTGCGCAACGATGGGGGAATGTGACATTCATTACCACGGGCTCCTATACCAACTATGCTCCCAAGATGACGATGTCAGCCATGAATGTCGACCAGACTCTGAAAGAATTTATACATGATTATTCTTTCAATGAGAAAGTGAGGATTGATGTCGGAGATGCACAGGCTTTTGAGATGGGAATCAGGACAGAGTTGCTCTCCGTGAAATCTGCTGAAGTGGAGGTGGCAGGAAATCTTGAGAAGGAGATCCGGTCAGGTTGGCAGAATGCAGCCTGGGTCAATTATGAATCTGAGTTTGCCGGGCATTTTGCTCTCTCCGCAGGAGTCAGGTTCAGTTTATTCTCGGCTATCTCCGGCAAACGATTTCATGAATTTTCCTCTTCAAGTGAATCCGCTCCCGATTTCAGAAGTCACACCTATTTCACGCCGGAACCTCGGATAAACCTGAAATACAGCATCTCCCCTTATCATAATGTCAGATTGGGGTATAGCATGTCGAGTCAGAATCTTCATTCAATACGTTCGAGTTCCACAAGTTTCCCGTTTGATAGGTATGCCATCACGTCAGCTACGGTGAGGCCGGAGAAGGCTACACAATATGGAGTGGGATATGCAGGTATGACATCAAACGGTGATTTCGACTGGTCGGCAGAAGGATACTATAAATCCTTATCTAATGTCTACGATTATGCTGATGGACGTACGATGTTTTCGCGTATCAATATCGAGAGCATAATACTTGGAGGCAGGGGGCGTAGTTATGGAGCTGAATTTATGTTTCGCAAAAATACGGGTCCCCTGACAGGATGGGTTTCCTACACTATCTCAAAGACACAGACAAGGATTCCCGGCATCAATGACGGCCGTTGGTATGATGCCACCAATGACCGTCGCCACGACATAGCCGTCATGGCCATATACTCGCCCGATGACCGGTGGTCGTTCTCAGGCTCCTGGATCTTTACATCCGGTCAGCCGCTGACGGCTCCGGATGTGAAATATCAGCTTGACGGAATAACGTATTACTATTATTCGGAGCGTAACGGTTACCGAACTCCACCCATTCACCGACTCGATCTTTCGGCTACTTACACGAAAAAGGGGAGACGGTTCACCACACAATGGTCTTTCGGTCTCTATAACGCCTATTGCCGCTATAATCCTGATATACTTCGAAGATGATCCATCGAAGCCGTCAGGCACCAACGCAGTGCAGCAGGCTCTTTTCGGTGTTATCCCGTTCGTGTCATATACAATACAATTCTGAGATGTACAGGCAGATATCATATCTTTTTCTTCTTTGCGTGGCAATTACTCTCCAGTCATGCAAAAAAGATCTCGACATCAAATACAAGGAAATCCCTCCGATCACGGTGATAGAGGGTGAACTTACACTTGAGGGAGCCAAAGTAAGAATAACCATGACTACCCCGATGGATGAGCCAATGGATTCCACTCTTCTTACAGATGCAACCGTCAGCATTGCGGATCTCACCGATGGAAGCCTCGAGCTACTCACTCCTGATACAGATGGTGTGTACACCGGTGGGAATAAAGGAATCCCGGGTCATCTTTATGAGCTATGTGTCTTTCGCGATGACCTGAGCTATACATCCCGTTGCGAAATGCCGGAGCCGTCAGAACTGCTTGCCCTTGAATTCAAATGGGTGAAGATGCCCTATGACCGGGTGGCTGTGCTTCAGGTGACATTTACCGAAGATAGGGAAACAGCGGGAGAATGTTATTGGGTGCGTCTTTATCGCAATGGGAAAGCCTACATGTGGAATACAGTCACGGATGTTTATGCGAAAGATGGAGTAATCAACGACCTCTTCATGACCTCGCGTCGGGATCTTGATAAAGAAGACGAGGCGACTGCACTTCGTGAAGGAGACATTGTTACGGTCTCTGTTTCACCGATCAGCCGGGAGATGAATGATTATCTGGAAGCCGTATCATCAGACAGCAACGGTCCGGCTCTTTTCTCCGGAGACTTCTGCCTCGGCTATTTCCTCGCCTCCCCGGTAGTGACCTCCTCCATCACCTTCCATCCTGACCAGATGAAAGACTACTGAACACAACCTTATTAAAGAATGATGGAAAGAACTAATATAGCGGTCGGTGAAAACCGCAGGTGTGAGACAACAGGGTGGAATGATCTTATAAATGCAGATTAAAAATATAACTTGTCATAATAGCACTTTTTGTGTGCAGGAATCAAAAATTATAATAGACAAGGGTCTATCTTTTAACCGAACAATTCTGAATGACTACCAATTCGAATAAGCTTTATAAGGTTGGTAGTCTCATCAAGCCATATCAAGAGGTAATCACCTTCAATATGACATTCCATATGTCCTGCATAATCACCATGCAGCATATGAGCACGATATTTCTCCGGGATAGTTGCACCTACACGCAAATAATTATCAATGAAGTAATATAACTCCATCAATTTTTTTGGCTGATTGGCAAACTTCTTCAAGTCTTTCTTGAATTGTTTGCCACTTTTAATCTCTTTCATTTTAAATCAAGAGATTTTAGAAATGATTCATAACTATCCATATTGACATCAGTGAGATTCTCTTCCTTTTCAGCCTCCCTCATTGCGGCCACGGTTGTGGCATTAGGTGAATTATAGACAACATCCATCAAAATCGTTTCAACATAATTATTGAGGCTACGATTATCACGAGCAGCCAATTGCTTCAGACGTTCCAGAAGTTCCTCCCGCAGACGGAACATTGCAGATTTTCTATTTATTGATACTTCCATAGCGCTATCATTAATATCGCAAAGATATATCACTTTTACTTCACTAACAAATATTTCATATAAAAATTTATTAAATCAAGCAAACGTTATATGGCTCTTACCCTTTTTACAATTAAAATATTATCTTCCTAATAAAGAAGTGTTAATCGTCTGTCCGGCAGTTTTGAAATTGGTGGACAGCCCGATTTTTGCTGTTTTGAAATTGGTGGACAGACTGAATTTGGCTGTTTTGAAATTGGTGGACAG
>CAZMHE010000131.1:0-6960 GCA_964566015.1 uncultured Sangeribacter sp. | reverse complement strand
TCCCCGCTGGGAGACTCCCGAGCACACCGAAGGTTACGAAGGCTTCTACCACCTCGTAGGTATTGAGGGCACTGTCGAGGAGACCGTACTCACCTATATCATCCGCGACCATGACCGGGCACGTTTTGAGAGCCGTAAGCGTGAGATAGAGCACCTTGTCCGCAAGACCAACATGGAGTTCCCCGGATGCGCCTCCGTTGAGATCAAGGATCAGTATTACAACATGCGTGAGAAGATCGAACCGGTGATGCATATTGTCGAGATAGCCGAGAAGGCTATGCGGGAGAGTGGAGTGGAGCCCAAGGTGCAGCCGATTCGCGGCGGCACGGATGGTGCGCAGCTCTCATTCAAGGGTCTTCCCTGTCCCAACATCTTCGCCGGCGGTGAGAATTTCCATGGCCGTTATGAGTTCGTCTCCATCCAGAGCATGGAGAAGGCAAGGGATGTTGTGGTCAACATCTGCAAAATCGTTGCTGAATAAGTGAAAGGGGAGGGTACAGTCTACGTCATAACCGGACCGACCGCCTCCGGCAAGAGCGCGTTGGCCGTGGATCTGGCAAGGATGCTCGGCACAGAAGTGATCTCAGCCGACAGTCGGCAGATTTACAGTGGTATACCGATAGTGACAGCCGTCCCGACCGAGGAAGAGAGGAAGGGTATTCCCCATCATCTAATAGAGACTCTACCCCTCGACGCATACTATAGTGCAAGCGAATTTGAGACAGATTCGCTACGCATCATCAAGGAGCTGCTCGCACAACATGGCACTGCCGTGGTGTGCGGCGGCTCCATGATGTATGTGGATGCCCTTTGCAACGGCATCGACGAACTGCCGACGGTGCCGCAGGAAATCCGAGGAGGTCTGATGGAAGAGTGGGGAGAGAAGGGCGATGACTGGCTCCGTGAGGAGCTCAGGAGAGTTGACCCTGTCCATTATGGGCGCGTTGACCTGAACAACCTCAAACGGGTGTTTCATGCCGTTGAGGTGACGCGGACGGCAGGTGCTCCATATAGTTCGCTGTTGAAAGGGGAGAAACGGGAGAGAGAATTCAGGATAGTGAAAGTAGCCTTGGGTGGAGAAAGGGAGAAATTGTTCGGGAGGATCAATGCGAGGGTTCTGCGCATGATGCAGCAAGGCCTGGAAGAGGAAGCCCGGAGAGTGTTGCCGCTGAGGGGCCTGAACTCACTGAATACGGTAGGGTTGAAAGAGATGTTTGAATGGTTTGACGGAAGGATGACGAAAGAGGAAGCGGTAGCGCGCATACAGAAGAACACCCGTGTCTACGCCAAGAAGCAGCTCACCTGGTACAAACGTGACCCTTCGCTCCACTGGCTCAACTTCCGGACCGCCACCCCCTCTGACCTCCTTCCCCTCTGATACCAAAAAGGTTATTCGGGGAGGTATTCGTTGTCGGAGGAGTCGGGGGAGGCAGGGGTTTCTTTGGGGTGTTTCTTGAGACGGATGCGCATGGTGTCGAAGCCTTTGCCATAGACTCCGTTGACGTTGCCCTGGGAGATGAAAGCGTGCTCGTCTATGCTTTTCACAATGCGGAAGATGGTGACGCTCTCTATCTTGCGGCAGAAGATCATCAACACTTTCACCGGTTTCTTGGAATACCATCCCATGCCGTCCATCACTGTCACTCCCCTCTGCGCTTCCTTGTTGACCCTGTCGGCTATCTCCGCCCATTTCGTAGAGAAGATGATGAACTGCGTGGCCTGTCGGTTGCTGTTGATAATCATGTCGGTCATGTAGGCGATGATGAAAGTCACGACCAGTCCGTAGACTATCAGCGGCACGCGTGCTTCCAGACGTTCGGCGGGTGTGCCGTCATAAGGGAGGAAGATCGAGCAGAGGATGATGAGCATATCCACATAGATCATGGTGCGTCCGATCGTGACGTTGCTCACTTTCGAGACCATCGCCGCCACAATGTCAGTGCCGCCTGAAGAACCGTTGTGTACGAACGTGATGCCGATTCCCACTCCGCAGCAGATTCCTCCGAGCACTCCGCTCATCGAGATGTCGGCGATCAGAGGATGTTCCAGATTCATGAAGAAATTCTCGAAGATACCTATACCAAGAGCCAGAACGGTGGCGCCGAAGATGGTACGCATGACGAAGACCCGGCCAACGATCTTGTAGGACAGGGTCAGAAGGATTATATTGCAGGCGTAGGCCGTGACCGCAACGGGAATAAGACCATTCGTGCCGAAATATACGAGTGTGCCGACACCGGTGAGTCCACCGATGACTATCTCATGAGGGAGAATGAAGGCTGTGAAGCCTATTGCGTAAATAGTGAGGCCGAGGATGATCAGCAGATAATCTTTCATGCTCGGAAGTAGCGCTTTCATATGTTTGGCTGTTTTACTTTGCGGACACAAAATTAAGGAATTTTTTCAATATTGGGGAAATAATTCTTAATTTTGCCTTCATGAAACCAATTAAGAAGATCATGACATCCGTGGCGTTGGCTACCCTTTCTATGGCGACGGCCTCGGCACAGGAATTTCTCGATACCGAACCTGCTGAATATCCATTTACTTTCAGCGTTCGCGCCGGTGTAAACACCTCCAACAGCACTTTCCCTTCAGGCATATTCAACCAATGGAATCACAACAGCTGGGGCACGGGAGTCGATGCGGGTATTGCCGTTGACCTCAACATGCGTGAGTATTTTTCAATTCAGCCGGGCATCTTCTTCCAGTCGCGCAGCGGTAATTATGCCTATGCGCATATGTTCTACAACAACGATAATCAGGAAGACGATTTCACTCAGCTTGGACATTACCGCAGTTATAACATCAATATTCCTATCCTTTTCTCGGCTCGTTTCAATCTCTCCCAGTCGTTGAGATGGATTGTCGAGGCGGGCCCGTATTTTCAGTGGACTTTCCACAACACAGGGAAAAACAAGATCACGGCCATACGACCACAGACTTCACCGATCTCACCGGTATATACGATTCATCCCGAGACCAAACCGATCGACATCGGTTTGAAGTTCGGAAGCGGTTTCAAGATCAACGACCTTATTTCGCTATATGTACATTATATGGCGGGATGCCGCCGTGTGTGGAAGGCTCCGGTTGCAGGTGGCCACAACAAGGCATGGGTCTTCTCCGTCGGCTACGATTTCTAATTCATCTCTCAACCTGTTCATGCCGTTTTGAAGAAAAAGGGCGGCCCGGATCGTGGCTTCACGCCGCAACCCGGGCCTCGAGTTATGTAAGCCGGAAATGTGTCAAAGTTTTTCTTTCATAGTCTTGTAAAGGAAATATTTTCCTCGTGTCATCTTCCCGTTGGCCGGTGTTGACTCGGTTGGGATGGTGAATTCTGCGTTTGAGGGTATCCATTCCACGACGCCGTCGATCCATTTTTCGATTCCACTACGTGTAGGGTGCGGATTGGAGCGGCTTTGACGCGGCAACTGGAGCCCGAGACTGTCATAGAAACGGGATTCACCAACTTTGCCGGATACCCACGAGGTGAATTTCTTTCCCTCGCTATGCCCGGGCCATGATGGAGGTCCGACCCAGAGGTAGGGGCGGTTGCCGAATGTGGCGATAATTTTGTCGACAGATTCGGAATAGGTGGCCTCGGGATTAGGTGCGAAGAGGTCGTTCATGCCGAGGCTTATCATCACTGCATCGGGATTCTGCTCGTTGATTATCTTCTGGAGCGACGTTGTGTTGGCCCATTTCTTTATTGTTGATCCATCCCAGACGACGGTAGCCACTTCAAACCCGTTGACATCACCCCAGGCATTGAGTCTCTCACCCATCCAGCCTGTCATCGAGTCTCCGATGAACAGGATCTTATGGGCAGTCTTCTTTGATTCGGAGACGGAGATTCCCTGATGTGAGGGAGCCGGATTCTCGGCTGAAGTTTCGGGAGTTGCCTGATTCTCAACAGAGGGTGTCTGTGAGGTGGCCACAGGAGAGGCCGATGCCTGATGACTGCACCCCGCGAAGAGGGGCGCAGCGGCTAAAACTGCCACAAAGGCAAGTGACTTATAGCGCATTAACAGGCTGTTGTATGTCGGGTGCATATGGATTTCCAATTAGAATTAGACTGACCCCCGGACGGGCGGTCATTATTTTAACAATAATTAGCTTCAATGGTTCACCCGATAAGATATTTTGATAAAAAAGGTTTTTTTACTAATTTTGCGGTCAGTCAAATTGCCTTTGGCATCGCGCACCGGCCTTCGGCCGACACGCGCTATTTGCCGACACGCGAATATTATGGGAATTTGCTATTTGCGAAACATCAGTATAAATATTTAATTTAAGAGGAAAAATATAGAATTCGATAATATGGACAAAATGGAATCAGCTAACGGCGCCACCACATCCCCGAAGGGGAAAGATGGCAAGAAGGTGGTGCTCAGCGGTATCCGCTCCACCGGCAATCTTCATCTCGGCAACTATTACGGTGCTCTCAGCAAATTTATCCGTATGCAGGATGACTTTGACTGCCGTTTCTTTATCGCTGACCTTCATGCGCTGACAACTAACCCTGACCCCCGTCAACTTCACGAGAGTGTGAAGGATATCCTTGCAGAATACCTTGCAGCCGGCCTCGACCCGGAGAAGAATATACTTTATGTGCAGAGTGATATACCGGAGATTTCCGAGATGTATCTCCTTATGAACATGCACGTTGGCATCGGTGAACTGATGCGCACTGCCTCTTTCAAAGACAAGGCCCGCAAGGCTCTCGGCATCACCTCAGACAGCGACGAGATTGAAAAGGAGATTATCGGCAACCAGACTAATCAGCGTGTCAACGCCGGTCTACTCACTTATCCTACCCTTATGGCTGTGGATATACTTATCCATCATGCCGATTTCGTGCCTGTCGGTAAGGATCAGGAGCAGCATCTTGAGCTGACACGCCGTTTCGCGCGTCGTTTCAATGCTTTCTATAAGACCAACTATTTCGGCGAGCCAGTCAATTTCAATTTCGGAGGTGAGGCACTGAAAGTGCCCGGCCTCGACGGTTCAGGCAAGATGGGCAAAAGCGAGGGCAATTGCATTTATCTCATCGACGATGAGAAGACTCTCCGTAAGAAAGTGATGCGTGCCGTCACCGACGAAGGACCCAAGGAACCAAACCAGAAGCCGAGTCAGCCTGTTGAGAACCTGTTCCTGCTTCTCGACCTTGTGAGCGGGAAGGAGGTGGCTGACCACTATCGTCAGGCATATGCCGACTGCTCAATCCGCTATGGGGATATGAAGAAGCAGCTTGCCGAGGATATGCTGAAGGTGACGCTTCCGATCCGTGAGAGGATTCTCGACATCCGCAGCAACGACGAGTATCTTTCAAAGGTTGTGAAGAGCGGTGCAGAAAGAGCACGTGCTTATGCCGCCGACACCCTTAAGGATGTAAGGGAGATAATGGGTATCCGCAAAATCTGATGGTACTCAACTGGATCTGGATCGCATTCCTTGCGATCGCATTCCTGATGGCCGCCGGACGCACTCTCGCTTCCGGCGACCTTTCGATATGGAGCGACATAATCGGGAGCTCCTTCTCACAGGCCTCCTTCGCTTTTGAGATCTCTCTCGGATTGACCGGAGTGCTCACTCTCTGGATGGGTATAATGAAGATAGGTGAGAAAGCAGGGGTGATTAGTTTCCTCGGTCGCCTTATCTCACCATTTTTCTCACGTCTTTTCCCCGGAATACCGAAAGGACACCCCGCGATGGGAGCTATCTTCATGAATATCTCGGCCAATATGCTCGGTCTCGACAACGCTGCCACACCGATGGGGCTGCGAGCAATGCAGGAGATGCAGACCCTTAACAAGGAGAAGGACACGGCCACGGATGCCATGATCATGTTCCTGGTGCTCAACTCATCCGGTCTATGCCTGATACCGGTCAGCATCATGATGTATCGGGCGCAGGGTGGCGCAGCCAATCCGACAGATATTTTCCTACCGATACTCATAGCCACTTCCATAGCCACACTTGTCGGACTTGTGGCTCTCTGCCTCAAGCAGCGGATACGGATGGATGGGGTCATCTGGTCATGGCTCGGAGGTATCGCGGCCATTGTTGGTGGTATCGTATGGTGGTTCTCCACACTACCGGCCGACAAGATGGAGGCCTATTCAACATTTGCCGCCAATTTCATCCTTTTCTCAGTAATCATCGCCTTTATTGGAGCAGGAGTGAGGAAAAGGATCAATGTCTATGACACATTCATCGAAGGTGCCAAGGAGGGATTCAAGACGGCAGTGATGATTATTCCCTATCTTGTAGCGATACTTGTAGCGATAGGGATGTTCAGGGCTTCCGGTGCTCTGGATATGTTCACCGGAGCTGTTGGGAGCGTAGTGACAGCACTCGGTTTTGATGCCGAATGGGTCGGTGCGTTGCCTACGATGCTTATGAAACCGTTGAGTGGTTCCGGCTCATGCGCCATGATGCTCGATGTGATGAAAGAGAACGGGGCGGATGCATTTGTCAGCCGAGTTGCGGCGGCCGTCCGAGGTTCCACCGATACGACTTTCTACATACTCGCCGTCTATTTCGGCAGTGTCGGAGTGATGAAGACACGCTATGCCGCAGGTTACGCTCTCCTTGCAGACTTGACAGGAGCGATAGCTGCCGTAGTTGTCAGCTATTTCTTCTGGGGATAAGGGTCAAGGCCCTTCCGGGAATATTCTCAAACATCCATAGGAGTAAAATATCAGCGTCGGTGACCTTCCCGGTTACCGACGCTTCAACAATTCATGATGTAGGGTCTAAAAATAGCTGATTAAAATGTCAACTGTATTGAAAAGTATTATCATATCTTTTGTCGTTGACTTAATCTATATGTGACCCTTCCAGTTGACAGAGGAAGACCGTCAGACTGAAAGCGGTCGGAGAATTGCTCTCCGACCGCTAAATTAGTTAATTAATCTCAACAATGCAAATATTTCCTAAAAAATATTTGATTTT
>CAZMHE010000130.1:0-6993 GCA_964566015.1 uncultured Sangeribacter sp. | reverse complement strand
CACACCGGATTCTGGTTCCGTTTGTGAGAGTTCGAGTCTTTCCAAGGCAACTTGATTAGAACAGACAAGCGACAGTTTTTAAGCTGCCGCTTGTTTTTATACATCATCAACCTCTCTTTATTATACGGCATCCCAAATCATGGCGGATGTCTGATCAACATTCAACTGATGAGCGAAAAATACATTGAAATTAAAGGAGCGCGTGTCAATAATCTCAAGAATATTGACATACGTCTTCCACTCAATAAATTTATTGTGATGACCGGTGTCAGCGGTTCAGGTAAATCATCCTTAGCTTTCGACACTCTTTATGCGGAGGGACAACGCAGATATGTGGAGAGTCTCTCAGCCTATGCACGCCAGTTTCTCGGAAGGATGGCCAAGCCTGAGTGTGACTATATCACCGGTCTCCCCCCTGCTATTGCCATCGAACAGAAGGTAAATACCCGAAATCCGAGGAGCACCGTAGGAACATCAACAGAAATCTATGACTATCTCCGTATGCTTTTCGCAAGAATCGGACATACCTTCTCCCCAATCACGGGCAACGAGGTAAAGAAGCATACGATCGAGAATATTGTCTCCACCGTCCTTACTTATCCCGAAGGTTCGCGCCTTGCTGTTCTCACCGATATTAAACTCCCTGAAGGAAGAACTTTCCTTCAGCAGATTGAGATATATCTAAAGGAGGGTTACTCCAGACTTGAGAAGGATGGAGAGTTCTTTGACATGTCTGATCTCCTCGAAAAAGGAGAGGAGATTTCTCCCGACGGTTTTCGCCTTCTGATTGACCGTCTCTCTGTCTCTGAAGATAAAGATGAGGTTTCACGCTTGACGGATTCTGTTGAGACAGCTTATTATGAGGGGCATGACGAGTGTGTCATAAAGATATGGGAAGATGGCGAACCCAAGGAGCACCATTTCTCAAGGAAATTTGCAGCCGACGGAATGGAATTTCGCGAACCGTCGGATCTGATGTTTAATTTTAATAATCCTTATGGAGCATGTCCTGAGTGCGAAGGTTTCGGAAAAATACTCGGGATAAGCGAAGACCTCGTCATACCTGACAAGACACTTTCTGTCTATCAGGATGCTGTGCAATGCTGGAGAGGTGAAAAGATGGGTGAATGGAAAAAGGATCTGATAAGGGTTGCATCGCGTGCCGGATTCCCCATTCACACCCCATATGCCGAATTGACCGATGCTCAGCGTGACTTCCTTTGGCATGGTAATCACCATTTCGAAGGAATCGACGGTTTCTTCCGCTGGGTTGACGAGAATCAGTATAAGATCCAATACCGTGTCATGAAGGCTCGCTATCGCGGAAAAACCACATGTCCGGTCTGTCATGGTTCCCGACTCCACAAAGATGTGGAGTATGTGAAGATAGACGGTCATACCATCACTGATCTTGTAAAGCTGCCCGTAAGCGACCTCAGGAATGTATTTGCATCTCTGAATATTTCCGATACGGATCGTAAGATCGGAAAACGTCTGCTCACGGAGATCAGTAACCGCCTTGATTTTCTCGATGAGGTAGGCCTCGGCTATCTCACTCTTGACCGGCTTTCCTCCACCCTTTCCGGTGGAGAAAGCCAACGAATCAATCTGGCCACTTCTCTCGGTTCATCTCTTGTAGGCTCGCTATATATCCTTGACGAACCGAGTATCGGTCTTCATTCGCGTGATACCCGCAGGCTTATAGCAGTTCTCCGAAGGTTGCAGGAGATAGGCAATACGGTTGTTGTGGTCGAACACGATGAAGATATAATGCTTGCCGCTGATCATATCGTCGATATAGGTAAGGATGCGGGTCGCCTCGGTGGTAATATCGTCTATGAAGGAAACCTTCCGGAAACATTGGCTTCACACACAGCCACCGATTCATATACCGTCGATTACCTCCGGGGAGACAGGATGATTGACTATTCTCCTCTCCGTCGTCCCTGGAAGAAATATATTGAGGTTTCCGGAGCCATGGAGAACAACCTCAAGAACATCGACGTCCGTTTCCCTCTTGGTGTCATGACTGTCGTGACGGGTGTCAGCGGTTCCGGAAAGTCAACACTCGTAAGGGATATCCTTTATCGTGCTCTTGCGCGTCAGCTTGGCGAACCGATGGATGCTCCGGGTGCTCACAGGAGGCTTCAGGGAGATCTGAAGGATGTAAAGAGAGTTGAATTTGTAGACCAGAATCCTATCGGTACATCCTCGCGTTCAAATCCCGCCACCTATCTTAAGGCATTTGAGGAGATACGAAAACTTTTTGCCGACCAGCAACTTGCGAAACAGATGGGCTTTACTCCGGCTTTCTTCTCCTTCAATTCTGAGGGTGGACGTTGCGAGGAGTGCAAGGGTGAAGGCACAATCACTATCCCGATGCAGTTTATGGCTGACATTAAGGTGGAATGTGAGGTCTGTCATGGAAAGAGGTTCAAGCAGGAAGTGCTTGATGTGACATACAGGGGAAAGAATATCTATGATTTCCTCGAGATGACCGTAGATCAGGCAATAGAGTTCCTCTCAGAACAATCCGGCACTCAGGAGAAGCGAATCATAAAGCGACTTAAACCGTTGAGCGATGTCGGACTCGGTTATATCAAACTCGGTCAGAGCTCCTCGACTTTGTCAGGAGGTGAGAATCAGCGCGTGAAACTTGCCTATTTCATATCACAGGAGAATGTGGAGCACACTTTGTTCATCTTCGATGAGCCTACTACCGGCCTTCATTTTCATGACATAGCCACCCTCCTGAAATCGCTTAATGCCCTTGTCGACAAGGGGCACACGGTTGTCATTATCGAGCATAACATGGACATGATCAAGTCAGCTGACTGGATAATTGACATAGGCCCGGAAGGTGGTGACAAGGGTGGAACACTCGTGGCACAAGGAACACCGGAACAGGTTGCTATGTGTGAGGAGTCTTATACGGCGGAGTATCTCCGCCCGAAACTCGTGCATATGAAAGAAGGTAAATGACGAATACACTCAGGGATATGAAATCATTACACAGTATTCTTACGGTCCTGACATTCCTTGTCAGCGTGTCTGTTATGACCAGTTGCGGAAAAACTTCCGAGAATAATCTTGACAAGGAGGCAAGGGATCTTTTTGAGAATAGTGTACGGTTGATTAAGTCTTATTCAGACAGTCTCAAGACAGCGAGAGATACCGCCCGCATCGATGAGTTGGCTTCAAGATTCGATAACCGTATGACTGCACTAAATTTCAAATACCCGGCAGACACCGATCTTTCACTCTCCGAGGAGGAGAATGATTCGCTGATACGTTTGATCACCGGTATTGCTGAATTGAAGAAAAAGCGTCTCGAGGAATTGGGACGCGCTAATCTCCCTTCAGAGGATGACCTCCATCTCGCAGTCGACACAATTGAAGTGAAGACGAAATGAACGCTGGCCGGATTGCAATGTCACGGGCCCCGGAATATTTCTTCCTGCGAGTCTCTTGCAAAGTCCCAACTCACGCAGCACGCAATGCCGCGTAGTCATTACGACCGTCCCCTTTTCCGGGATGGTCTTTTTTGTTTCCAGAGCATCCTCGATGACTTTAACACCATGATCCATGTAGAACTGCCGTGCAAGTGTGTTGGAGACATTATCGCGGAAATCAAGCTTTCTCAAGGGGTATGGAAAATCAGTATTCTCCGGCCTTCTCAGCTCCACGGGATAAGTGGCCCTGTTAGTTTCGTCAAGCAACATGACCAGATGTCTTCGCAGTGCGGCCAGTTCCGAACGGGGAATAAAGACGGAATCGGGGAGCATTGATTGAAATTCCCGAAGCTTATAGGGAGTGCCTCCGAGTCGCTCAAATTCCTGGCGGAAATCCATTGGTTTCCGTGCCTTCTCCATCGTGACATCAAGCGGAACGGTGACTTCCACTCCTCTCTCATCAATTGCCCGGACTTTCTCCTTGTCGATTGTCACGTCAAGCCAAAGAGTCCTGACAGCTGTGTCGCGAGCCATCATTTTCTGCCACTCTATATCTTTTGTTCTGCGTAGTTCGACCGATTTAGGGAGTCTCAAGACTCCCTTGGGAGTAAGGATCTGACCATTATCTATGCGGTTGACATTGACTCCACAGTAATTGCCCGAAGCATCAATATAGCTTAAACCGTCTCCGTTGTGTAACTGATCAGGATTACTGATTTTCTCACCCAATGATTTTGGTGTCAGAAGTGAAGCGATATGCTCGGGACGGCGATTTGATAGAAAATAATCGGTAAATCCTCTGTTGAAACTTTTCTCGGGAACCGGGGTGAAAGCGAGGACACTCCTCCCCTTTGAACTCCTCTCGTACTCATCCTTGTGTCTTGATATGTAGTTATTAAGTAGAGAGGAATAATAGGCAACGATATTCTTAACATAATCTGCTTCCTTCAATCTTCCCTCTATCTTGAAAGAGCTTACACCTGCCTCAATTAGTTCGGGGAGTTTTAAAGAGGCATTGAAATCGCGCAACGAGAGTAGGTGTTTGTCTTTGGCGAGAATCTTCCCTTCACCATCACGTAGTGTATAAGGGAGACGACACAATTGGGCACACTCTCCCCTGTTCGCGCTCCTCCCCGTCGTGGCCAGACTGGCGTGACACCGACCTGAATAGCTGACACAGAGAGCTCCGTGCACGAAACATTCGATGGGTATGTCGACTGAATCAGAAATTTTGCGGATTTCCGGTAAAGTAAGCTCACGTGCAAGAACCAACTGTGACATCCCGATTTCCTGAAGAAAGCGTGCCTTTTCAGGGGTGCGGATGTCACACTGAGTGCTGGCATGAAGAGGTATGGGAGGGAGGTTGAGCCGAAGGAGAGCCATATCCTGAACAATCAAGGCATCAACCCCGATATTGTAGAGATCACGACATAGTTTCTCAACTTGAGTCAGTTCATTATCGTAGACTATGGTGTTGACCGTAACGTAAACTTTTGCCCTGAATTGATGGGCAAACTCCACAACTTTAGATATATCCTCAATCGAATTGGCTGCACTTTTGCGCGCACCGTGGCTGACGGCACCTATGTATACGGCATCCGCACCATGTTTGATTGCCTCAATGGCGATGTCTGCGTTAGCCGCCGGTGCGAGCAGCTCAAGTTTTCGTTTGGTTTTTGTCATTCCGGTTATCTTGCTTCACTTCTGCCTTCGTAAAAGTTAACGTAGGCCTCGCAGATTTTAGTGTAAGCTCCGGAGGTGGGATAATTTCCGGAGAAACACCAGTCACCGGTATGATTAGGAATAGCCACGCGAAGATCCTTCGGGTCGAGATAGACAACCTTGATCTCAGCGTTGCACCCTTCCGGCTTTACCATTCTGCCTATCTCTTCGGAAAGTTCATGGCCTGAAACCTCCTTATAGAGAAGACGTACGAAATTACGTGTACGCTGCTCTCCGGCGAGTGCGCTCTTGCTCTGTCGGTAAATTTCTTCAAGAACCTCTCCGCGACTCTTTTGTTTCACAAGATTGACGGCTGCACGGAATGCAATCAGTTCCCCTAAACGCGACATGTCTATTCCGTAGAAATCTGGATACCTTACCTGCGGCGTACTTGACACAATCACTATCTCTTCCGGATTGAAGGTGTCAAGGATTGAGATTACTGATTTCTTGAGAGTGGTGCCCCTCACGATACTGTCATCTATGATGACAATCCTGTTCATGCCGTCTGGGAGTTTCTCAATCACTTTATTATAGGTGCGCTCTACGAGTTCCTCCCTTCCTGTCTCTGTAGAGATGAAAGTGCGCAGAGGTTTCCCTTTTTCGATAAGACGGCCAAAGTTTACCGTTTTACCGTCAGCCCGGACAAATGTGTGCGGAAGATTCTTATCGTCATAGCTCCCGGCGAGTTCCTGAGCTGTGACAGGAAGAGGAAGATTGGCGAAATATGCCACCATGCCGAGAAATGCCGAACGTGCCGATGCCGGCACAAAGGAAAAGAATGTCTTGTCAACGTCGGCGATACCCTTGTCATTCAGGCGCCGTGCAAGGAGATTGCCGAGTCTTTCACGCTCGAGTGTTATCTCCCCTCCGTCCGCTCTTGAGAAATATATGCGTTCGAAGACACATTCACGAATCGGTTTCTCCTCGATGACGCGACGGAAAAGGAGTTTCCCGTCAGGTGTCACACCTATCATCACCCCGGGACGCAATTCTCTGATTTCAGCAGGATCGATACCCGCTGAGAGGGATATGGCCGATTTCTCACTGGCAATGATCACCTTCTCATCGTCGGCATACCAGAAGGCAGGTCGGATGCCATGGGAATCGCGGACACACCAGAATTCTCCGGTGGTATTTATTCCGCAGATCACGAATCCTCCGTCCCATAGTGGTGCCGTAGCCTCAAGAGTGTTTTCAACCGGTCTTTTATTCCCGTTTTCATCGCGACTTCTGGATGCGATGTGTTCGAGCAGAACGTGGGTATCCGTATCGGCACAGGCTTCGATCCCCTCATCTTTAAGGATATTCCATATCTTATTGGTGTTGATGAGATGAAAATTACCACATATCATCATGCTTTCTTCAGGAGAAGGGAAATCGTGCCTGAAAGGGTGAAGGAATCTTTCTCCATGAAGCCCGGTAGTGCTGTAACGCACATGACCCAGCATCAGATTTCCGCAGAACGGGAGATGCGACGAGCCCCATTCCCTCTCGGCAGCTATCTCCTTGTCGATCCGTTCGGCCATCTTTTCCACAGCCGACGTCCCTTCCTGGCGGATCTGCCAGATTTCCGGCTTATTGTTGTCGGTATTGATACAACCGATCCCTGCCCCGTCTTGACCCCTGTTATATTGGCGTATCATCATCTTTTCAAGAAGATGAAGACCGAAGTAGACATCTCCGTAACGGGTCTCATAATGTTGGCGTTCTTTCAGGAGCCTGACCATTGCGACTCCACATTCATGTTTTACGAAATCCATAAGTGCCTTCTTTCTAAAAGAGGGCGACCGGGAGAGTGAGTCTGACTCACTCTCCC
>CAZMHE010000129.1:0-7054 GCA_964566015.1 uncultured Sangeribacter sp. | reverse complement strand
TGACACTCTTCGGCATCAACTTCGCCATCGGTGTCGCCACCGGTATTATCCTCGAGTTTGAGTTCGGCACAAACTGGAGCAACTATTCCTGGTTTGTGGGAGACATCTTCGGAGGACCCCTTGCCATCGAGGGTCTCCTCGCTTTCTTCATGGAGGCTACTTTCGTGGCCGTCATGTTCTTCGGCTGGGGAAAGGTCAGCCCACGCTTTCACCTCGTCTCGACATGGCTCACCTGGCTCGGCGCCTCTATCTCGGCCCTCTGGATCCTTGTGGCCAACGCATGGATGCAATATCCCGTCGGCATGGAGTTCGACCCCGCCCAGATGCGCAACGTGATGGACAATTTCTGGGCTCTTTTCTCGGGTGTGGCCATCAACAAATATCTCCACGCCACCCTCTCGGGCTGGGCTCTTTCCGGAGTGTTCGTAATCGGAGTGAGCTGCTGGATGCTCTATAAGAAGCGCAACGCCCTCTTTGCCATCCGCTCCATCAAGGTTGGTGGCTGGATTGGTCTCATAGGCCTTCTTCTCACGATGTGGACAGGCGACGGATCTGCCGTTGAGGTCACAAAGACCCAGCCGATGAAGCTTGCCGCCATGGAGGGTCTCTACCACGGCAGCCAGAGCCAGAGCATCGTAGCCGCCGGCCTCCTCAATCCCGACAAGAAATGGGACAACGCCGAGGATGAGTATCTCTTCGACATCTCCATACCCTACGGCCTCTCCATACTTGCCAAGCATGATCCGTCGGCTTTCGTGCCCGGCATCTCCGACATCATCAACGGTGTCAGCGTCAATGCCGAGGGAGACACGGTCAACACCGTCTCCTATGCCGAGCGCATCCGTCTCGGACGCCTCTCGCATGACGCTCTCCGCGAATACGACCGCGCACGCGCCGTCGGCGACACTGAAGCAATGGCGGCGGCCGAGAAGAACCTTCGTGAGTATTATCCCTATTTCGGTTATGGATATTTCGATTCAGTAGAGGAGGCTATACCCCCCGTGGCTGCCACTTTCTATTCCTTCCGCGTGATGGTAATACTCGGAAGCTACTTCCTCCTCTTCTTCATCGTGGCTCTCTTCGCAGCTTACCGCACAGACTGGCTCTCACGCAACAAATGGCTCCAGCTGATCGCCATCGTCTCGGTTCCCCTAATGTGGATATGCTCCGAAGCAGGATGGGTTGTAGCCGAAGTGGGACGTCAGCCCTGGACTGTACAGGATCTCCTGCCGACCAAAGCGGCTATCTCCGACATCCCCTCCGGTTCCGTAATACTGACATTCTGGCTCTTCGCCGTGATCTTCACTGTGCTCCTCATAGCCGAGGTGAGCATCATGATGCGCCAGATAAGCCGCCGTTCACAGACCGATCTCGGCTAATTATTCACACATCTATCAAACAGACAATATTATGACACTCGAATATCTTCAGAACTATTGGTGGATGTTGATCTCCGTATTGGGAGCCATCCTCGTGTTTCTGCTCTTCGTGCAGGGTGGACAGTCGATGCTGCTGTCGGCTTCCTCCAATGAGCGACGCGACCTTATCGTAAATTGCATGGGACGCAAATGGGAACTTACGTTCACGACCCTCGTCACTTTCGGCGGAGCGTTCTTCGCCTCTTTCCCACTCTTCTACTCAACGAGTTTCGGAGGTGCCTACTGGCTCTGGCTCCTCATCCTCTTCAGCTTCATCGTCCAGGCTGTCAGCTACGAATACCGCAACAAGGCCGGAAATATCTATGGCACACGCACGTATGACACATTCCTCTTCATCAACGGATGCTTCGGCTGCATACTTCTCGGAGTGGCGGTATCGATGTTCTTCTTCGGAGGTGAGTTCGTTGTTAGCCGCGGCAATCTTCTCGATTCAAAGAGCCCTGTGATTTCCCAGTGGGCACCCACACATGGTTTCGAGGCAATATTCTACTGGAAGAATCTTGTGCTCGGTGTGGCCGTCCTTTTCCTTGCGCGTATGCAGGCTTCCCTCTACATGATGAACAACATCACGGGCGATGAGGCCATGTTCCAGACCCTCAAACGCAGCGCTTTCATCAACGGAGGTATCTTCGTGGTCTTTTTCGTGACATTCCTCGTGCTGGTATTGACAACCACAGGCTACAGCGTCACACATAATGCAGACTGGAGCGTAGTGGCTGTGGAGACACCCTTCAAGTATTTCCACAACTATGTTGAGATGTGGTGGGCTGCGGTTGCTCTTCTTCTCGGAGTCGTGCTCGTGCTTTTCGGTCTCGGCAAGTCGGTCTTCTCCGCACACTGGACGGGAGGCATATGGTTTACCGGCATCGGCACTGTCCTCGCCGTGCTCTCCCTCTTCTGGGTGGCCGGTTACGGCGACACAGCATTCTACCCCTCCATTACCGACCCCTCCTCATCACTGACAATCCGCAACGCCTCCTCGTCGGAGTTCACTCTGACAGCCATGAGCTATGTCTCGATTATCGTTCCTTTCGTGCTTGCATATATCGCTTATGTATGGAGGTCGATGGACCGTCAGAAACTCACGTCCGAAGAATTGAAGGCAACTTCTCACAAGTATTGAAAATTACCCATCGGTAAACATATATGAACGACAACACTGTCGCGCCATCAGGCCCGGCTCCCGCTTCAGGCTATCTTGAACTGTTCACAACATTCTTCAAGATAGGACTCTTCACCTTTGGCGGGGGCTGGGCGATGATTTCAATAATTGAGCGCGAGATTGTAGACAAACATCACTGGATTGAACGCGAGGATTTCCTCGATCTCCTCGCCATCTCCCAGTCTCTTCCCGGAATCTTAGCCGTCAACATCGCCACAGCGGTCGGCGACAAGATACGCGGCGGGAAAGGGAGTGTGGTATCGGCGGCCGGGACAATCCTACCCTCCTTCCTCATAATCCTTGCCATCGCCATCTTCCTCACCCCGGACATGATCAAGAGCAACCGCGTGATCTCATCCATATTCATGGGCATACGCCCTTGCGTCGTGGCTCTGATCGTCGCGCCGGTAATCACCTCAGCCAAGGCGGCCAATCTCCGCTGGAAGACCGTCTGGATTCCGTTGGTGGTGGCTCTTCTGATTACCGTTGACCTCGGTTTCATATCCAATCCTATCCTTTATATCTTCCTCGGCGGACTCGGGGGCTTCCTCTTCTGGTATATTCCGCGCCGCAGAAACAACAGCAAAAGAAGATGACAATTTACTGGCAACTCATATGGGCCTACATCAAGATAGGCATTTTCGGCTTCGGCGGAGGGTATGCCATGCTCTCACTCGTAGAGAAGGCGGTCGTCACCCCCGGATGGATCTCGGAGACGATGTTTACTGACATAGTCGCCATATCACAGATGACACCGGGACCGATAGGCATCAATTCGGCCACCTATATCGGATTCGTCGCTCCCGGGAGTGTTGATCCTGCTCTTCAGGGCATAGCGTGGGGATTGCTCGGGTCATGCCTCGCCACTCTTGCAGTGGTGGTGCCCAGTTTCCTCCTTGTCCTCTACAGCAGCCACTTCATCCGTCGGCACAGCGAAAGCGGGGCCATCAAGGCTGTATTCACCGGGCTGCGTCCCGTCGTGGTCGGACTTATCGCCTCAGCCGCCCTCATGCTCATGAATAAGGCCAATTTCAACCCCAACGGCATCTCCTGGCAACTCTGGACCAACATCGCCATTTGCGTCATATCCTTTCTCCTTGTCTATTTCCCGATACCTTTCAGGGGGAAGAAGATCAAGCCGCATCCCATCCTCGTGATCGTTGCGGCCGGTATTGCAGGATTCATAATCTATTTCTGAATGGACTATCAACAGGCTCTCGATTACCTCTTCAGTCAGCTTCCGATGTTCTCGCGCATCGGGGCTCCCGCTTATAAACCTGGACTCGACACGAGTCTCAATCTCGACAGATTTTTCGGTCACCCGCATCGTCGTTTCCGATCGATACATGTCGGAGGCACCAACGGCAAGGGTTCCACCTCCCACATGCTTGCGGCCATCCTGCAAAGTCAGGGTTACCGCAACGCACTCTATACCTCTCCTCACCTTATAGATTTCCGTGAGCGTATGCGCGTTGACGGCAAGATGATTCCTCAGGAGGATGTTGTGCGGTTCGTGGAAAAGTGGAAAACATCCGGCTACGAAGGGCATCCATCCTTTTTTGAACTGACGATGATGATGGCTTTCGACTGGTTTGCATCGCAAGAGGTTGATTTCGCCGTCATAGAAGTCGGAATGGGTGGACGTCTCGACTCCACGAATATCATTACGCCCGATGCATGTGTAATCACGAATATATCGAAAGACCATACCCAGTTTCTTGGTGCAACCCTCCCGGAAATTGCCACCGAGAAAGCCGGAATCATGAAGAGAGGGATACCGGTTGTAATCGGGGAAGCGGAAGGTGAGGTCAGGAAAGTATTTGAAGACCATGCCGCAGAGGTCGGTGCTCCGATCACTTTCGCCGGAGACACCGCCCGGATTCTGTCAGTCAAGCGGGCGGAAGATGGTGGATGGGATGGCGAATCAGCTGAGGGGAAATGGCATTCACCGTTAGGTGGTGACTATCAGCTTCACAATATCGAGACTGTTCTACATGCTGTTGATGCCATACGAAAAGCCGGAATAAGGATAGATGACGAGGCGGTATGCAGAGGTATCTCGGAAGTTGACTCTCTCACTGGATTACAGGGACGTTGGAGCATCCTTGCTCGTGAACCTCTCACTATCGCAGACACAGGTCATAATATCGCCGGCATCGGGAGCAACATGAAGCAACTTCAGGAACTAATTGAAAAGCGACCGTGGAGCCGTCTGAGGTTTGTTATCGGTTTCGTGGCTGACAAGGATATCGACAACATCCTCCGGTTATTACCTAAGGATGCGGACTATTATATTACCAACGCATCGATACCGCGAGCGCTTCCTGCCGACAAACTTCACGAACGCTTCTTAGAGGCGGGTCTCGACGGACACACCTTCGGCACCGTAGCCGATGCCTACCGTGCCGCCCTATCCGATTGCGCCCCCTCCGACATCCTCTACATCGGCGGCTCCACCTTCATCGTCGCTGACCTCCTCTCCACCCCCCAATAACTCAAACAATCCCAAACAGATACCGGGATGATGGAAGTTCCATCATCCCGGTATCTGTTTGGGATTGAGTCTGAACGGACGGTTCAGGACTAATTTTCATCATTACCTGAGTTTTTCTGACGCGCATGCGTCTTCGACTGGTTGCTGTTGAAGTCGCTCTCCTCCTTGAGGTCTATCTCCTTACCGGTCTCATCGACCACACGATACTGGAGATAAGCGAGCGACTCATCGGCCACTACCTTCATTGACCGGCCATACTTGCGACGCCACTTCCCATAGAGGGAGAACATCCCCTTCTTGATGTAGGCTTCTACAAACCGATGCACATACATCGTGAATTTCCTGACCTGAAGGATATTGACAAGATACTCTATCTTGTCGCCGAGCTTATCCGTAAAGAGCAGCGAGGGCTGAACCTCACCTTTACCGAGGCAGGAGGGACACGTTTCACTGGTCGTGATGTCGAGCGCCGGACGGACTCTCTGTCGGGTTATCTGCATCAAGCCGAACTTACTCAACGGCAGGATATTGTGACGTGCCCTATCGTTGGCCATCACCTCCTTCATATGGTCGAAGAGTGCCTGCCGGTGTTCCTGCTTGTTCATGTCAATGAAGTCGATGACAATGATGCCTCCCATATCACGGAGGCGAAGCTGGCGTGCTATCTCATCGGCTGCCTTAAGATTGACGTCGAGGGCATTGCTTTCCTGATCGCTGGAAGCCTTGCTGCGGTTGCCTGAGTTGACGTCGATCACATGTAGGGCCTCTGTGTGCTCGATGATGATGTATGCACCGCTCTTGAAAGAGACGGTCTTTCCGAAGGAGCTCTTGATCTGGCGGGTGATGTTGAAATGATCGAAGATCGGCACATCTTTCCCGTAGAGCTTCACAATGTCTTTGGTTTCGGGAGCGATCAGATTAACATAGTTCTTGATCTGCTCATACGTCTCGACTTCGTTGACGTAGATATTCTCGAAATTCGGGCTGAAGATGTCGCGTATTACGCTTACTGCCCTTGAGTCTTCCTCATAGATGAGCATCGGTGGCTGACTGCGCTGCATCTTTGCTATCGAGTCTTCCCAACTCTTCACGAGGCTGCGCATCTCGTTGTTGAGTTCGGCTACCCTTTTGTTCTCGGCACTCGTACGGACAATAACGCTGAATCCTTTGGGCTTGATGCTTCCGATCAGCTGACGGAGACGGATTTTCTCTTCCGCCGACTTTATCTTCTGCGAGATAGAAATCTTGTCGCCGAAAGGCATGAGCACCATGAAGCGCCCCGTGAATGAAATCTCCGTGGTGAGCCTCGGCCCTTTCGAGGAAATCGGCTCCTTGGCAATCTGCACAAGAAGCTGCTGTCCGGGTTGAAGCACGTCTTGCACGGTTCCCTGCTTCGGTATGTCAGGCTCGAGCTTGAATTTCGAGATATTAGGCACCTTTTTCTTATCGGCCATCGCTTCCTTCAAGAAGGAAGTATAGGTGCTGAACTGAGGGCCGAGGTCAAGATAATGAAGAAAAGCGTCCTTTTCATAGCCTACATCGAGGAAGGCAGCATTCAGACCCGGCATGATCTTCTTCACCTTTGCCAGATAAAGGTCGCCCACCGCATAAGCGATGTTGCGGCTTTCCTTCTGGAGGGAGACGAGCCTGGAGTCTTCAAGCAGTGCGATTGAGATCTCCTTCTGTTGGACGTCAACTATTAACTCACTTTTCATTTCTATCTGTCTTACTTGCAATACCGACTCTGCTGCAAAACCTGTTTGTCATCCACCCTTTTTAAGCGCGTCCGTCTCCGCTAAGTGAATCCTCAGGGAGACGGACGGCTTTATGGGTGTCAGTGCAGAGTCTTGACCGGATGCCCGTCTTATTTCTTCTTATGACGGTTTTTTCTCAGTCTTTTCTTGCGCTTGTGGGTGGCCATCTTGTGGCCTTTTCTTTTCTTTCCGCTGGGCATAATGG
>CAZMHE010000128.1:0-7098 GCA_964566015.1 uncultured Sangeribacter sp. | reverse complement strand
AGGCAGACGCTCTAAACCAGCTGAGCTAATCGCCCGATTGCGAGTGCAAAGTTAGGGCATATTTCTGAAACTGCCAAATTTTTTTACTAAATTTGTAAAAATTTTTTTCAGGGATTTTTGGATTATTTCCGTCTTTCTCTGTTAACCAGTATTTTAGGTCCTTATATTTTTCTCAATGGTAGAAGAGATAAAGATAGATAGTTTCGACTATAATCTCCCTGACGAACGCATTCCACGCCATCCACTCGCCCAACGAGATGCCTGCCGGCTTCTTCTGTCGCGTCCTGACGGGAGGATCTCACACCGCATTTTTTCCGATCTCCCCAACCTGCTTCCTCCGGGCACGATGCTCGTCTGCAATGACACGCGTGTCATCAACGCCCGCATGGCCTTCAGAAAACCGTCAGGGTCGAGGATAGAGATATTCCTTCTCGAACCGATCGACCCCTCGGATTATGTCCTGACTTTCCAGACGCGCACACGGTGTATCTGGAACTGTCTGGTGGGTAATCTGAAACGCTGGAAGTCCGGGCCGCTTTCCCTTGAGATACAGCCGGAGGGTTTCGCGGCTCCGTTCACACTGAAGGCCACACGTCTTCACCCGACCGGAGGAAACGCCCATGCCATTGAATTCACATGGGACAATCCGGAGGCTACGTTCGCCTCGGTCGTGGAAGCGGCCGGCAACATACCTGTGCCTCCATACCTTAAAAGGGACTCGGAAGAGAGCGACCTTTCCGACTATCAGACTGTATATGCCGACGCGAAGGGTTCGGTGGCTGCACCGACGGCGGGTCTCCATTTCACACCCGAGATTTTCAGCGCCCTCGCTGCCCATAATATAGATGTCGGTAAGCTTACCCTGCATGTCGGGGCCGGCACGTTTCAGCCGGTGAAGTCGGAGACCATCGGCGGCCACCCGATGCACACGGAGACTTTCACCGTATCGCGCATGCTGCTCGAGCGGCTTATCCGTCAGAAGGAATCGCGTCGCACCCTTGCCGCCGTAGGCACTACTTCGGTGCGCACCCTCGAGTCGCTACCGGTGCTCGGGCATCTCGTGGCTTCGGGCGACACCGGTCTTCATGTCGGACAATGGGACGCATACCGTGAGGATATGCTCCGGGCCGATACCGTGGCCTCTCTCCGTTCGCTCCTCGGATATATGGATGCGCACGGGCTCTCATCACTGACCGCCTCCACTGCTATCATGATTGCTCCCGGATTTTGCTGGAGAATGACCGACGCGATGGTGACTAATTTCCATCAGCCGCAATCCACACTCCTGCTCCTTGTTTCCTCTTTCTTAGGTTCGCTCGATTATGAGGGTCCCTCTCCGCGTTGGCGACGCGTCTATGAGGAAGCGCTTGCAGAGGACTACCGTTTCCTCTCCTACGGCGACGCCTGTCTCTTCTTCCGCCCTGCGGCCTTAGGGCTTCCACCTTCGAAGAGCTTGGGAGCAAGGGTGATGACGGCCTCGTATCTTGCCGGCCGATCAGACGGCGGGGATGATTTGCTTCCAAATGTCATTTGCGATGACCTCCGGGTGATGCGCCGCGCTATAACCGCACTTAAGGAAAACGTGAGCTCCGGAGCAGGGAAAAGTGTGCGGATAGATCTTGGAGCATCGGGCACGGCCCTCCGTTTCCTGATGGCTGCTGCGGCATCCACACCGGGCGTGGAATGTGAACTGACCGGAAGCCGGCGCCTGCGTGAACGTCCGGTTGCTCCACTTGTGGAGGTGCTTCGCGCGGCAGGAGCCGAAATCTCCGTCTCCGGTGATTCGATCCATATAAAAGGAGGCCATCTTCAGGGTGGTGAGTATGAGATAGCGGGCGATGTCAGTTCGCAGTTTATCTCGGCAATCATGTTGGCCGCCCCTACGTGGAAGGGAGCCGTGAGGTTGCGGTTTGCCACACCCCTTGTGTCGCGTCCGTATGTGGATATGACAGCCGGAGTGATGAGGTTGTTCGGTGTCTCACCTTGCCTTACTGAGGATGAGGTGAGGATTGATACCGGCGAATATCGCAGGCCGGAGAGTATCAGGATAGAGAAAGACTGGAGTGCGGCCTCCTTCTTTTATGAGGGGATGGTTCTCGGTTCGACTCCGCTTCGTCTCGGGGGGTTAACCGCGCCGTCGGAGTCGCTGCAGGGGGATTCCGTGGCGGTTCCCCTGTTCCACGCTCTCGGTGTCTCCTCACTCTTCACTCCGGGAGGGGTGGAAGTATGCCGCACGCATGATGTGCCCCGCCGTGTGTGGGGAGATTTCTCCGATAAACCCGATCTGGTGCCTCCGTTTGTGTGTGCATGTGCTCTTGCAGGTGTGCCTTTCAACCTTACGGGTGTGCGCAATCTCCGTGTGAAGGAGTGTGACCGTCTTGAGGCATTGCGTGCCGGGCTCTCCCTCTTTGGTATAAAGGTGGAGATCGGTGAAGACACGATCGTGTTTAATGAAGAGGATGCCGGTAAGGTACATTCGCCGGAGGGTGTCATAGATCCTTGCGGCGACCACCGTATCGCTATGGCCTTTGCTATGACGGCGCATAAAGTCGGTAAGGTGGAGATCGCCGATCCGGATGTCGTGGGCAAATCCTATCCCGGTTTCTGGGATGAGTTGGCGCGCACAGGACTGAAATGCCGCCGTTCGGATAATAAAATGATTGTCGAGTCATGACAGGAGCGTTGATCATATTTGTCGGGATGGTTGCGATAGGGATAGTGCTCTATCTTCTTGACGGGCGTCATCCTGCTCAGGATAAAGCCGGAGAATCCGCTGCTGTGGATAACGCCGACATGGCGGTGAATGACGCACCTTCCGGTGAAGGTGGTGAAGAGTCGGCCGATGCCGGTGGCGAGGTG
The DNA here is from genome assembly GCA_964566015.1 of uncultured Sangeribacter sp. Classification (GTDB taxonomy): domain Bacteria; phylum Bacteroidota; class Bacteroidia; order Bacteroidales; family Muribaculaceae; genus Lepagella. The sequence goes on along the minus strand of CAZMHE010000128.1, from coordinate 4,239 downwards.
TGTTGCGGGCTTCATCTTGTCTGCGAGAAGACCAGTCTTTCGCCGATGTCGGGCGAGGTGGTCTATTATGATGATGAGGAGCTCGATCGCTTCCGCGGACGCACGGCCGACGGTTACACCCCTGAGGAGACTGAGGAATTTCGCGATGTGCTCCTGACGCTCCTGCCGCAGGATGTGGCGGGATGGAGCCGCAGCATTCAGGTGAGGGGGATAACGCTCCCTTCGGAGATACGCGACGAACTGCTGATGATAGTGGCCGAGCAGCGTGCTCATGAGTAGACTCTCATACATGTTTTCCTCTCGGATGAGGCAAAAAGTTGTGTAATTGCAGATTTTTTTGTTACTTTGCGGCAAATTTGTGAAAAATGCGGTTCCATCGCTCTTCGGGGCGATATGATTATATCAATTTAACGAAACAATCTACTCTTATTCCGAATGAAAGCAAAAGAGGTAATGGCCGATCTCCGGCGTCGTTTCCCTCATGAGCCTGAATATCTTCAGGCCGTCGAGGAGGTAGTCGATTCCATCGAGGATGTCTACAACGAGTATCCCCAGTTCGAGGCTGAAAATCTGATAGAACGTCTCTGTATACCTGACCGTATCTATTCTTTCCGTGTCAGCTGGGTCGACGACAAGGGGAAGGTGCACAACAATATGGGTTACCGTATCCAGCACAACAACGCCATCGGTCCTTACAAGGGTGGCATACGCTTCCATTCGTCGGTCAACCAGTCGATCCTGAAGTTTCTCGCCTTCGAGCAGACTTTCAAGAACTCCCTGACCACACTCGCCATGGGTGGCGCGAAGGGTGGATCTGATTTTTCGCCGCGTGGCAAGAGCGACATGGAGATCATGCGTTTCTGCCAGGCTTTCATTGCAGAGTTGTGGCGCCAGATAGGCCCCGACACCGACGTGCCTGCCGGCGACATCGGCGTGGGTGGCCGTGAGGTGGGCTACATGTATGGCTATTATAAGAAGATGGCCCGCGAGTTTACGGGCACTTTCACCGGCAAAGGTCTCGATTTCGGCGGTTCGCTGATACGTCCCGAGGCCACCGGCTACGGCAACTGCTATTTCCTTCTCAACATGCTCGCTACCCGCGGAATCGATATACGTGGAAAGAAGGTTGCCGTGTCCGGGTCGGGAAATGTGGCCCTCTACACCACCCGTAAGCTCACTCAGCTCGGGGCTAAGGTCGTCTCGATGAGCGACAGCGGCGGCTGCATCATCAAGCCTGAAGGCTTCACTGAGGAGCAGCTCGACTATATCTTCGACCTCAAGAACTACTACCGTGGCCGCATAAGCGAGGTGGTGGAAAGGTATCCTGACGTGACATATCTCCCCGGGGAGCGCCCCTGGAAACACGTGAAGTGTGACATCGCCATGCCTTCGGCCACGCAGAACGAGCTCGACGGCGACGACGCACAGGCTCTCCTCGACAACGGCGTGATCGCCGTCAGCGAGGGTGCCAACATGCCTTCGACTCCCGAGGCTATCCGCAAATTCATCGCCGCCAAGATCCTCTATGCCCCCGGAAAGGCGGCCAACGCCGGTGGCGTGGCCGTGTCCGGTCTTGAGATGGCACAGAACTCCCAGAAGCTCTCATGGACTGAGGAGGAGGTCGACGGCAAACTGAAGGCGATCATGAAGGATATCCACGGTCAGTGTGAGAAATATGGCCGTGAGGAGGGTTCGGACTATATAAACTATGTGAAAGGGGCTAATGTCGCCGGATTCATGAAAGTGGCCCGGGCGATGATGGCTCAGGGCGTGCTTTGATATAGTCGTCGATGGCCTTTGCGGCCTTGCGACCCGCGCCCATGGCGAGGATGACGGTGGCGGCTCCCGTCACGGCATCCCCTCCTGCAAAGACTCCCTCGCGCGAGGTCTGCCCGTTTTCATCAGCTACAATACAGCCGCGGCGGTTGGTCTCCAACCCCGCGGTTGTCGATTTTATAAGGGGGTTGGGGCTTGTGCCGAGGGCCATGATCACCACGTCACAGTCAAGGGTGAAATTGCTGCCGGCTTTCTCCACCGGTGAGCGGCGTCCGCTCTCGTCGGGTTCGCCGAGCTCCATCTCCACACACTCGAGTCCTTTCACCCAGCCGTTCTCATCGGAGAGCACGCGCACGGGATTGGTGAGCATCCTGAACTCCACCCCCTCTTCCTTGGCATGATGGATCTCCTCGCGGCGTGCCGGTAGCTCAGTCTCGCCGCGGCGGTAGACGATGATCGACTCCGCGCCGAGACGTTTGGCCGTGCGCACCGCGTCCATCGCCACATTTCCTCCGCCGACAACTACAGCCTTCCTCCCTGCATATATAGGTGTGGCATAGGCCGGATCGTATGCGTGCATCAGGTTGGCGCGTGTCAGGAATTCATTTGCCGAGAAGACCCCGTTGAGATTCTCACCCTCGATTCCCATGAAGCGGGGAAGACCGGCTCCCGAGCCGATGAATACGGCGTCAAATCCCTCACGGTCGAGCAGATGGTCGACCGTGGTGGTTCGCCCTACGATGACGTCGGTCACAATCTTTACGCCGAGACGCTTCACGGCCTCTACCTCTTTCGCCACGATACGCTCCTTGGGAAGACGGAATTCCGGTATGCCGTAGACAAGCACTCCTCCTACTTCGTGGAGGGCTTCGAAGATGGTGACGTCGTAGCCGGCGCGCGCAAGGTCGGAGGCGCAAGCGAGTCCGGCGGGGCCGGAGCCTACGATGGCCACCCGTTTGCCGTTGGGTTTTATTTCAGGCACGGGGATCTCGTCGGCATGGGCGATTGCCCAGTCTCCCGTGAAACGCTCGAGTTTGCCGATTGCTACCGGTTCACCTTTGATGCCGAGTACACATGCCCCTTCGCACTGGGTCTCCTGCGGGCAGACACGTCCGCATACACTCGGAAGCGAACTGTCTCGGGCTATTATCGCGGCAGCTCCGGCTGTATCCCCCTCGGTGAGGCGGCTTATGAATCCGGGTATGTCGATATGCACCGGGCAACTCCCGACGCAGCGCGGTTTCGGACAGTCGAGGCAGCGTGAGGCCTCAAGCTTTGCCTCCTCGGCGTTATATCCATAGGAGACTTCTTCGAAATTTGTAGCTCTGACGGCGGGATCCTGCTCCCTCACCGCCACTCTTGGAATCCTGTTAGCCATGGCACTTGCACTCTTTATTTTCTGCGATTGTCTTGGGATTGTTGCGATACATGTTCTGGCGACGCATCGCTTCGTCGTAATCGACCTTGTGGCCGTCAAATTCCGGACCCTCGACACATGTGAAGCGGGTCTCTCCGTCTACCGTGACGCGGCATGCACCGCACATGCCGGTGCCGTCGACCATAAGCGCGTTGAGCGACACCATTGTGGGGATGCCGTATTCTTTCGTAGCCTGCGATGCGAATTTCATCATTATCATGGGGCCTATTATGACGCAATGATCATAATGTTTCCCCCGGTTGTCGATAAGGTCGCGGATGAGCGCGGGCACCATCCCGTGGAAACCTTCGGAGCCGTCGTCGGTGCAGAGGTAGACGTTTCCGACGCTCCTCATCTCATCGACATAGGTGAAGACATCCTTCGTCTTTGCGCCGATGATCACGTCGGCAGTCACTCCATGCTCGCGGAGCCATTTCACCTGAGGATAGACCGGAGCCGTGCCTACACCTCCGGCGACAAAGAGTATATTCATGCCGCGGAGTGTCTCCGGAGAGAGGTCGAGCAGGTCGGAGGGTCTTCCGAGCGGGCCGGCAACGTCATGGAAACGGTCGCCTACCTGAAGCTCATTTATCTTATATGAGGAATACCCGATGGTCTGGGTGACGATGGTGACGGTTCCTTTCTCGCGGTCATAGTCGCAAATGGTGAGCGGGATCCGTTCACCCTTCGGATCGGTGAGTACAATGAGAAATTGACCGGGTAGTGCCGATTCGGCGATTCTCGGGGCCATGACCTTCATCTCGACGATATTTGGAGAAAGGTCGCGGCGGCTTACGATTTCATACATTAGATATAATGGTGTTAGTTTGATAGCGGAAAATCGGGTTAACTTTTGCAAAGATAATGTTTCTCCGGCATTTTCGCAATAACGCGGGTCTGTTGCGTAAGCCGGTTTCATTGCGGACATCGAGCCCGATGTCACAACAAGTGTCGCCGACAACAACCATATAGTGATAATTGTTCTCGCGAATTAACAAAACGCAATAAATTTTAACATTTATTGATTTCACAATAACACAGCAGGT
>CAZMHE010000127.1:3785-7230 GCA_964566015.1 uncultured Sangeribacter sp. | reverse complement strand
TGAATCATGCAACCGAATGACCCACGCATAAAGGACAGCCTGCGATTCGTGGCTTCCAATTTTGACCCCGACGCCTTCTCGAAGGCGCGGAAAAAGGAGATGCTTTCCGCCATCACAGGGCGCCGCTCTTTCCTGCCGCTTTTGTCTGCCCGGTGGAGAGTGGCCGCTTCTGTGGCGGCTGTGGCTCTTGTAGCATCCGCTTCCGTGTTAATCTATCATAACTATTCAGACCGACCCGAGACTCCGGCCCCCGCTGTCGTCGAGCAGACGGAGACCGTCGTGACGCCCGCTCCCGCGGCGCGCGCCGTGATCGACTATACCGACGCTCCCCTCAAGGATGTGGTGGCCGACATAGAGAGAATCTACGGAGTCACCGTCACCGGCGTCCCCGAAAAGGAGATCCGCCTGACCATCCATTATGAAGGGGATGCCGATGATGTGGTCGAGACTATCAACGAACTTCTTGGAACCAATTTGAAAATCAGCAGATGATGACACGATTTATCATTTCGGCGTTGATGGCCGTTGCCGTCTGCGGCTCCGCCTATGCGGAATCGACCGTCACCGTCCACGCCAAAGGGGAGGCGGCCGAGAAGGTCTTCTCCGACATCATGAAACAGACAGGCAAGAATTTCATCTACTCCCCCGAGGTGCTCAAGGGGGTGAAGATAACTGCCAAGACCGACAATATGCCCCTCGGTGACGCCCTGAAGAGGATCTTCGCGGGCACAGGTGTGGAATATCGCATCAAGGGTAACAACGTGCTCCTTACACGTCGTGCCCCGCAGCAGGAGAAAGTGAACAAGCTGTGGCGCGTGAGCGGTTTCGTCCGCGAGGAGGAGACGGGTGAGCCGATGGCCGGCGTGGTCGTCTCCTCCGGCAAGGAGGGTGTCTCCACCAATGTCTACGGGTTTTACTCCCTTCAGCTACCCGCCGGGGAGACAAGGATCGATGTGTCGGCCTTCGGCTATCAGTCTGCCTCGACATCGACCTTCAACCTTGCCTCTGACCGCACCCTCGATTTCTCACTCACTCCGGTGAAGATGCTCGACGAGGTTGTCGTGACGAGTTCCCGTAAAAGGGTGGAGGCCATCGATGCCACTTCCGTCGGAGCCCTCTCCCTCTCCTCCGATAATATACGCCGCACTCCCGTAATCTTCGGCGAGTCGGACATCATCAAGACGCTCCAGCTCGAACCGGGCGTCACGCCCGGTGTGGAGGGTTTCGCGGGGATGTATGTGCATGGCGGAAATCATGACGAGAACCTCTATATGCTCGACAATATCCCGCTTTATCAGGTGAATCATCTTGGTGGACTCTTCTCGGCCTTCAACTCGGAGATAATGCGAAATGTCGATTTCTACAAATCCTCTTTCCCCGCCCGCTATGACGGACGCCTATCCTCATTCATGGACGTACACACCAAAGACGGAAGCACCGAGAAAGCCAACGGCTCCTTCACCCTCGGTCTGATCGCCGGAGCTTTCGACATCAACGGCCCCATCGGCAAGAACAAGAAGACAACCTACTCCATAGGACTGCGCCGCACATGGCTCGACGTGCTGACGGTGCCTATACTCGCAATCGTAAACAACACTGTGGCCAAGGAGGATAAGGCGAAGGCCCGCTACGCCCTCTCCGACCTCAACGCGAAGATCACACACCGTTTTTCTGACCGTACCAAAGGGTGGCTCACCGTCTATTATGGCGAGGATTTTCTGCTCGGAGGCACAGACAGCGAGTGGAGCTGGGAAAAGAGACTGGAGACTGATAACTCCACCAACCGCCTGTACTGGGGTAACATCGTGGCCTCGGCGGGACTCAACCAGGTCTTTTCTCCACGTCTCTTCGGCGATTTCACACTTGCATATACACGCTATTTCTCACGCCTGAAAAGTGAGGACGTCTATACGGAGAAGGAGGATGGTGAGGTTGACTACTATTACCGTACCTTCCAGGAGTCGAAAAACCATATCGATGACTGGATCGCCCGCGCTGACTTCGACTGGCGCCCGACGGGTGCTCACAGGGTGAATTTCGGTGCCTCGCTCACGCTTCATTCCTTCCTTCCCGAGAATCTGCGCAAGGAGAGCGTCACGATGGGAGCGACGTCGCAGCTGTCGCGCAACAGCGGACGTTTCCGTGCTGTAGAGGCCAATACCTACATCGGCGAGGACTGGAGAATCTCCGAAAAATGGAGGGGCGATGCCGGAATCCATCTCTCACTCTTCCATATCGACGGCAAGACCCACACAGGTGTGTCGCCCCGCCTCTCGGTGAGGTATAATCCCGACAATAACTGGGCTGTCAAGGGAGCTTACTCACGCACCGTGCAATACGTGCATCAGCTTTCGAAGAGTTTCATATCCCTGCCAACCGACCAGTGGGTGCCGATCACGGGCGACATGAAGCCGCAGACGGCAGACAAGGTTTCGCTCGGCCTTTACTGGACACCCAATGACAAGCTGACAGTCTCGGCGGAGGGCTTCTGGAAGAAGATGCGCAACATCGTTGACTATTCCGACCTTTATTACACCGTAGACAACCGTCAGGGGTGGGATGCACGCCTCTGCTCCGGCAACGGCACAGCCAAGGGTGTGGACTTCAAGGTGTCACGTGAGTTCGGAAAGGTGACGGGGCATGTGTCTTATTCCCTACTCTGGGCCGACAGGGAGTTTGCCGGAAAGAATCAGGGACGACCTTTCCCGGCACGCTTCGACAACCGCCACAAGATCAACATATCCCTCAACTGGAAGATCAATTCGCGCTGGGACATCAACGCCTCCTGGATAGGGATGAGCGGCAACCGTTTCACACTCGCCGTGCAGGACTGGAACGCCCCGAAGCTTTCCGAATGGCTCAGTTTCGAATGGGGCGCACAATACACGGTCGGCAATACGGAGGTGCCTTATGTAAAGGAGATCAACAACTACCGCCTTCCATTCTATCATCGTCTCGACCTGTCGGTGGTGAGGCAGACAAAGCGTGGCTACTGGACCATCAGCATATTCAACGCTTATTGCAACCTAAACACGATCGCAGTGCGTCAGGGCTACAACAACAACGGGGAGCGTGTCTTCCAGAAGGTCGGCATCATGCCCTTCATACCCTCATTCTCTTACACTTGGAAATTCTGAAAAATGAAACGCATAATACTAAATATCACCTCCGTGATAGTCATGTCATTGATGATGACATCATGCTATAAGGATTTTGACCCGGAGGCAGACTACACCCCGGTGCTCTGCATGAACTCGATTATCGAGAGCGGGGAGCCGATCGGAGTGGATCTCACGCGCACCTACAAATGGACCGAGGGTTCATGGTCGTGGGATTATGAGCACCGCAACGGGCAGATGGTGACCGACGCCAGGATCTCGCTCATCGTCGACGGCACTCTCCGCGACACCATGACATTCACCGAAGAGGGCCCGGACAACGAATA
>CAZMHE010000127.1:1488-3685 GCA_964566015.1 uncultured Sangeribacter sp. | reverse complement strand
ACGGCACTCTCCGCGACACCATGACATTCACCGAAGAGGGCCCGGACAACGAATACGGGAATCCGCAGAGGGGGTATTTCTCCGATTACCGTCCCTCTCCCGGAGAGAGGATTGAGCTTGTGGCCGAAAGCCCTACCTATGGCACGGCTTCGGCCACCGTGGAGATGCCCGGCAGGGTGGAGATCGAGAAGATTGAAGCCACTCCGCTCCAATGGCAGGATTATGACTCCAGCTACTTCACACTTTTCAAGATCAGCCAGACTTATTCCGTATGGTTCACCGACCCGGCCGAGACCGATAATTTCTATCGCCTGCTCGTCAGCTACGTCAATCCCGAGCCGATAGGCAGCGGTATATGGAATGAGGATCTGTGGGGTGATACGTATGAAAGGGTGTTTGCTTCCGGCTTTCAGTATATCGACGTTGACCGTGTCAACGAACCCCTATTCAACGAACAGGTCGATGTGCTCGACATCATGTTCGGGGCTTATTCGAGTTACCTGACCCTCTTCTCCGACCGGAGTATCTCCGGCAAGCGTTATCCCGTCACCCTGGATCTCATACGCGGCGACCTCTATTCCTACAATCCGGAAAGGATAGAGAGCCTCTTCGATGTGAAGCTGAAGTTTGACCTCTACAACGTCTCCGACTCCTACTACAACTGGTTTATCTACGACTGGTATAGCAACGAGAGCGTGCAGGGTCAGCTCGGTGAGATCGGTCTCTCCGAAATGGTGCTCCCGGCAAGCAACGTCTCGACAAACGCCGGCGTAGTGGCCGCTTTCACCCGCTCCACGATGGAGCTGAGTTTCGCGGATTTTCTCCGTGAACACACCGAAGGGAAACAATATGAGTGATCCGATAAAACAATTTGTGCCTTAGAAGCGTAGAAATATAGACAATATTGTCTTCAGAACGAATAAGCCGACACAAATATGTCAAGAATCTACAACAGTCTGACTGAACTTATCGGACACACACCACTTCTCGAGGTGAAGAATATCGAGAAAGAGGAGGGGCTCAAGGGTCGTCTCCTCGTAAAGATCGAGTCGTTCAATCCCGGCGGAAGCGTGAAAGACCGTATCGCCCTCGCCATGATCGAGGATGCCGAGAAGTCGGGTCGTCTCGCTCCCGGCGCCACCATCATCGAGCCGACAAGCGGAAACACCGGCATCGGACTCGCCTGGGTGGCTTCCGTGAAGGGTTACAAACTCATACTGACAATGCCCGAGACGATGAGCGTGGAGCGTCGCAAGCTCCTTAAGGCTCTCGGCGCAACCCTTGTGCTCACCCCCGGCAGCGAGGGTATGAAAGGGGCGATCAGGAAAGCGGAGGAGATTCAGGCGGAGACTCCCGGATCGCTCATACTTCGCCAGTTTGACAATCCCGCCAACCCGGAGATGCACCGTCGCACCACCGGCGAGGAGATCTGGGAAGATACTGACGGCAAGGTGGATATCTTCGTGGCCGGTGTCGGCACAGGGGGCACATTGTGCGGCACTTTGGAGACACTTAAGCGTCATAACCCGGATGTAAAGGGTATTGCCGTGGAGCCGGATGCATCACCGGTGCTTTCAGGCGGTAAGCCCGGGGCGCATAAGATTCAGGGAATCGGGGCCGGTTTTGTGCCGGGCAACTACAACCCGGAGGTCGTGGACGCGATCGTCACCGTCAGCTATGACGAGGCCCGGCGCGGAGCGCGTCTCCTCGCGGAGAAAGAGGGTCTTTTAGCCGGTGTCTCCTCAGGAGCGGCTTTTGCGGCCGCCCTTGCAGAGGCAAAGAAAGATGAGAACGAGGGAAAGACGATAGTGGCCCTGCTCCCTGACACAGGCGACCGTTATCTCTCGACCGACCTTTTTGAATCAGAGTGAGAATCATCACCCGGAGGAGTGGTGCCGACAAGGTGCTTCCTCCGGTCAACCAACGGGAGAGCCGCGAAGGGCGCGAACTGCGCTGCGCGGCTCTCCATCGTCATGCGTGGATGCCTCGGTTCATAATGAGGGAGATCGATGATGTCATCGTATTTATCGTTATTCATGATGTCCTCCTATCTGCCGGTTACGGTCGCGTTGTGTGGCTCCCTCGGCATAATTGATACCTTTGAGTATTGAGTTTTTACCAAACCTTTTCTTGATTTCCAGTACGGCCTCCTGGCGCCTCCTCTCCTTCTCCAGGTCTTCGCGTTCGCGGCGCAGTG
>CAZMHE010000127.1:0-1388 GCA_964566015.1 uncultured Sangeribacter sp. | reverse complement strand
ACGGCCTCCTGGCGCCTCCTCTCCTTCTCCAGGTCTTCGCGTTCGCGGCGCAGTGCGCGCGCCGTCTCTTCCGGATCGGCGAAGAGATCGGGCTGCACAACCCGGGGACGGCTCTTCACGAGATCCTCGCGCACGAGTCGGCAGGCCGTGAGGGTTAGACGGCGCACGAGAAGGTCAGGGTTGATGAGCCGGTCATAAAGAGCACCGACCGTATCGCAAATAATCTTGCCCGACGATGTGGGCTGCGCGATATTAGAGGAGCCGTGGGAATGAGCAGGCACGAGACGTCCGTAATGATCCTTGACAATCTTTCCCTGATACCGGGCCCGGACATCGGGATTGTCGAGTGATGTGGTGTCGTAGCTGATGGTAAGTACGATCTGATCCGTAAGCACCCTCTTCCCTATAAGGTCGAAAGAGAGGGAGTCGGCCATCTCGAGAACGACATTTCTGGCGTTTGCCGGGGAATAGGGGGAGTGGAGCACCTGTCCGCTGCCCATGCTCGAGGATTCAGGGCGGTAAGCCTTCACAAGATCCATGGTAACGGGTTCCCATCCCCATGCGTGGTCGATGAGGAGTTCGGCATTGACGCCGAAGAGGCGGTAGAGGAAATCCTCATTGTTGAGAGACAGGCGTGCGATGTCGCCCATGGTGCGGATTCCGTAGGGTGCGAGACGGTCGGCGATGCCGTGGCCTACGCGCCAGAAGTCGGTCAGCGGAGTGTGGTCCCAGAGTTCGCGGCGATAGCTCATCTCATCGAGTTCGGCGATGCGCACGCCGTCTTTGTCGGGAGTCATCTTCTTGGCCTTTATGTCCATCGCGATTTTGCAGAGATACATGTTGGTGCCGATGCCGGCAGTGGCGGTGACGCCAGTTTCGGCGAGCACGTCGCGGATCATACGCATGGCGAGGTCGTGAGGAGAGAGACCGTAGGTGTCGAGGTAGGAAGTGACATCCATGATCACCTCGTCGATGGAATAGACGTGGATATCCTCCGGGGCGATATAGCGCAGGTAGATCTCGTAGATGCGTCGGCTGTATTCGATGTAGAAAGCCATCCGTGGCGGAGCCACGATATAGTCGATGGCCAGTTCCGGGTGGGAGTCGAGCATCTTTTTCGAGAAAGATTTCCCGCTGTGACCGCGGAAGCGGTTGGCGTCGCGCACCTTACGCACCACCTCGAAGAGGCGTGGGCGCCCCCCTGTGCCGAGGGTCTTGAGGGCAGGGGAGACGGCGAGGCAGATAGTCTTGTCGGTGCGTGACGCATCGGCCACGACAAGACAGGTGTCGAGGGGGTCAAGTCCGCGTTCCATGCACTCCACCGAGGCGTAGAACGACTTCAAATCGATAGCAACATACTTTCTCAGAACTCACTCTCCTTTCTTACC
>CAZMHE010000126.1:0-7238 GCA_964566015.1 uncultured Sangeribacter sp. | reverse complement strand
AGCCGATGGTGGTGTCGGTGCCGTAGAGGTCGTTGTCGATGGTGCCGGGGAGGCCTACGACCTGGAAGGAGAACTCGTTGGCGAAGATTCTGGCACCGGTGAGGGAGCCGTCGCCGCCGATGACCACGAGGGAGTCGATGCCGTGGCGCTGGAGCACGTCGTAGGCGCACTGGCGCCCTTCGGGGGTCTGGAACTCCTTGCAGCGGGCGGTCTTGAGGATGGTGCCTCCGCGCTGTATGATGTTGGAAACATTCTGTGTTGAAAATTCCTCGATTTCGTCTGTGATGAGTCCGCGGTAGCCGCGCATGATGCCGTAAACCTTGAAGCCGGCGAAGATAGCGGCGCGTGTCACGGCGCGTATGGCCGCATTCATGCCGGGGGCGTCTCCTCCGGAGGTGAGGATACCTAATGCTCTCTGTTTTTCCATTGGTCTGCTATATATGGTATAGTTTTTTCGATGCACAAAGATAGTGCATTGTCAGCGAAGTGACAAAAAAATTTGTTAATTTTGCAACATATGAAAAATATCATCTTCGACCTCGGCGGGGTTGTGATCGATCTGCGCCGCGAAAACGCCGTGAAGGCCCTCACCTCGCTCGGCATAACTGACGCCGACGCATTGCTCGGCGAGTATGAGCAGAAGGGGCCATTCCTTCTCCTCGAGAAGGGATTGCTCACCACGGCAGACTTCTATGACGATATGCTCCCCCGCTGCAACGCGGGGACCGACTGCGTGGCAATCCGCGACGCCTTCGAGAAATTTCTCGTGGCTCTTCCCGTGGAGCGTCTGCGCGCCATAGCGGCATTGCGCCGCAAAGGATTCAGGGTATTCGTGCTCTCCAACACCAATCCACTGATGTATAATCATTGGATCGATGCCGCTTTCCGCGAAGACGGCCGGAGCATCAACGACTACTTCGACGGGATCGTCACATCGTTTCAGGAGCGCACCTGCAAGCCTGACCCGGAGATTTTCCGCCGCGTCATAGAGCGTTATTCGCTCGATCCGGCCGACACGCTTATGCTCGACGACTCCGCGGCCAACTGCGAGAGCGCACGCTCAGTGGGTCTGCACGCCATAAGGATTGACAACAACGGCGAAGACAACACACTCGCCATCTGCCGTCGCCTCGAGGAGGAGGGACCTTCAAAGTGACCGCTTCTCAGTCAGGGAGGGAAACCGCTGCAGCCGTCGGCACATTCGACGGGCTCCACAGGGGGCATCTCGCGGTGATAGACACGCTCCGGGAGGTGGCTTCGGGACACGGCTTGCGTCCGCTTGCCTTCACATTCGACCGGCATCCGCTTTCACTTATAGCACCCGAGCGGGCACCGTTGCTCCTCTCCACGCCGGAGATGAGGGCACACCTCATCCGCGAGGCGGGAGCCGAGCCGGTAATACTCCCCTTTGACGAGGAGCTACGCTCCACCACGGCCGAGGGTTGGATGCGCAGGCTGCGCGACGATTTCGGAGTGCGCGCCCTTGTCGTGGGGTATGACAATACATTCGGTTGCGACGGTGTGAATCTCTCCTTGGGTGACTATGCCGCCATCGGTAACCGCCTCGGCATGGATGTCGTGGAGGCTCCGCGCGTAGACGGGGTGAGTTCCTCAGCCGTCAGGAAAGCCATAGCCTCAGGCGATGTCGGGAAGGGAGCCCTGATGCTCGGCCGACCCTACCGCCTCGAAGGGCATGTCGTGGAGGGGAACCGGCTCGGACGCACGATAGGATTCCCGACGGCCAACCTGCGCCCGGTGCCGGGTTATGCAGTGCCGGCCAATGGTGTCTATGCCGCCATCGTGCATCTGCCTGACGGGAGCGCACATCCGGCGATGGTCGACATCGGAACGCGCCCGACCGTCGACCGTTCAGGCACGCTCGCCATCGAGGCCCATATACTGAACTGGAGCGGCGACATATACGGACTCCCCATAGGTGTCGACTTCCTCATGCGGCTCCGCGACGAGAAAAAATTCGATTCCGTGGAGGCTCTCCGTCTTCAGCTTGAAAAAGACCGCTCCGATACCGATACTTTTTTCTCCGGAGATGTTATACTATCAACCCCCGGGGTTGGAAACCTTAACATATCAAAGATATGAATGATATCGAAATCATAAATCTATCGGACACCCCCAGTCTCGTGAGCCGCTACATGCGTGAGCTTCGTGATGTCTCGATCCAGAATGACCCTATGCGGTTTCGCACGAATCTCAACCGAATAGGGGAGATTATGGCCTACGAGATCTCGAAGAGACTCGACTACACGGAGGAGGATGTACAGACTCCGCTGGGGAGGGCTCTATGCCATGAGATCTCGGACAAGATTGTGCTCGCCACCATCCTGCGAGCCGGGTTGCCGTTTCATCATGGTTTCCTCGATTTCTTCGACGGCGCGGAGAATGCTTTCGTCAGCGCCTACCGCCGCTATAAGGAGAAGGGCGACCAGTTTGACGTGCTCGTGGAATACATGGCCTCACCGGATATCAACGGGAAGACGCTGATACTCGTTGACCCGATGCTTGCCACGGGAAGTTCCATGGAGCTCGGCTACCGTGCGCTGCTGCGCAAGGGGACGCCGGCACGTCTTCACGTCGCTTCCGTGATAGCTTCGCGTCAGGCCGTGGAGTATCTCACGAAAGTGCTCCCCGCGGGCATCACTACAATCTGGGCGGCCGCAATCGATCCGGAGATCAACGACCACTCTTATATAGTGCCGGGTCTTGGCGACGCCGGTGACCTTGCTTACGGACAGAAACTCGACGAATGACACTGAGGGAAATCGACATACTCAATTTCAAAAATATACGGTCGGCAAACCTTGAGCTATCGCCCGGGGTGAACTGCCTGCTCGGTATGAACGGCATGGGGAAGAGCAATCTTCTTGATGCCGTGCATCTGCTCTGTATGTCGAAACCCATGAACGCGCTCCCCGACTCGGCGCTTGTCTGCCACGGGGAGGAGATGTTTCTCGTGAAGGGGACTTTCGATGCCCCTTCCGGCACTTCCGACACCATCTCCTGCGGTTTCTCACGTGGGAAAGGGAAGTCGCTGAAACGCAACGGGAAGGAATACCGGCGTATCTCGGAACATATCGGGCGGTTCCCGGTGGTGTGCGTCACGCCGGGAGACTCGATGCTTGTGGCCGGGGCCGCCGAGGAGAGGAGGAGACTGATGGATTCAGTCATCTCCCAGGCTCACCCCGACTATCTGGCCACCCTCATCCGCTACAACCATGCGCTCGAATCGCGCAACAAGCTTCTGCGCGAACATATCGGCGACCCGCTGCTCTATGAGAGTGTGGAGATGGTGCTTACGGATTGCGCGGCAGATATTCACCGCTTCCGGCGGGAATGGACCGAGGCAATCGCCCCGGAGGTGGCCGCGCGTTACTCCCGCATAGCCGGAGAGGGGGAGGAGGTGGCCATCACGCTGCGCTCGCGCCTTGACGAAGCCCCCCTCGGGGAGCTCCTCAACGCTAACCGCGGCAGGGATCTTGCCTTGGGTCACACTTCGGTCGGTCCGCACCGCGATGACCTTGAGATCACGCTCTCGGGGTATTCGATGCGCCGGCTCGGAAGCCAGGGGCAGGTGAAGAGCCTGACCGTGGCGCTGAGGCTCGCAGTCTTCACATACCTGCGCGCCGCTTCGGGGCAGACTCCACTCCTTCTGCTCGACGATATTTTCGACAAACTCGATTCGAGGCGTGTGGAGAATATCATGCACGAGGTGACGGCTCCCGGATCGTTCGGTCAGATTTTCATAACAGACACCAACCGCAAGCATCTCGACGACATACTCGCCGGGATGGAGGGCGCGCGAAGCCTCGTGGCGGTGGAAGACGGGAAATTCTCTCCCATTACTCTCGGGTGAGATAACCGTCTGAAAGGGAAAGGGATATGGAAAGGAAAGAGGCACAAAGCATCGGTGACGTCTTGCGGCTGGCGTTTCAGGACAACTGCATGCAGGACCGTCTTGACGAGCGACGCGCGGTGGCGGTATGGAGAAGTGTGGTGGGAGGTGATTTGGCTGCCCAGTGCATGACCCCGGCGGTGCGCGACGGAGTGATGAGCGTCGGCGTTCGTAACGCCTCGCTGCGCCACGAACTGAGCATGTCACGCTCCTCGCTTGCACGCGCCATCAACGCGCAGCTCGGACGCACGGTGATAGAAGATATCCGTTTCACGGCCCCACGCGGGACCACTTGACATATACCGGGCCCTAAAGCCCGACAAAACAGACAGAATATGGATCCACATAACCTACCGAACATATCGCACTTCAGACAGTCCACACCCCTGCAGATCCGCTTCAATGATGTTGACGTGCTCGGACACGTCAACAACACCGTCTATTTCTCCTTCTTCGACACCGGCAAAGCCACTTATATGGGTGCCGTGGAGGGTCATCCGGTCGACTGGAAACATGTGGACACCGTCATAGCCAATATCGACTGCGCCTTCATAGCCCCGACATTCTTCGGGGAGAATGTAGAGGTGCTCACGGCCTGCACGGCCCTGCATGAAAAGAGCTACGAGCTTCTTCAGGTGATACGCGAACATTCCACGGGGCAGATAAAGGCCGTCAGCAAGACCGTAATGGTCTGTTTTGACCCCGCCACGGGGAAGAGCCGGGAGATGAGCGAAGAGCTCCGCAATAAAATCGAGGCTTTCGAGGGGCGAGACCTCTATGTGCCTCATCATCCACAATAATACCATAACAAAGCGAAGACATGGAAGAACGCAATAATTTCATAAGTCGCCTCGAGGCGATTGTCCAGGCCGAGGCAAGGGCCGTGGAGACAATACCCCTTACTGACAATTACCGCCGGGCGGTGGACCTGATCGTGGAGAGAGTGAACCGCCTCGGCGGCAAACTGGTCACCTCCGGCATGGGAAAGGCCGGACAGATCGCGATGAATATTGCCACCACCTTCTGCTCGACGGGAACTCCCGCCGTATTCCTACACCCATCCGAGGCTCAGCACGGCGACCTCGGCATACTTCAGAAGAATGACGTGATGCTCCTTCTGAGCAACTCCGGAAAGACACGCGAAATCCTTGAGCTCATCGACCTCACCCGCGTGCTTCTCCCCGGGATGCCGATGATCGTGATCACTTCCGATCCCCACAGCCCCCTGGCGGAGGAGGCCGACATACCCCTCTTCACCGGCGCGGCCCCGGAGGTTTGCCCCCTCGGGCTGACCCCGACAACTTCCACAACCGTCATGACCGTGATGGGCGACCTGCTCGTCGTGGCCACGATGGAGGCCATCGGCTTCACCACCGCCGAATATGCCAAGCGTCATCACGGAGGATACTTAGGACACAAGTCGAGCCGCCAGGCCCGCGAGACCCGGCCTCCGAAACCATAATCAAGAATAAAAAAGACAAAATATATGACTCAGATTGAAATACCCGTAATGACAAACCTCTTCGACAAGAATTCGAAAGAGGCGGAAGTGATTTCCAATGTCATTTCCCTGCGTGAGTCGGTTGAGGCGCTCATTGCCGAGCAGAGATATATGGACGCCATGGAGCGCACCGTAGCGGCCCTGACGGCACTGCGTGAGTTCCCCGATTACACTGACAATGAATTCCGCGCCCTCCTCGTGGCCCTCCTGTTTGATCTCTCCGAGATACACTTCGCCCTCAAGAACTATAAGCAGAGCGAGAAAGAACTTGAAGTGCTCTTCAAGGTGCTCGACAATCTCGTGAAGACCGACGAGTCGCGCTTCGGGAAATATCATATCCTCGCCATGGAGCTCTCGACGCGTATACTGCGCTCCCGCAAGAAGGCACTCGACCTCCTCGTGAAGCAGCAGATGGCCACAGGTGCCCTCTATGACAAGGTCAACTCCGGCGTAGTCGCGGCGACTGACAAACTCGTCGATTCCCTCAGGAATGTCGGTCAGCTCATAGCCGCCACCGGTGACCTTAAGGCTGCCCTGAAATTTTATGCAGAGGCGATCAAGTTCTCCAAGAAACGCACCGGAAGGGTGACGCGCAAGGAGGTGAAGATGACCATCGAGATGGCCGAGATCATGATGCGCGTGAAGTCGATGAGGGCACGTGCGCTCCGTCTGCTCAACGCCATCCTGCCCCACTCGATCGCGCTGGAGACAATCGAGCTCGAGCGTGACATACTCGCCCTGATAGAGGTGATCAAGGCTCAGGAGGAAAATGACTCCCTGTGGAAGACCTTCATGCGCAAGATCTCACTTCCTGTGAAGCAGAAAGATAAGGAGGGAAAAGAGAGCAAGGATAAGGATGATGAGAAGAAAGAGGGGAAAAAAGGTAAGAAAGGGGAGAAGAAATGAGTACGATACTGAACACCAACGGTGCGAAACTTCAGGTGCCGGCACTTCACCCGGAGGTGAAAGGAAATTTCTTTATCATCACGGCTGAATGGAATGAGGCAATCACCCACGCCCTGCGTGACGGCGCGGTTGATGTGCTCCGCGAAGGTGGTGTGGATCCGGCAAGGATAAAGCTTGTTTCCGTGCCCGGCACGGTTGAGCTTGTCAATGCCGCCGCCGTGGCAATGCGTTCGGCGCGTGTCACGGGGCATCCCACAGAGGCAGTGATAGTCTTGGGATGCGTGATCCGTGGCGACACGCCCCATTTCGATTATGTCTGCCAGATAGCGGCCCAGGGAGTGGCCGAGCTCAATGCACGCGGCGAGGCTCCGGTGATATTCGGCGTCCTGACCGTCGACAATCAGGAGCAGGCACTCGACAGGGCCGGTGGCTCACTCGGCAACAAGGGGGCCGAGGCGGCCGCAGCCGCCATCACGATGGCCAACTACACGCGGCTTCTACCTTCGATCTAAGGGCAATAAGGGCTTTAAGGACTTTAAGGTCATTAAGGGCTTTAAGGGCTTTAAGGAAGAGTTTATTATATTAAAATTCATTGTGTTATGGCTAAAGCTCGCCGGGTTGAGGCGTGCTTTAGCTTTTTTTCATATTTATAGACTAATATTCACACACATTCCGGCGTTTCTAATTCGAAACATCCAATGAAACGATTTTATCAGTCCTTACAGAACACTCCCTTACGCAGGGAATCCTCAAAGACATCACGTGCTGCGTGACGCACCCCTATTGTGCCGCCACGCGGACACGAAATCACCGAACTTTTTTTCATGACTTAGATATGTTTTAGGGCCTTAAAACTATGCCTGCAAACGAAAAACATAATTGTCTAAATTTTGGGTTATATACATTAGTAATTTCTATCGT
>CAZMHE010000125.1:0-7270 GCA_964566015.1 uncultured Sangeribacter sp. | reverse complement strand
GCGGGCGCAATGTATTGCGCCCCTACAGTCAATTGATTATAAAAATGAAAAAACATTCATGACCATCCGGTCATGAATGTTTTTTTGTGTCAGTCCAGCGGAATCACTTCCTGCATGTAAATCGCGTCCAAACTCCAAAGCGCGGCGTCGTTGGTCGAGATCGGGAGCGTCTCGCGGCGGTCGTTCATCACCTCCGGCTTCGTCACCACGCGGTCGGTGATCGGGGGGGCCGGCTGATGCTCGAGCTGATGGAAGAGCTGATCCCACGTGTCGGCCATCTTCTCCTTGTCGCGGTTGCGGAAAGCGGCGTAAGAGGCGAGTCGCGACACACGGAACTTGTTCCTTCCGACGATGCGTGCCATCTCCTTGTAGCGGTCGGCATGATCGCGCCAGGTCTCCTCCCAGCCGTCAACATCGGTCATCATCATCAGCTCGTTCATGAACTCGAATCCACCCATGATTGTCATGAGATGGTTCGTGGTCTGCAATTCCGGGTCACACTCCGAGGTGATGACGCCGGTTGCGGGGTCGTAGCCAAGTGCGAGGGGGCCGGTAAACATCTTTTTTGGCAGACGCATGATGCTCTCCATGCCGGTTATGATCTTGTCGCGGTATTTTGTGTTGCCCGTGCGTTCCCATTCACCCATCCAGTTGGCGGCATAACCAACCCAGTCGGGGCCGATGCGGAGGCGTGCCGGAGCCGTGCAGGGGTACTTCTCACGCGGTTCGGCGAGGCGCATCGGGTCGAGGGTATAGAGGAGTGTGTCGGCATCCACCACCTCCCTCATCAGGTCGCCGGCGCGTTCGTCGGCGGTGAGGTAATGCAGGATACGGTTCCATGAAGCCTGACTGATTCTCGACTCCTTGGCGCCGCAACCCCAGTGCGACACATTGTGGCGGCTTCCGAGTCCGGCATAATCACCGATATGGTAGACGTCGACATCGCCGTTGTGGCGCGTCATCGCCTTTGCGAGTCGCCATGTGTCGGCGTCGCCGTTGCGGAGGAACGAATACCAGAGCCATTGTGGCGATGCGAGTTCGGTGTTGTCCCAGGCGTAGCCGCCGACGTCGTATAGCCATTCGTGGCGCACGGGGTCATAGGCGTGCATGAAGTCGCCGTAATGCCAGAAACCATACCATTTCGAATCCTCCTGCGCGGCCTTGTAGATGTCGAGATACATGTCGAGACGATCCTCAACTTCCGCGCGTGCCGGCGTGGAGCGGTCAGGGAGACTCCATACGCCGAAGGCTCGGCGTGAGTGAAGGTATTCCGGAGTCGGGAGCAGGAGGGGGCGCGAGGAGAAATCGGCGGCATGTTCGGCGAAAGCGGCTTTGCCGTCATAACCCGATACGGGTTTGAGGGTAAAGGTCGTGGTGCGGGCAATGCCGTAGGGTGTGCTCATACCCTCCTGAACATCCTCGTAGGAGGCGATCAGGTCGTGGGCGCGTACATCGTAGTGGCGCATATCCATGGCCTCGGCCTCCGGGCTCCACATCCAGAGCGTCACGGAGGGTAGGGGAGTGGTGGCACCGTTCACCTCGAGCGATGAAGGGCATGACTGCCAGAAATCCTCCATGCCGAGCTCCACACCGCGGTCGGTGTCTCCGAAATAAAGGAAACCGTTGGAGCGCGTGCCGGAGAATGTGCCGATCCAGGGATTGGCGGGAGTGGCACGCTTGCGCACCGAGAAAGCATCCGGAGATACCTGTGAGAGCCGGTAGGAATCCCATGTGGCCCAGTTGTCGATATACCCTTTCCCTTTCTCATTGATCTCCTCATATGGAGGGATGCGGTGGCCGAGCATCTGACGCTGTTGAGCGGAGAGTCCGGTGGTGTCGCCGTCGAGGGTGAGCACGCGGCGTCCCACGAGGGGCTGCACCGGTTCGCTCCATACGCCGCCGTCAGTTGTGGAGAAAGCCACATGGCGGTTGTAAGTTTCGGCCGTGGTCGGCACGTCGAAGCGTAGACCGAGTGAGCGCACGAAATCATTGTGCTGGTCGGCATCGTAGACGAAACTGTAGACTATGCGCATCTCAGGCGATCCGGCTGTGAGATACATCCTCGCGTCAAAGGGGAAGATGGTGCGACCTGCCGGGGAGACGAGATTGCCGCTCACCTTCACGCAGGCGCTCGAGACACCCTCGCGCTCGATCTCGGCTGAGCGGATAAGGGTGGTGTAATCGGTGAAATTGATGCTGCTGCGTCCTTCCTGTGAGGGGGCGTCGGCGATGGTTGCCACGAGTCGTCCGTCGGTCACTGAGGGTGCCCCGGCATAGACGACGCTGTCAATCAGCGAAGAGCCGTTGCCTGAGAAATAGAATCGGGCCTTGCCGGTGTCGATGCTGAAACGCTCTCCGTTGCGGGCAATATTGAGCGCTCCGGATTTTGCAATGTTTTTCTTGGATTGTTTGAGGTTGTGGGTCATGTGCAGACCTGCGGCACCGGCCGGAATCGTGGCCGCCACTCCCATCCATTTCACCGAACCGTCGTCCCAGTAGGCCAGTGGCCACTGGTCGCTGACAATCTCTGCACCGGTGGCGTCGCGCAGGGCGACAGCCTGACCTTTCTTGGGAGTCGTCACCTCCCCGCGCAGGAAGGGCACACCGAAAGTCACGGGAGCTTCACCTTTCGGGGCATCCCCGATCCAGTGGAGGGGGATGTCGGCCTGAAGGAGTGGATTCTCAGTGTAAGAGAAGTTTGTGATTCGTGTGCGTGATTTAGTCGTGCGGAAACCGAAGTAACCCTTTTTCAGAGGTTCCGGGTCGCGGAAATCCACGAGCCTTTCGCCGTTGATGAAATACTGGGTGCGGAAACCGTCGGCGGTGATTCGGATGTGATACCACTGACCCTCCTTCAGGAGATGGTCGGCATCGGTAAATTCCTTCTCGATCGCGGGGCGGAAATCGGGGTTGTCGATTCCCCGGCGGTCGCCGTTATAGCGGCGGAAGCGGGTTGTCGTGTTGCCGTTCCCCCCGAAGCCGAGATAGTAGAGGCTCATCCCGTAGCAGTTCAGGAATTTTCCGCGCCCTTTCGAGTTCTTGCGGAAGTCGGAGGGTGAGGAAGGGGCGGAGGCCATCCAGAAAGCGTTCAGGTCGGAGAGACGGTCACCCGCTTGTCCGGTCATCACGCAGGCGTCATATTCGATCTCGACCGGGGCGGAGAGTTCACGGTCGAGCCAGAGTGTGAGACCTTCCGGAGTGGAGATTTCGAGGGTGTCGCCCGCAAATGAGGTCTTGAAGCCGGCCTCAGCCTCCACGCGCCAGAACTTGCCGAAACCGGCCTTCGTCAGCGGCACGCTCACTGTTGAGGCCATCGAGACGATAGCCGCCGCAGCTGCGAATCCTATTGTGATAATCTGTTTTTTCATGACACAGGTTAGATATGAGTAGGGACATGCCGCCGGCATGTCCCTACAGGGTATTTATTTGCGCTTGTCAGAAACGGAGTTTGAGGGTTTCTGAAGAGTTGGCTGACTCAATGAGTACGATATAGACGCCTGATTCGAGTCGGAGCTCGCGACGTGCAGCGTCGGCGATCTCACCCTTGACGGTTTCGAACGAACCGAGGCAGATGCCGAAGGTGTCGTAGACGGTGCAGGTCACGACTGTTGCATCGCTGATTTCGGAAACGCTTAAGCCATATGTCACTTTCAGGATGCCGCTCTTGTCTTTGAGGCCTGTGGCGTCCCATGCAAGACCTTCGGGGAGGACAGGAAGCACGATCTCAGGTTCGCCGGAGAAGCTGCCTGCAACCCAGAGGCGGAACTGATCACCCACTACAGGTGTGTAATCGGGATTCATCTCGACCACTACCTTGCCGGCTATGTGGAGGAGACCCTTGACGTCGATGTAGGAGCAGTCGTTGGCCTGACCCGCCTTGCGGAGATAGAGACTGAGAGTTGTGCCCGGGTTGAGTGTCACATTGCCTGTGGCGAAGAGGGGGCCGTAGTGCTGGTTGTTTGTTTCCGAGAAAGAACCGGGCACGATCATACCGTTGCCGATGACAGTGATGTCGCCCACAGTACCGCGTCCGCGGAGGATACCGTCACCGTTGACGGTGAGGGGAGCGGTGAGGAATGAAGTGTTGTAGGGAGACTTGGAGGCTGTAAGCGAGAGGTAACCGTTGTTGACGGTGAGCTCGGAGATTCCTGAGAGGAGTTTCGAAAGACGCCATTCGCAGAGGCCGGTCTTCACCACTTTCGGATTGCCTGAGAAGGATCCTGTGTAAGAGATTCCCTTCTCATCGTTGCCGAGGGTAAGTGTGCCGGTTCCGTAATATGTTCCGGATCCCTTCATGTTTCCGAGAGCCACATTAAAGCCCTGGGCGTCGAAAGTCACTCCGCTGGAGATATTGAGGGTCGCTTTCGGCATACCGTAACTGTTGTTCCATGAGAATACCGGGTCGTAAGAGCTGCGTTTCATCTGCTGTGCCACGAGTTCGCCGCTGAAATCTGACCAGTTGCCATTGAGATAATTGCGGTTTCCGGCGGCATATACGGTAAATGTGCCGGCTCCGGAGAGGCGTCCGGTGTAGTTGCTGCGGGGATCAAGGTAGATAGTGCCGTAATTCCCTTCTTCCACAACGAAGTTGATCGGGTTGGTGCTGTAGGTGTACATTGAGTTCGGATCGTATATCACACCCCTAACGAATTCTACAGTATTCGGAAGCGAAACGATGTCGCTGACCTCGGAGGCATTGATTGTTCCTTCTTCAATCACGAGACGGTTCACGCCGTTGCTGCCGCCGCCGAGTGAGAGTGTGCCCTTGCCGCTCTTGTAGAGACGCTGGCCGAGACCGGCTGCGGTGACGCCGTAGGTGGTGGTGAGTTCGACGCCTTCGGGCACTTCAATCACGCCGTTGCCGTTGCGGAGAGAGATTCTCTGGCTGACGGTGCCGGTGGCGTTAGCCGCGAGGGTCGCGCCGTTGCTCAGGTAGATGCGTGAGTTCACGTCGGAGAGTGCTCCGAGGTCGTTGCCGATATTGTTGGCGAAGACACCCGCCACAAGCTTGCCGCCGTTGATGTAGGTGCCGCCGGTGTAGCTGTTGATGTTGCTGATGGTCAGTGTGCCGTTCCCCTCCTTAGTGAGTGAGGCCTCGCCTACGATGCGTCCCTCGCCTGAGAGGGTATAGTCTTTCTCGTTGTTGTTGAAGGTGACGCTTGCCGGCTTGAGGTTGCCTGAGATCACTACGTCTGTAGTCAGGGCTGAGTCGTCGAAGATGACATTGTCACCCGGCACGAATACATCATCGTTGCTGCCGTTCTTGAAGGCTAAGGAGTGGTCGAGGTCCCATACCATCTCGTCGCCGCCGTTCCAGGTCTTGGTGCCGGCTTCGTAGGCTGAGAGGTTTACGTAGAGTTTGCCATCCTCGTATATGAGCTCCTTCTTCATGTCGTCGATGCCGAGGATGATAAGGTCAGAGAGGTTGCCGTTGATGGCGCCGATCTCACCGACGAGATATTTCCCGGCCGGAAGGGTTACGGAGGCCGAGATCTTTACGATTGGCTGGAGATATTCGGGGCCGTTGGTCCAGTCTTTCTTCTCGATTGTGAGGCTCGTGGCGTTGATATGGTCGATAGAGCCGTCGGCAAAGGCATCGAGTTCCACGATTGAGCCGAAGCCGAGCTTGAGGTCGCCTGTGGTGAGTGTGCCGGCCTTCGTGGCGTCGCCGAGGCGTATCACAGAAGCATATCTTGTCTCGATCCCTTTGGGTGCGTTGAGCGATGAGGTCTCGAGCACCGCGAAGCGGTTGAGCCACATCGGGGAGTTGGTCAGTTCGCCGTCAAGCGCGAGGGTTCCTGCCCAGACTTCCGTCTTGCCGGAATAGGGGTGAGTGCCGGCGGGCATCACGAGCTTGCCGTCGCCCTGCTTGATGAGGCGCATCTCTCCGCCGAAAGTGCCGGAGGTGATGGTGTGGGTGAAAGTCTGGGATGTGATATTGTTATTGTTGTTGTGACCCTCCACCCATGTCGGTGTGTTGACCGTGAGTATTGCGGGAGCTGCGCCTTCGGCAGCAGAGAGGGTCATGTTGGCCGTCTCGCAGACAATCACGTGCTTGCCGTTGAGGTCTGAAGAGATATTGCCGCCGTTGGCCACTTCCATGCGTCCTGTCATGGTGAGGGGAGCCGGTGGAACGGTGAGGTCTTCAAACTGACTGAGCGCGAAGCTGATGTGGGGAGGCTGGTTGTAGCCGCACATCTGCCAGTTCATGGCGTTGCGGTACTGATGGTCATACCAGAGGGAGTAGATACGGTATTCCGTCGGAATGTCGGTGGAGTAGATGCGGATGTTGTTGTCGCCGTCGCGCATGATGTATTCCTCGCGCCAGTCGCCGAGGAAGTCACCCTGGAAACAGGGTGTGCCCTTGGTGTCGTTGTTGGTCTTGCTCCCCTCGAGGAGTGCGATGCGGCCCACGCGGGGTTTGTAGATTGCACCCTGGGTGTTTTTGCCCGAATTGTAGTCGAACGATTCGTCGCAGAGGTCACCGTCCCAGTAAACGCGGAAGTTCTGGGTGATCGATACCGTTGACTTGGAGTCGCCCACGATAGCTTTGTGTGATGCGCCGCCGACGATGTTGTTGTCGCGTGAGGAGATACCCTCGCCGCCGGGATATTCATCGATGAAGTTGCCCATGTTGGAGCGGCCGTCATCGTTGCCGCCCGTGGTGCGGTAGTAGATCTTCGAGGTTGTGGCGTCGCGGTAGTTGTTGTTGGGGTTGTCCTCGTTGCATGCGAAGATCTCCTGACCGTGGGTGTAGGGGTCGAAGTCGCCGCAGTGCTGTGCGTCGCCGTGGCCGAGACCTGTTGTGGAGAGACCGTAGCCGTTGTCGTCGATCACCATCGAGCCGAATACGATTTCGTCGCGGCCATCCCAGTCAACGTCGGCGATACCCATGTTGTGGTAACCCTGGCCGTGCCATGCGCCGCCGATGCTATTCCATCTCCAGCGCTCCACGAGCTCGTGGGTGGCGGGGTCGATGTCATAGGCGATCATCTTGTGCTGGGTGTAGATGCCGCGTGCGAGGAAGAGGCTCGGCTTGCGCCCGTCGAGATAGGGGGCGGCGAAGAAATATTTCGATGAACGGTGACCGTAGCCGTCGCCCCATTCATTGTTGACAAGAGTGTCGTAGGCGCCACCCTCGAGGATTCCGTTAGGGTTGTTCTCGACGCGCACGAGGGGATAGTCGATACACTGATAGGGCTTGCAGGTGAGTCCGTGGGCATATACGAGATACTCCTTGCCCCAGTGCATGAACCATTGTCCGTCGGGC
>CAZMHE010000124.1:0-7281 GCA_964566015.1 uncultured Sangeribacter sp. | reverse complement strand
ACGATGTGTACCGCGAGGGCGCGGTACTTCCCAGTTCACCTAACATCATTGCAAATGCGAATATTTTACTCTATAATAACACTTCTCCTAATCCTGACTTTTGGTTGTCACCGTCAGGAGCATGACCCGCGTCTGCTGCGCGTGGCCGATCTCGCTGAGCACTCCTGTAAGGAGGCGTTGGCCGCACTTGACAGCATCGACCCGGATGATCTCTCCACCGGTGACCGACACTTCTACGACCTGCTCACCATCAAGACCAACGACAAGAACTACATTACCCATACCTCCGACAGCCTCATCCTTGACGTAATCTCCTACTACGAGAATCACAAAGACGACCCTTGTTACCCGGAGGTACTCTACTACGGAGGCCGTGTCTTCAGCGACCTCGGCGACTATCCGACATCACTTAAATATTTCCACCGGGCGTTGGAGGAATTGGAGGATGACAACAAAAACCTCACTCTCAAAGGACATGCATTGAGTCAGACCGGAAGATTACTCAATAAGATGAGGATGTACAGGGAAGCTGCTCTCTGTCTTGAAGAAGGGATAAGGGTTGATTCCATTCTTCGGAAAGAAGTTGATCTCATGTATGACACCCAGCTTTTAGGGATAATCTTGCAGTTTGATAAAAACTTCCCGGAAGATCGGAAATGGCTTCAAAAATCACGGAAGATAGCCTGTAGGCTGAATATGCCGGACTCCGCGGTAGCTGATCTTTTTATTGCACGTTCCTATCATCAGGGTAAACAGCTGGACTCTGCTTATCTCAGGATCGCGGGTATTCCCGACCTTGTTCCCTCCGACTTCAGAAACAATGCTTATTCGATAGCGGCTGATATTTTCATGGATTTGAATATGTCGGATTCTGCTAAGAAATATGCCCACTTGTTGATTAACTCCATAGATCCGCTGAATAAACTGGAAGGGTATGAGGTTATATTAACACCGGAGATGATGGATGGTATCGGGACAGACACTTTGCGTGTCTATCTCAAGGAGTATCGCCGCCTCCTTGACAGGATAATGAACGGTCATCAGCCTCAACTCGAGGCTGAACAACAGGCGCATTATAATTATACAATTCACTCAAGAAATGCCGAGAAGGCTTTCGCACGTTCTTTAGGTTTACAGACAGCCATAATCATCATCATCTTTGGTGTGATTGTCGGAGGAATAGTTGTATTATTGATTCAGCGCAAGCGGAAGAATGATTATCAGCGGTTGTTAAATCGCCTCGCAGATCTTGAACATTTGCAACAACTGACATTATCTGACAATAAATTGAATCTAATAACCGTAAACGAGAAAGCTTACAATAATAAGGAAAATACTTTTGATAGAGAATGGAGCCGAGAGGAACTTATTTCTGAAATACGGAGCCGTATAGAAGAGATGGGAAAGGCGGGTGTGAAATACGAAGTTCCTACGGCAATCCTCAAATCTGAATCGTATGCTATAATTCAGGATCACATATCCAAAGAGAAGATTCTTCCCGAAGATAGTGTACATTGGAATAAACTTGAGCAGACAGTTCTCCAAGTCTCCCCCTATTTCAAATATCATCTCCATCTTCTTTCCACGAAAACCGTAAGAACTTCCTTCTATCATATAGCCCTTCTCATCAAATGCGGCATTCCGTCGAGAGGGATATGTGTAATTATCGGCCGACAGAAGGGAACTGTCTCCAATACACGATCCAATATGGCTAAACTAATTCTCGGAAAACAAGAAAACACACAGTCCATGGATAATATCATTAGAATGCTATAACTAACACAAAAACAACATAATCACTGAATAAATTTGTGCGAAAATTGTGCGAAAAATATGTTTCGCACAATTTTCGCACAAATTTATTTGGCAATATAATGGACGCCATCTTATCTTTAGGCAAACCAAAAAATCATAATTCCATGAAGAAATTGATTAGAATCATTTTTGCTTCCATGGTCATCCTACTTTCGGGATCACCAATCCATGCATTCGATGGAGAAGGAGAGGGAGGTATATCAATTATTTTGTTTCCCTCAGATAATGACGACGGGAAGGTTCCGGAACTTCCAGGCAGAGGAAATCGTCTACCCTCCAGACGCCTCGAGTGTATCATCACCCACGAGGGAATAACAATCCCCGGGTACAATACAGAGGATATCCTCGCGTATGAGATTTATACAGTCGATGGAGTCCCTGTGGCCAGCTTCGTAGATGAGGAAGATTTCATCACCTTCATCTTCTCTGCCGAGGGGGCGTATGAAATCCGTCTCCAATTTGAGGAGGTAATCCTCAAGGGGTATATTAATCTTTGAAGGTATAATACTCTTTGAAAAGGAGAAAACGTAAATTATCCATAATCACTAATCAAATTCAACTAACCATGAATATCAAGACAAAACTTGTGGTAATAGCATTGCTATTCCTCGCGTTGCCTCAGATCGGACTCTCCCAGATTATATATTCCGATGGCAAACTCAACATCAACCTCGCAGAGAATCCCTACGGCTATTCTATGGCCGCTGACAACTGGACAGGTCTCTACTGGACTCAAGACAATAAAAAGACATTCAAAATTGACATCTCCGGAGAACAGACAAGTCTCTCCGGTGCAAATAATCATATATCCTTTTATGACCCTCACGTAGATGATTATAATGCTATTGAGGTGGGGAAGGTTAAATCATATTCCTGGAATAAAGAGATGTCGGCTATTAAAGCTCTGAACAAAGGGCTTGACAAGGTTATGGAGTTGAAACCAATCCTGTTTACTATTGAAAAACAATATGGAGTAATGCCTACAGGGGTAACAATAGATTCAATTATAGGTCCAATCAAGGGAGACGGTACTAAAGACCCCTTTCCTGCTAAGATGATTGTCGGTTTCAATTCTGCTGAATTGGAGACCGTGTTGCCGGATGTTGTGACCAATGATAATAACGGGCATGATTTCATCGACTATTCTTCCATAATCCCTTATTTGGTAAGCGCGATTCAAGAACTCAAGCAGACCGTCGATGAACAGACCGAATTGATTAAAGAATTAACAACCGGTTCAGGATCTCAGAATGTTCGGAATAGGGTCAACGGAAGAATCGCGCAATGCTCTCCCAATCCCACTCCGGGACTTATATCAGTATATCTTGAAATCGATGAGAGCGCGACCTCAGTGGAACTCCGTGTCAGCTCCGTTTCCGGTAACGTCGAACTGAGTCAGGCAATCACTCCTGATGAGAAGTATGTTGACATGGATTTGTCACACTTGACAAGTGGACTACATGTATTGTCCCTATACATAGATGGCATATTGGCTGATTCCACACAGATAATCAAAGAGTAAAGACTTTCCCTATGAACCTACGCAACTATATCAACAATCATAGCCGACATCCCGGCTTCCTTGCCGTCATATCCATATTTATTCTGCTGATATGGGTGTGTACGTTCGAGACCTCGGCAAAGACCGGTTCCTTCGATTATTCGTTAGTGTTGGATTCATCTCAACTTTACGAGGTGACTGAAGTGGGAGGAGACGGGGAGACCTACTCAAAGATACTTTGGGATGACATGATTTCAGAGGGAGAACCCGGTGCCCCGGAATTGCCTGTAAAGTATTTGAAATTCTTTATCCCGACGTATTGCAAGAATTTAAGGGTGGAACTTAAAACCGCCATAATTGACGATGTAATAACATTGTCACATACTCTTTTCCCTGTACAGGAACCACAGCCGTTAAATCAGACAGAGATAGTCTGGACCGCACCGAAAACTGAATTGTATGCAGTATCTTCGGAATCTCAGTTACTTTCTGTGTGCGAAGACTCATTTCTTGATGGGTTCAACCACGTTGTGACGGTGGCCGTGAAGCCGGTTGTCTATCCGGGAGACGATCACACGCTCACGGTGTATGGCAATCTTAGCTTTACCGTAAGTTATGATGAATGTGGAGAGAATGATATGGCGATAAGACCGATTATCCCTAAATGCTACAGACCATACTTCTCAAATGACAAGGGGATACTTGATCCACTCGGCATAAAGAGTCTGAATGCAAGGAGGGCTATGATTGACCAGACACATCCTGAATTTGCAAAAGAATATTACTATGTCATAGTGCCGGAGAATCTGAAAGAGGCAATGTCAGACTTTGTGACTTGGAAGTCACAGAAAGGTTATAAGGTTGAGCTGAAAACGATAGAGGAGATCATTTCAGATTCAGTGATGCCGGTTGACCCTATCAAAACAGTATACGGAAATATCCTTGTCGACGAGGCAGCCTCCCTCCGGGCGTATCTTACCCAGGAGTTTAAGGAACATGGTTTTTTTCATTGTCTTCTTGTCGGGAACTATAAAACTTCCATGCCAATCAGGAAATTGTTTTCATCATTATTGGAGTTCCAGAGTAGTGATCATGGTAATGACCATGCTGAAGCTTTAGTTCCCTCGGATCTTTATTTTACGGATTTAGAAAGTAATTATGACTTGACGAAGAAATATGATATGTCCATATATCATGCGCCAGTTCCATCTGGCTTCAATCCATGTATTGCCGTGGGAAGGTTATTATGTTCAAGCCCTGAAGAAATCGAGAATTGGTTCTACAAGTTGAGGTTATACGAAGCTAATCCCGGGTATGGTGATAACGATTATTTAGATGACACTCTATTTTTTGAGCAATATAAAACTCCAAAAGGAAGTTTAATCGGATTTTCTAAGCCTGTCAGAGAGCAATTGTCGGAATATTTAAATTGTAAATATATCCAAGATTACAATTCCATTAATCCCTCACAATATGGCCCGACCGGCTCAACGATGATTCAAGAAATTAATAAAGTGGGATTAAGCCACTGGTATGGACACGGGAATCCGGCCGGGATAACGGTCTCAAACGCAGACTATTATATGACATCTGAGGACTCGGTGTTTAATCTTATCAGAGCTAAGGCCTATATTATCAATGAGGATGGGAACGGTCTGGATAATCTTAAGAATCTAAATAAGCCGTCAGTGGTTTATTCCGTTTCCTGTGACAATGCACCTTTTGATTACCTTGTATACTCTGATGGATATTCTTGGAAATGCCGGTATAATTTAGCTGAGGCTTTCACTGTGGCAAATAAGAAGGGGGGACCTTTATTCTTGGGAAATACAAGGAGTGGCCTACTACCCGCTGCTGCTGAAGTAGAGCAAAAGTTCTTTGAAAAGATTATACAAAATAAGAAAGTGGGGTATGCAGAGAATTATTCAAAATCATATTATAAAAACCTACACACACGTGCAACTCATTCCATCATTGGTGATCCGGAAATGGAGCTTTGGATGGGTAAACCTGAGGAATTGGGTGTTTATGTTTTGTATTTCAATAATCAAATCTACTTGGAAGGAGAAAACTTGGCCGGATCAATGTTGTCGTTATATGATGGAAACGGCCATTCTGTAATTTCTGAAATCGGTCCGGATAAAACATTCTTTTCACTTAACGACATTCCGTTGGAAGAATTTGACACCAAGAACGTAGTGGTCTCCGTATGGAAATCGGGATACCTCCCGGTTATTAAACTAATCGGCATAAACTCAAGAGAAACAAAGAATAAGAAATACATTGTGAGAGATGCTCAATTGGGCTATTCTACTTTTGGCGGAACCTCAGATGGTTATTTCATCGAAGCCGGTGCAAATGTTACTGTAAAGGCAATTGATGAGATATCTGTTAGGAATAGCTTTGTGGTAGAGAATGGCGGAACAGTGGAATTGGAGTGTGATAACCATATTATCCTTTATGGCGGTACTGTCAAGAATGGTGGTACGTTGAAGGTTACCGGAAAGACTATTGTCATAAGTGAAGACTTTAAGGTTGAAAAAGGAGGAACTCTGGTTTTGTCACAATTATAATAATTTTCTTTGAGAAAAGCATTATCTTTGCGTCCAGATATAATTCTAAAAGTGATTTTTTCTGACCTATAAAAGAGACTAACCGGATTGGAGGAATAAATAATAGATTTCAAAAATGAGAGTTATTTTAAATTTAATTGTCCTACTGGCGGCAATCTTCAGCCCCACCATTGTCTTCGCCGTGGACGGAGACAAACCGGAACGAGAGCATGTGAATCTCATAGAGGAGGGGAAGACATGGGAGTATATCCATATTTATACTCGTTGGAACCGTGTAATACTCAATTCTTTTAAGATGCATTTTGACGGAACAGAAATTCGAGACGGAATCGAATACAGTAAACTGGTTTACTGTGGAAATCTAACCCATTGGGAAGTGGATTATAAGGATGCGGGTACCGGTATCGGTATTGATTGGAGGGACTTGCCACAGTATGATGTTACCTCCCAGCCAAATTATTTTTCCAATTATTTCCTAATGCGGGAAGAGAGGGGCAAAGTATATCTCTATATCAGTGATCTTGTCGACGGAGATATTGAAAAGTTTAAAGAAGGCCATTCAGATTGGGAATATGTTGAGCCGGGTGATGAAGCAATCCTTTATGACTTCACGAAGGAGGAGGGAGAAATTGTGGAGAATGTATTCTGCAATGCCCATCGATATCCCAGTGATATATATCCGTTTTCGCCTGCGGTATGGTGTTTTCTGGATCTCACAGTCACCGGTGTTTCGGAGATTGATTTATACGGGAGGAGATTAATTCGTCAAGATTTCGAGAATGCTATTAGAAGGCCTTCTTGTCTTGAGGGAATCGGGGTAGTGAATGCTGGTATCCTTCCATTCATAAATCAAGCAGATATACTAACCGGTATGGAGAACAGCGAATATTTTTTAAATTGCTTGTATGATGCGAATGGCGAGATTATGTATAAGGGGGATGAATATGTGGATGTAACGGAGATAGTTGGATTGGTAGATGTAGCGAATCCTACGCTGAATCTTGCGATTGAACGCACCGGTGACGGAATCCGAGCCGAGGGAGCGGAGATAATGCTTTATGATCTGTCGGGTAGGGTTGTTACCTCCGGCTATGAGTCGCTTTCGACCACTTTCCTTCAACCGGGTGTGTATGTGGCCAAAGCTCAGTCCTCGTCCGGACTTTCAACACTCAAATTGAAAGTCGACTGACCGGGGGATGCCTTAACTGGGAGGTGCCTTAACTGGGAGGTACCGCGCCCTCGCGGTACACGTTGTCATTGTGACGGCGCGGGGCGCGCCTATTCCCGGTGAAACGGCGCGAGGGCGCGCCTACTCCCGGTGGCGGAGACGGCACTTTACGGCGCGAGGGCGCGCCTCAATGCTGTTTAGTTAAGCTCTAAAATAAAAAAGCG
>CAZMHE010000123.1:0-7291 GCA_964566015.1 uncultured Sangeribacter sp. | reverse complement strand
AGGCCGAGACACCGATGCACGACGTGCGTCTCGAGATGAAGGAACGCTGGCCGGGAATAGAGGCGGAGACGATTGTGGCCGATATCTCTGACAAGAGGATTATGGAGCGGATCTTCTCTGAGTACAGACCGGAATATGTGTTCCACGCAGCGGCATACAAACATGTCCCGATGATGGAGGACAATCCGTACGAGGCCGTGGTCAACAATGTCGAGGGTACACGGATAATAGCCGACCTGGCCGTGAAGTACGGCACGAGGAAATTCGTGATGGTGTCGACCGACAAGGCGGTGAACCCCACCAACGTTATGGGTTGCTCGAAGCGTATCTGTGAGATCTATGTGCAGAGCCTGGACAAAGCAATCAAGGAGGGGAAAGTTAAGGGTGAGACCCAGTTCGTGACCACCCGTTTCGGGAACGTGCTCGGTTCCAACGGTTCGGTGATACCGATTTTCCAGGAACAGATAAGGAGGGGAGGACCGGTGACGGTGACGCATCCCGACATCATCCGTTTCTTCATGCTCATCCCGGAGGCCTGCAAGCTGGTGATAGAGGCCGGCACGATGGGTAAGGGTGGGGAGATATATGTCTTCGACATGGGCAGTCCGGTGAAGATAGCCGACCTTGCCAAGAAGATGATAAGGCTCTCAGGTGCGAAGAACGTGGAGATAGAGTACACCGGTCTGCGTGACGGCGAGAAACTGTATGAGGAGGTGCTCAATGACAAGGAGATCACCGTGCCGACATTCCATCCGAAGATTAAGGTTGCCAAGGTAAGGGAATATGAGTTCCCGGAGGTCGAGAAGGAGGTTGATAAACTCGTCAAGAATGCTCCGGAGAGTGATGACATGCAGATAGTGGCAGCCATGAAACGGATTGTGCCTGAATTCAAGAGTCAGCATTCAAAATATGAGGCGCTTGACAAATAGTGAACAATAAGATAGAAAAACGATATACAAACTAACGGAAATTCACGATGGTAAAGATATTCATAATCTTCCTCATAACGATAATCATATTGGGAATGTTGGTGGGCGTTGCAGTGGCTATCCAGGGTAAGGATCGGCTGAAGAACTTGGATAAGAGGCTGGACTCTGAAAATGGTGAAGAGACAGATGCTGACTATGATAATTCGGAGGAAGAAGATCCGGAAGCCGATTTATATGATGAGGAAGGTAATCACATATATTATGACCGTAGTCTGATAAAGAAACGGAAATATGCTCGGGAACATCCCGATGAAGCCGATGACTTGCGCACTTTTCGGCATCTCTTCTTCAGAAAGAAATAAACCTATATTAATTTAAAAATGCAGAATTTCGTATACTCCAACGTCCTGTATTAATTTTACCATATTATATTTATCTGGTCGCAGGGTGGAAGTACCTTATCACTTTTTCCGTTAATACATTACTTTCCCACTTTCTATTTAATAAAAATAAATAGAATATAATATTTACTTTAATATATTGATTATCAGAAAAAATACTGTATGAAAAGCTAGAGGTTTATCTTAGGTAATTTAAAAAAATGAAACAAAAAAAAATAATGCTGCTTGGTGGTCTCCGCTACCTTCTACCTGTGATAGAAGCGGCACATAAAGAGGGGTATTATGTCATCACTTGTGATTATATTCCTGAAAATATAGCTCATAGATATTCTGATGAATACTGTAATATTAGTATTGTTGATAAAGAGAGTGTATTAAAAAAAGCCAGGGAACTGCAGATTGATGGTATAATGTCTTTTGCAGTAGATCCTGGTGTAGTTACTGCTGCCTATGTCGCTGAGCAGATGGGGCTTCCTTTCGGTGTTTCATATAAATCGGCAATGATTCTCCAAAACAAGGATTTATTCCGAAATTTCTTAAATGAAAATGGTTTTAATGTCCCAGTTTCAGGAGGGTATTCAGATTATACAACCGCCGCTAAGGATCTAAACCGCTATAATTTCCCCGTAATTGTCAAACCCACAGATTCAGCTGGAAGCAAAGGTGTATCAAAAGTTGATGATCCGTCAGCACTATCAACTGCCTTTACTTTAGCTCTTAAAAATTCCATATCGGGCAGGGTCATTATTGAAGAGTTTATTGAGAAACAGGGATGCTCTTCAGATACCGATAGTTTTTCTGTGGATGGAAATCTAAAAGTTGTAACATTTTCTGCTCAACGATTTGATGCTGAGGCTAAAAATCCCTATACTCCCAGTGCTTATAGTTGGCCATCGACCTATACCCAAGAACAGGAGGCTTATCTGACTTCAGAGCTTCAACGATTAATAAAATTATTGGACATTAAGACCACAATCTATAATATAGAGACAAGGATTGGCAAGAATGGTAAACCTTATATAATGGAAATCTCTCCAAGAGGAGGTGGAAACCGACTTGCAGAAATGGTTAGATATGGTACTGGAATAGATATGATCGGTGCCTATGTCAGAGCTATGGTCGGGGATTCAGTGGGGGAACTTAATCAAGTTACATTCAATGGCTATTGGGCAGAAATTATACTGCACGCAGTTAAAGATGGTGTCTTTGAAAAATTAGAAATTGGAGAGGATTACAAAAAATATGTAGTTGAGATTGATTTATGGGTAAAATATAAGGAAGCTGTAAAAGGGTTTAATGGAGCTAACGATGCAATAGGAACCCTTGTCATGAAATTCCCTGATCAGTCAACTATGGAAAATGCAATGAAAAAATTAACAACATGGTGTAATGTTATTCTGAGATGAAAGCCATAGGTGGATATATGGAGCTGGAATTAGCTCGAAATGAACATTATCATAAGGATGCAATAAGATTGAATACCGCAAGAAATTGCTTAGCTTACATATTGTATGCCAAAAGTTATGAGAAAGTGTATGTGCCTTTCTACACTTGTGAGGCTGTAATGAATTCATTTCACAAAACTATTTACACCGTATCAACGGAAACCTATCACATTGATATTAATTTAGAACCGACTACTCTACCCACCCTCAAACAAAACGAGGCGTTTCTATATACAAATTACTTCGGGCTCAAGCAAGAATGTGTGGAACATCTTGCCGAACTATATGGTGATAGACTAATAGTGGATAATTCTCAGGCTTTTTTTGACGAACCAGTCAAAGGTGTGGATACTTTCTATAGTGCAAGAAAATTTTTCGGAGTTCCAGATGGAGCGTATCTATATACTGACAAAACTATAGACAGCTACAATGGTTTAAAAATTGAACAAGATTCATCATATAACAGAATCGACGCTCTTGTTAAGCGAATTGATATTTCTCCTGAAGAGGGGTTTTCGGATTTTCAGAAGATAGAGAGCAGCCTGGATAGAGAAAATATAAAATTTATGTCTAGATTGACAGAGAGGCTATTAGAATCTATTGATTATGAAAAGGCGAAACTTGGAAGACAAGAGAATTATAAGGTTTTATATTATAATCTTTTACTTAAAAATAAGCTGAGGTTTAAGATGAGAGAAGATGCAGTTCCGCTTTGTTATCCTTTTTTTAATGAGTCTGTAAATTTACGACAGGAATTAATAAATAACCGGATATACTGTCCTACTTACTGGCCCAATGTCCTTCAATGGACACAGCCCGATTGTATTGAGTTCAATTTGGCGAAGAGTCTTATTCCTTTGCCAATAGATCAAAGATACGATAAAAAAGATATGCGTAGAATGGTTGGATTAATAAAACAGTTATCTATATGAAAAAAATTATTATAATAGGTGGAAGAGGTACTGCAATAGTCATTGCGGATCAAATTTTCGATGCCAGAATCAGATTCGGAGTGCAAATTGAAGTATTGGGCTTGGCTCTTGACGATAGGTCTGGAGGTAATGAAATCAGTGGGTATCCAATCCTTTGTGGAATTAAAGAATTACAAGATAAATATGGAAAATATGAGGATATAGAATATATTTATTCTTTATATCGTCCAGATGTTATGCATGAAAGATCTCAAATTCTGTATGGTTTGAATATCCCGATTTCAAAATATACAAATTTTATTCATCCTTCTGTCATGGTTGCAAGAAGTGTGAGCCTTGGATATGGAAATGTGTTGTTAGCAAACGTTGTTGTGAATTGTAATGCTAAAATTGGAAATTTCAATACTATTAATTCAGGTACTCTTTTAGGCCATGATATTGTGATTGGTAATAATAATTACTTCGCAGGTCAGGTATGTGTGGGAAGTGGACTAGAAATAGGAAATGAAAATTTCATAGGATTGAACACATCAATTAGAAATGGTATTCACATAGGAAATGAGAACGTGGTAGGTATGGCTTCAAATATTACTAAAAACATAGGGGACAAGAATATTCTGTATGGTAATCCTGCCCAAATAAAGCCGAAACTCAATCATATAATCCGATAGTAGAGGTCTTTATTTCAATATCAAATACATTTCAACAGAATAATGAACTCAATCGAGTACTATTATGAAAACTGTTAAGTAATTATTTACGTTAATGCCAGTTATTAAATTATAATATTTATGAATGCAAGTAATTTAGGGCTTTATTTCGAGGATTTTGAAGTAGGTTCTGAGATAAGGCATTCGCTTTCGAAAACAATTTTTGAAAGTGACAATAACTTCTTTTCCCTTCTGACTATGAATCATCATCCGGTTCATACAAACATTGATTATGCAGGGAGAAACCAGCATGGTAAGATTTTGGTAGTGGGGACACTCATATTCTCGCTCGCAGTTGGGATAACGGTGCCTGATATCAGTGGAAAAGCAATAGCAAATCTGGGATATGAGGATGTCAAACATCTCAAACCTGTTTTTATTAATGATACAATATATGTCAGGACTAAAATAATAGATAAAAGAGAATCGAAATCAAAACCAGACAGAGGTATTGTATATGTTGAATCAATTGCCTTCAATCAGCGAGGCGAGGATGTACTTTCATTCCGAAGAAAAGTATTGGTAAAGAAGAGATACAATGAAAGATAGCCAATATTTAATGCGCAGTCTAATGTTTGTACCAGCGCATAATAAGAAATTGTTAGATAGCTCATTGCATAGAGATGCAGATGTGTTGCTTCTTGACATAGAGGACTCAGTTCCCCCTGCGGATAAACAGCAGTCCCGAGAAAATATCAAGGAATTTGTAAAACGCCCGGAAGCAAAGGGTAAATTAATTTTTCCAAGAGTGAATGATAGGGAAAGCGGCGAACTCTTAAAAGATGCATACCAACTAACGATTGATGGAATAACGGGATTCATGTACCCGAAGGCGAAAAAAGGTGAGGATATTTATTTTTTTGGTAAACTTTTGGAGACAATAGAGTATGAGAAGGGAATTCCTGTAGGAACCTTTAAGATTATACCACTTATTGAGACAACTGGAGCCGTAATGAATATCCAAGAAATCTGTAAAGCCTGTACTCGTGTGATTGCGGTAGCTTTCGGGTGTGAGGATTTCGTGACAGATATGCACGGTAAACATGATCTTGAGGGTATGAGTATACTGACAGCTCGTAATTTAATAAGCATGGGAGCCAGATGTAGTGGGGTTATTCCTATTGATACGGTTCATATCAGAGTTCATGATCTGAAAGATTTGGAAAAGAATTTGATAATTAGTAAAAATCTCGGTTTTGAAGGCATGTTGGTACTGAATCCAAAGGAACTTCCTCTGGTACATCAGTATTATTCACCTACTAAGGAAGAAGTTCAATGGGCAATGGAAATGATCAAATTATCTGAAGAGGCTCAGGCGGAAGGGAAGGGAGTCGCAGTTAAGGATAATAAATTTATAGGTCCACCTATGGTAAAGATGGCTAGAGAAATCCTGAACAAACAAAAATTAATAGATGACAGATTTATTCAAAATAGTATCAAATAAGGTATAAAAATAGTATACGTTGGAAGGTTCTCTTTCAATGATAAGGTTGTAAAAAGCATTAAATTAATGAGTTGAATTGTAATCCACTTATTTCTTATCTTGAAATAAAAATATGAATTTTAAACTTTGTGTTTGTAATCAAATTTATTAGATTATGTACCCCCATACCAGAATATTATACTTTAATGATACGAGGCGTCACACTATACGGATAGGAAATACTTAAATATTACTGCTGTCAGAAGACGACGGATCACAAATGGAAGGTAAAAGTCAAAATCAATAAAATATAATGGAAATCGGTAAAGTAGTAGGGATTGACAAGTCTCTATACGTAATCTGACCTGACTTCGAGATAGAGACAGAGTAGACATGATTGACTTCGAGGGCTATGACGAGCTCATTAACGGTGAAATTAAAGATACTAAAAAGACCAATTTCTTCCATCTGCCTCTCCTCTTACCACAAAATGAATACAAGACTAAGATTGCTTAAATATAAAATAGTAGACAACACTCCAACACTTAAATTCTTCTTTCAATCAACTCCAAACCGATTGCCACAGAGATAGATATAAATTATATGATTTTTTAACTGATTTAAATTTCAGTTAATTAAACAAAGATATTAAAATTTTTTTATGATACGTTTTTTTCTTCTATAGCGCTTTTATACATTTTTGTTTCTGCTCCTTTTCACAAGTCAAAAAAAGTAATCCTGCTTATTTTGAAGTTATACTTGTGGATGAGCATGATTGTAATAAGGTGGCTACCACATGCAAACTTTATAACTTGACAGAAGCTTGTCCGGAGGAGGATTATCAGGTGTTTACTTATTCTCACGGTACTAAGATACGTTTTAAGATGGATGAATCGGAAGAAGGGCTAGTTCCGGTTGTACAGGTGATTACGCATAAGAAACCGGCGGATGCTATGAAGATTCTTTCAGATACGGGTTTTGTAAAAGTGGCTGACGGTTATTATAAGGGCTCGAAATTCACTCATCGGCGTACAAGATGCCAACTATCTTCAGGAACACCCTCTGTTCTCACTTTTACTAAGGTCTATAAATCTGCTTCTGATTAATAAATTCAATATATTTCATTGATAATTATCTCTTGTAATTACTCATAAGACTATAATTTCTTAAAAGATTAAATTGAGATTTATTCTCTTTGAGTACATTATCTGATTGACTACACTATATGAAAGGTTGCTACGGCAGCCTTTTATTTTTTATGACCAATCTCTTGTTACTTGTTTAAGTTTCAATTTCTTCTCCCTCAAGCTTCTGAATATTTGGCTTTCCTTATTAAAAATAATTATGCTCTGCAAACATAATGTTTTGGATGCATAATTCCAAATAACTCTTTGTTTTTTTGAGTTTTTCCGGTCTTTTCTTTCAGAAGATGTCATTCAGACTACTTTTTT
>CAZMHE010000122.1:0-7311 GCA_964566015.1 uncultured Sangeribacter sp. | reverse complement strand
CGAGTTTCTCACCCCGTTTCTGTAGCATGAAAGGGTCAAGGACGGCATCACCGGTCTGAAATTCGGGCGTATAGTTGCAACCGTCGATCTTGCGTGATGAGTGCATCACGAGTATTGGAACGGCAATATTGTCGGCTTTTTTCATTGTCAGCGACTGGGCGCGGTTGATTGCTCCGACCCATGACCATGTCACCGGCGGTGAATATATCATCTTCCAATCCGTGTTGTAGGTCCATTCACCGTAGTATTCCTTGAGAAGACTGTAGGCATATCCATCGCAGTGTCCCTGTTTGATCTTTGCGTTCGGTATGACCTTCCCGAAGAATCCGATTGTCGGGGCGGCGATGTTACGCATGAAAGAGCTGAAATTCCATTCAAGGAAAGGGCTGTCGGTTACAATCCGGTCGACTCCGACATCCTTACCCTTCATAGCGCCCATGAAGGCTACCGTCAGTCCGCCGGTGGAGTGGCCTCCGAGGGTGATGTCGGTGTTGCCATCCCGGCGGATCTGAGCGAGGGCTGAGTCGATGTCGGCGAAATACTCTTCCTGTTTACGGATATTGAAGGGGTATTGCCAAGGCTCACGGCTTCTGCCGTAGCGACGAAGATCCACGGCATAGAAATTGAATCCGGAGTCTACGAAGCGTTCACCCATTTCGGATTGAAAGAAATAATCATTGAATCCGTGGATATAAAGGAATGCTTTCATCGATCCCCCTTTACGGAGCAGACGCACGATGGTTGAACGGCAGGGACCGTCGAAAGCCTCCCCCTGATTGACATAACGGGCTTCATAGCCTGGGAGTATATCGGCGTGCCATGTGGTGTCGGTGACCGGTGTCTTAGGTCCGGTGTATTTCTTCGAGACATCCCAGGCGCACACTATGGAGGTTGACACGATGAGGAGAAGGATCAGAAGAGGAAGTTTTCTCATGAATTCAAATTTTATTGACGGCCGCAGATTCAGTCTGCAAAGATTTAACGGCCGGAAAAGGTGAAAGGTTTACAATAATACTATCTTCGCTAAGGTTTAGAAGATAGCGGTAATATAATTCCGATTCAGTAATGACCTAAAAATATGACATCATGAAGAAAAATCTGCTTTTGTTTTTTGTGGCTTTTCTCACGATAGCCTCAGCGTTTGCCGAGGGTGGGAAACCTGTCGTATCAATTCTCGGTGACTCTTATTCCACTTTCGAAGGGTATATACCGGAGGGTAACGAACCCTGGTATTTTGCCCGCCGGCAGGAGAAACGCACCGATGTATCAAGCGTAAGGGAGACATGGTGGTGGCAGCTTATCGATGAAGGGGGATATATCCTCGGCACTAATGAGAGCTACAGCGGTTCTACTATCAGCTACACCGGCTATCGCGGCGAAGACTACCGCGACCGTTCATTCATCACCCGCCTTCCGAGAATAGCGCCCTCCGATATACTCCTGATTTTCGGAGGCACCAATGACAGCTGGGCGAACGTCCCTCTCGGTGAATATGTGAAGAAAGCTCCCACGCTCGGACACCTCTATGAATTCCGCCCTGCTTTGGGGCGTCTTCTCAGCGACGCAAGAGACCGCTTCCCCGGCACGCGGATTGTTTTTATTCTCAACACTGAGCTTAAGGATGAGATAAACAAGTCGGTCGAGGAACTTTGCCGCCGCAACGGTGTGGAACTCCTGAAGCTGAAGGATATAGAAAAGATAAGTAGCCATCCCTCTGTGGCCGGCATGAAGGCCATCAAGGAACAGCTACTTGATTTCTTGAAAAAGAAGTGATCAGAAACGGCGTCCGGGTCCACCGCCGGGGGCGCCCCCGCGTGTCGGGGCTCCCGGTCCGCCGGGTCCACCGGGACCACCGGGACGTCCAGGACTCCACATATCAGATTCACCGTCGGGACCCTTACCCTTCTTCTTCAGGGTATTGAAGGTCCAGCTTACACCAAACATGACATAACGGGTGAGATCGTTGAATTCCGAATCGACGATTGAACTCGCACCGACAGATCTGCTGATGTTTTTCTTCTGGGCGAGAATATCATATGCCCTGACGGAGAATGTCAGCGATTTGTCATTAAGGACGGAGTAGGAGAGTTCACCGTTCCAGAGCCACTGCTTGGAGTTGAAGCCCGCACTATAACCGGAGGAATTGGAGAAATGCAGCTGTGTGTTGAGCTGAAGGCCGAAGGGGAGGAAGAGTGACACATCTGAGCGGAAACCGTAGGAATGGGTGATACGGTCTGCCTGCTGGGGGAGTGTGTTGTCAACACGTCCGTAGGAATATGTGGGGTTGAAGCTCATCTGGAAAACTTCGGAAGAGAATGTAAGACCTCCGGAGGGTGACAGTGAAAGGTTGCCTGTGCGGTTGAAGTCGCCGTTGATATATCCGGGGGTCGAGGAGAAGCGGGTGAATAGATGGATGTTGAATCTCCATTTCTTGTCGCGGAAGGGGCGCGTCAGCATACCCATGGCAAAGAGCTGGAGATTGCCGTTGCAGTTGGTATAGGTTGTGGTGCGTCCACCCGTGTTGCGGTCGGTGATTGTCTGTGCCACAATCGTGTTGATGGCATAGGAGCCGTTGATCATCGCGAAAATCGACTGCTGGGTGCTTTCACGGAAGTCGTTGAAATGCACGCGGAGGTTCTGGGTGAATGTCGGCTTCAGGTCGGGATTACCCTGCACGATGTTGAGAGGGTCGGAGACATCGGCCACAGGTTGCAGCTGAGTCATCGAGGGCTGGGAGGTGTTGGCGCGGTAGTTGGCGCGGAGGTTGGTCTGCTTACCGAGCTTATAACGGAAGCGTAGGAACGGTGAGACATTCCATACCCATCTCTCCGGTATATTTCTCGCGTTGTTGATAAGGTCTTCACTCTTCGAGCTCGAAGGTGAGAAAAGAAGTCCGGTCTGGAGTGTATAATCTTTCGTCACCTTCTTGTAGCCGGCCTGAATCTGCTGGGTGAAGAATTTATTGCGGAAACTGTTGCTGAGGATGTCTGAGAAGATCGCACCTTCCGGCACATCGGAATAGAAAGGTGGCACGAATGTCTCGGGATCCTCCGGGGTGGGGAGGTTGTAGGTGAGTTTGTCAGCATTATTCCATT
The DNA here is from genome assembly GCA_964566015.1 of uncultured Sangeribacter sp. Classification (GTDB taxonomy): domain Bacteria; phylum Bacteroidota; class Bacteroidia; order Bacteroidales; family Muribaculaceae; genus Lepagella. The sequence continues at coordinate 4,216 of CAZMHE010000122.1, read as the reverse complement.
TGTAGCTCATACGGTAGGAGAATTCGAGGAAGTTGCCGCGTTTCACATCACCGATAGGTTCGGTCCATGTCAGACGTCCGCCGGCATTGTTGCTCCATGTGTGGTCATCGAGATAACGGAAAAGGAGTTCGTCATCATTCTCCTTACCCTCCGTCTCATTCTTAAGCAGATACTCGATGATGCTCCAGGTGGTTGACTTCTGGCGCGTGTTGGAGAAAGTGTAATTCAGCTGCACGCTGAATGAGCGTCCGGGGCGGGAAGCGAATTTATGGTTGTAGATAAATTCGCCGCCGGTCTCGATAGAGTGTCCCTTGTTGGAGCGGTCGTTGCGGTCGGAGTTGATCGGTGTGCCGTCTTCCTGGCGGAGAGCGGAGAGGGAGTGGCTCTCGGCGTCGCGGAAATTGAGCGAGAGGCGTGGACGGAAGTCGATGACATTGTTTTCATCAATATTCCATTGGAGGCGGAAGTCTGAATTGACGTTGTGTCCGCGGTCGCGGCTGCTCGATTCCGAGTTCTGGAAGTTGACATAGTCCGGGTAGAGGAACTGGGTGGCTTTCCGTGTGGTGGATAGGCGGTCGGTGTGTGAATACATCACGTTGCCACCGACACGGAAAATCTCCTCATTCCCGATATTGAAGTTGATGCCGAACCACTGGCTCTTGTTGATGCCTCCGTTGCCGCCGAATCCGTTGAAACGTCCGCGTCCGCGGTCGTTGAATCCGGATTCATTGATGTTGTTGGCTCCTCCGAGCACTGAGATCTGGTTGCCGTCGAAAAAGCGGTTGATTGTGAAGTTGCCCTGATAGCGCTCGTCAGTGCCATAGCCGACACCGGCGTTGCCAAACCAACCGTTGTTCATGTTTTTCTTGACGGAGAGGTTGATGACTGTCTCCTCCTCGCCGTCGTCGATGCCGGTGATTCGTGCCAGATCGCTCTTACGGTCAACGACCTGCACCTTGTTGACAATATTTGAGGGGAGGTTCTTCGAGGCCATCTGTATGTCATCGCCGAAAAACTCTTTGCCATCCACGAGGATTTTCTTGATGGTCTTGCCATTTGAGGTGATGCTGCCGTCTTCGGCAACCTCCACGCCCGGAAGTTTCTTGAGAAGATCGTTGACTGTAGAGTTGGGGGCAGTGTGGAAAGAGTCAGCGTTAAACTCAATCGTATCCTGCTTTGCCACGACGGCAGTCTTGATACCTTTGACTACGGTCTCGGCAAGCATAACGGGGCTCTCGGTGAGCACGATCTTTCCAAGGTCGACCACATCATCCTGATGGGCCGGTTCAATCTCCTTGTTGACATCCTCCATGCCGGTCATGGCAGCCGTGACGAGATATTTACCCGGTTTGATATCCTTGAATAAGAACTGCCCCTTGTCTCCGGTCATGAGGTAGCCGGCACGTGTGGAGTCTGCGACGTTGAGAAGCTGCACGGCTGTTCCGGGCAAAGGGGCTCCGTCGGCGTCAATCACGACGCCCCTGACGGTGACTGCGAGGGCAGGAATCACACCTGCAAGGCAAAATGAAACAGGCAAAAGCCATCTTGTCTTCATTAGGGAAGTTGTTGTTTTTATTGGTTTAGTTGATACATTCGGTTGAGGATTCACATATGCTTTCCGTAGAATCAGAAAAACACATTCTATTAAATGACCCTCTTTAAACACCAATGGTTTAAAACGAAAAAAATTATTTTTTTCTCCTAAACTTTTGCCGGGCTGACGCGTCATTATTACAAGACAACACTTAAAAACAAAATGCTTATGAGACCGAAAGTTTATCTACTCCTTCTATCCTTCCTGCTGAGTGCGGGGTCAGTTGATGTATCAGCCTTCAACGGAAATAATCATAGAGGCCAACATAGCTATGAGCAGCGTCATGATAAAAAGACGGATAAAAAGGATAAGAAAAAAGATAAAAGAAAAGATAATAAAAAGAATTGGGATCGCCGGCATCAGGCTCTGAGGCCAATGTTAGGTCCCAGACCGGTGCATCACGCAAAGCCTGTTCCTCTACTACCTCCAAGGCTTCGGGATATGGTCAGGCATGCCACACGAGGTGGAAAGGATATTAATGTTTGGCGCGTGAATGAGACTACTTTTGTTGTGCGCTATCGTAAGGGGCATAAGATCTACACCCGCTATCTCTATCCTTATACTAATCGTTACGGAGCCAACAATGTTGTCAGCGTCAACTGGATGCCACAGGCACCCTGGATTGAGATTGCACCCTTGCAGATCAATATCAGTCTGTAATGTGGATAATAAAAAACTCTCCGGATCAACTGATCCGGAGAGTTTTTTTATATTGTCTGTCGGGATTCTTAATTACTTCTTACCGAAGTAGCGCTCGTAAAGACCGGCGAAACCACGTCCGTGGCGAGCCTCATCCTTAGCCATCTCATGAACTGTGTCGTGGATAGCGTCGAGGTTCAGAGCCTTTGCGTTCTTGGCGATACGCATCTTGTCGGCATTGGCACCGGCCTCAGCGTGCATACGCTTCTCAAGGTTGGTCTTGGTGTCCCAAACCATATCGCCGAGGAGCTCAGCGAACTTGGCGGCATGTTCAGCCTCCTCCCAAGCATAGCGCTTAAAAGCATCAGCAACTTCGGGATAACCCTCACGGTCAGCCTGACGTGACATGGCGAGATACATACCAACCTCAGTACATTCACCGAGGAAGTGGTTGTTGAGGTCTTTCTTCATCTCATCATCAGTGTCTTTAGCAACGCCGATCTCATGTTCGGTCACGAAGGTGAGAAGTTCTTTCTGATCAAGTTCTTTGAATTTTGAAGCGGGTGCACCACACTGGGGGCACTTTGCGGGTGCCTCTTCTCCTTCAGCAACATATCCGCACACTGTGCAGATCCATTCTTTAGCCATAGTTATAAATGATTTTTATATTAGGTTTTACATTTCCGATAAGTATAGCAACTCCTTTTGGCAGGGTTATGCTTTCCTTATTTTACAAAACTATAACAACCCTCGTGGGGAAATTGTTTATCGGTTCTCTAACTTTTTTGTAAATTTGCGGTGCAAACAATCCGACAATCAAAATTTCTACGAGATGGCAAGAGAGGGTTATATAAACCGGCTTGAGAGGGAAGTGGCTGAGACATTGCATAGAAGCGGCGTGAGGCGCATTGCAGCTGCCGTTAGTGGCGGTGCCGACAGTGTGGCTCTTCTTTCGTCTCTTCTTGCCTCCACAGGTGTAGAAGTAATAGCTCTTCACTGCAACTTTCATCTCCGTGGCGAGGAGAGTGACAGGGATTGCCGTGAGGTCAGGGAACTTTGCAGACGTCTTGGAGTGACCCTCGAAGTAAAGGATTTCGACACCATAGGGTATATGACCGCACACAAAGGTGTGTCGCTTGAGATGGCATGTCGAGAACTGCGCTACGGGTGGTTTGACGAGATGTTAGCCAAGCACAAAGCTGACCGCCTCGCAACAGGCCATAATGCTGATGATAATATCGAGACACTTTTCCTTAATCTGTTGCGAGGCTCGGGCACATCCGGTCTGCGTGGAATGCGGGAGGATACGGGGAGGATATTGCGTCCTTTGCTGTGCGTCTCCCGGAAGGAGATATTAGGTTATCTTGAAGAGAAGGGACTCAGTTATGTCACCGACTCCTCAAACCTTGAGTCCGACTTCCGTCGAAATTTCCTCCGCAATGAGATCATTCCGTTGCTACGTACCCGCTGGGAAGGTCTTGACAAGGCCTTGACAAGAACCATCGGACTGCTATCTGCGGAAAATGATCTCGTAGAGGATTCCGTAAGGAGAGCGCTTCCGCCGGAGGGGGAGGGGTTAAGCAGGGGAGTCGTACTTGGTTTTCCGGCTCCGGAACTCCTTATAAGGAGATTCATTGCTCCCCTGTCGCCACGCAACACTACACCCGGAGAGATTGTGGCTGCCATGCGTGCCGATAAGCCTGATGTCAGGAAATGGGAGCTCCCGGGAGGGATTGCCGAATTGCGAGGAGGGATATTACGGATAAGGTTGAAGGAAAAGTAGTTAGAAGCTGGGATAAAAATTTGCTTAAATAAAATTCAAATTTTTTAACCGGAAAATTTGGAGCGTAAAGAAATAATGCCTAATTTTGCATCGCTTTTCGGGAGGAAACCTTGCGAAGCCTTTAGTGGAATCCTCCGAGGAAAGCATATGGTGAATGTAGCTCAGTTGGTTAGAGCGACGGATTGTGGTTCCGTAGGTCG
>CAZMHE010000121.1:0-7355 GCA_964566015.1 uncultured Sangeribacter sp. | reverse complement strand
TTTTTTGTAATTTTGGGGTCTGAAAATCTTGTCTTAAGGAGACAATGCGCATCATAAAACGATTATATCTCTTTATTCTACAGAGTTTCCTTCCTCTGTTCGCGATGACTTTCTTCATCGTGCTCTTCATCGTGTTGATGCAGTTCCTTTGGAAATATATCGACGATCTTGTCGGTAAGGGTCTGTCTTTCTCTCTAATTGCCGAACTTTTCTTCTATGCGGCCGTCAGCCTCGTACCGATGGCTCTCCCTCTCGCGATACTTCTGGCCAGCCTTATGACCTTCGGCAATTTCGGCGAGAAATTCGAGCTCACCGCCATGAAAGCCTCCGGAGTGTCGCTCGTCAAAGCCATGAGTCCGCTGATTGTGCTGATTTCAGGTATCTCGGTAGGTGCTTTCTTCTTTCAGAACGATATTCTCCCGCAGGCTCAGGTGAAGATGTGGACGCTTCTCTTTTCGATGCGTCAGAAATCACCGGAGCTTGAAATTCCCGAAGGAGTCTTCTATGATCAGATTCCCGGTTACAATCTGTTTGTCAAGGATAAGAACAGGGAAACCGGTATGCTTCATGAGGTGATGATCTACGACGTCAGCCACGGGGGTGACAATTCCACAATCCTACTCGCGGATTCCGGACAATTGGCATTCACACCCGATATGCGCTATCTATACCTCCACCTCTATAAAGGGCAGCAGTTTGAGAACCTGAGGGAACAACGCAGTTATGACCGCAATGTGCCATTCCGCAGGGAGGAATTTGCTGAAAAGGAGGTGCTCATCCAGTTTGACGCAAACTTCAACCGCCTCGACGAGGGTGGTATGCGCAATCAGTTTGTCGGGAAAAATATGGGTGAATTACGCCACACGATTGACTCAATCGGTCAGCGGATAGATTCCGTAGGAGCGGTCTACGGTCATGACCTGCAGCGCACTGCGTTTCAGTCGCTCAATACGTCAGACCGAATCGCCCGTCTTAATACACCTGTTGAGGAGAGAAAAGCGATGAAGGATACCCTCTCGCCGGCAACCCCGTTGCTGATCGACACACTTATATCAAAGCTTAATGCAGGTTCGCGTGAGGCTGTCTTCTCTCAGGCTTTGTCAATCTCGCGCCAGCAGATGAGCGACATCCAGTTCCGCTCCCTGAGCATGGCCGATGACAAGCGAATCATGAGACGTCATGAGATAGAGTTGTGGAAGAAGTTCACACTCTCAGTTGCGTGTCTGGTGTTCTTCTTTATCGGTGCTCCTCTCGGTGCCATCATAAGGAAGGGGGGACTCGGAACGCCGCTCGTTATCTCGGTGCTGTTGTTTCTTGTCTATTATATCATTGACAACACAGGATATAAGCTTGCCCGAGACGGACACTGGGCTGTATGGGCCGGAATCTGGCTCTCTACGTTTGTGCTTGCCCCATTAGGAATATACGTCACATACAAGGCCATGAACGACTCCGCTGTATTCGACGGAGACCGTTACAAGGCGTTCTTCCGGAAACTGTTTGGTCTCCGCAGGGAAAGAAAGGTAAATTATAAAGAGATAATAATCAACGATATTGATCCGCAGGAGGCTAAGGAACGCCTCACTTCGCTCCGGGAATCTGCACTCGATTTTATCGAACGCTATAAGGGGCGTCAGAGTTATGCAGTCTATTGGAACAAGGGTTATGACTCCGGGGAGATCGAGAAAATCTCCACGGATCTCGAGGGTGATGTGGAGTATATGACCGATTGCCGCAATCCGCTCGCCGTCAATAAACTGATGGATTATCCTGTGGTGCGAAACCTGTGGGTATATCATCCCGGCACAAACAGGGTCATGCGTATCGTTGGGAAATGGATACCGATAATCGGTCTGCCGGTTTATCTTTTCGGCCTTAAGGCTCAGGGCAACCTGAAAGGGGAGATGGAGCGGATTGCAGCGACGAGCGCGACGATTGTCGGGCTATTGAATGACGAGAAAACTGAAAATAGATGAAAAAGACAGACACAATAGCATTGTATCGCGACGCCTACCTTGCAGGACGCGATGAAGTTGACCGCCGTGCCTTCGAGGAGAAGGATGTGGCAAGGCAGTATGCGGCTATCATGAGCTGGAAACGCCGACAGGAATTAGCCGCAGGCGCCACTAACAGACAGTCAGCTCAGGGGAGTGTCGCCTCCATAATCGAGGGAGTACGCAACGCCTCCAAGGCGTTGCAGTCGATGGAGGAACTGTCACCCCGCGATGCCGAACGCCTCTCCGAAGCTGTGACGCAACTGAGATATGAACTCGAGAATTTCGACACCATACGCAAGGGGCGCAGACTTCGTGAGCTCCGCAGCCGACGTCAGGAACTTGACCGTGAGATCGGTCTGCTCGAGAGTGAAGGCGTGGAGGAGTGCTGAATCCTTTTTCATTTCAACCTGAACGATCATTATGAGAAATACAGATGAACTTGCCGGGGTGACTCTTCTGGGAAACCAGGGGGTGAAATACCCTGCCGACTATGCTCCCGAATTGCTCGAGACTTTCGAGAACAAGCATCCGGAAAATGAATATGTTGTAACCTTCGATTGTCCCGAATTCACTACACTTTGTCCGAAAACCGGTCAGCCGGACTTTGGACATATCTATATTTCCTATATCCCCCGGGAAAGGATGGTGGAGAGCAAGAGCCTGAAACTTTATCTCTTCAGTTTCCGCAACCACGGTGATTTCCATGAGGATTGCGTCAACATTATCCTCAAGGACCTCTGGAAACTTATGGATCCTCGATACATTGAGGTGAAGGGTCTTTTCATGCCGCGTGGAGGAATATCTATATATCCTTTCGCCAACATGGGTGATTCCGAACATCAGGAGCTGTGCCGTCGCCGTAGGGAGGCTGCTTTCGACCGACTCACGACACCCTCTCAAATCCGCTGATATGATGCAAACAGAAAAAGATATGAATCAAGCCTCCACTCAGGCTGCTGGAGAGAAGGATTGTGTCCTTATCCTTTCCGGCGGTATGGACAGCACCACGCTTCTTCATTACCGCAAAGACAGGATAGCCTTAGCGGTAAGCTTCGATTACGGCTCAAACCACAATGCACGCGAGATAGAGTGCGCGCGCAGACAGTGTGAGATAGTCGGTGTGGAGCATCTGGTGATTCCTCTTTCGTTCATGGGAAAGTATTTCAAAAGTTCGTTGCTCGAAGGTGCCGACAGTATTCCCGAGGGGCATTATGCCGATGAGAACATGAAGTCGACAGTGGTGCCATTCCGCAACGGTATCATGCTTTCGGTAGCCTGCGGACTTGCTGAATCAAGGGGTTTGCTCCATGTCATGATGGCTAATCACGGTGGTGACCACGCGATATATCCCGATTGCCGCCCCGGCTTTGTGAAAGCCATGAGTGAGGCCATGAAGGAGGGGACCTACGAGGGGATCACAATTGAGGCGGATTTCACCGACATCACAAAGACTGACATTGCTCGCCTCGGCAAGGAACTCGGTGTGGATTACTCCCTGACGTATTCTTGTTACAAAGGTGGAGAGAAGCATTGCGGACGCTGCGGCACATGTGTGGAGAGGCGTGAGGCTATGTCTGAGGCGGGTATAGATGATCCCACTGAATATGAAGCCTGACGGGGTTGACCCAATGGTAAATCCCCGGGGACTTTAAAAATATCAAATTATTATCGACAGTGTATTACGTTAAGAAACGATTCGAAATAAGTGCCGCACACCGGCTTGAACTTTCCTACCGAAGCAAATGCGAGAATCTGCATGGCCACAATTGGATCGTGACCGTGGAGTGCAGATCCAAGGAATTGAATGCGGACGGGATGGTAGTGGATTTCTCCCTTATCAAGAATTTGGTGAAGGAGCGTCTCGATCACAAGAACCTGAACGAGGTGCTTGATTTTAATCCAACCGCCGAGAACCTTGCCCGCTGGATAGTGGATAATGTCCCGAATTGCTGGCGATGTGAGGTGCAGGAGAGTGAGGGTAATACAGCTGCCTATGAGAAAGATTAACGAGATATTCTATTCTCTTCAGGGGGAGGGTGCCCATACAGGGTGCCCTTCGGTGTTTGTGCGTTTTTCCGGTTGCAACAAGCGTTGCTTCTTCTGCGATACTCTCCATGAGAACGGCACGGAAATGAGCGACGAGGAGATAGTGAAAGAGATCAACCGTTATCCCGCTCAGTGGATAGTGCTAACCGGTGGCGAACCGGCATTATGGATTGATTCCGAATTTGTAGATTTACTGAAAAAATCTACCGGAAAGAGGGTGGCAATAGAGACTAACGGATCGCTTCCTATACCCGCAGAGATTGATTGGGTGACGGTCTCCCCGAAGTCAGGGATGGCGGGAGCCGGAGAGTATGAGGTGCTCGTGGAAAGGGCTGATGAATTGAAGGTAGTCGATATCGGTCAACCGCTCGATGAATATTTCAGGATTGGCTGTGTCTCACCTGAAACAAGGATGTTCCTTCAACCTTGCTTCCGCGATGATGCCGAGGAGTGTAGCCGTAATCTTGAAAGAACCATATCGAGGGTGCTCGAAGACCCCCGCTGGACGCTTTCCCTACAGACTCACCGTTTTCTCGGAATCAGATGATAACAGGTCTATGATACAAAAGAGACAGCACCCGTGGATGCTGTCTCTTTTGTATTATAATCTGATTTATTATCAGTTGGCTGCTGATTTGAGTTTGCGCTTCGGCTTTGCCGGAGCTGCTGCTTCAGGCTGGTCCTGACCGACAAGAGCTCCGTCAACCATGATGCGTCCACAATATTCGCAGACAATCACCTTCTTGTGCATCTTGATCTCGAGCTGACGCTGAGGGGGTATGCGGTTGAAGCAACCTCCACATGCGCTACGCTGCACGGTGACGATGCCGAGACCGTTTCTTGCATTGCGGCGGATACGCTTGAAGGCGTTGAGGGTATATTCATCAATCTTCTGCTCGAGATCCTTTGCCTTTCCGCGGATCTCCTCCTCCTGAAGGCGCGTCTCGGAGACAATCTCCTCGAGTTCACGTTTCTTCTCTGCGAGGATGTGCTCATTGTCGGCAAGCTCCTCTTCGGAGTGAGAGATTTCCTGAGTCTTCTGCTCCATCTTGGCTGTTGCCTCACGGATATTCTTCTCGGCAAGCTCTATCTCGAGCCCTTCGAATTCCTTCTCCTTCTCGAGGAAGGCAAATTCACGGTTATTACGGACGTTGTTGATCTGCTCCTCATACTTGGCGATCTTTACTTTGCGGTCTTCGATCTCCCCTTTCTTCTGTGCGATGAAAGCACGGAGATCCTCGATTTCGTCCTTGAATTTCTGGATACGTGTCTGATATCGGATGATCTCATCTTCAAGATCCTTCACCTCATTCGGAAGTTCACCGCGAAGAATCTTGATGCGGTCAATCTCGGAAAGATAGGTCTGGAGCTGGTAAAGGTTCTGGAGACGTTCCTCCACGCTGCGTTCCTTTTCGTTTTTTTTGTCAGTTGCCATAGAATTATGTATAGCTGAATGGATATTTCGAAGTTCTATTATAATCTTACAGGATTTTCACCGGGTTTTTCTCCGTTTCGGCAAAGTATGTCGGGAATTCGGGGAATTTCTCCCTGATTATGCGCGAAAAAATCTGGCGTGTGCATAATTCGGATTCGTAGTGCCCTATGTCGGCGATCAGGATGTCGAGTCCGTATGTGGTGAAATCGTGATATTTCACGTCTCCCGTGACTATGACGTCGGCCCCTGCCGAGATAGCCTCACGTATGAGTGAAGCTCCTGCTCCCCCGCATACGGCCACTTTCCTGACCACAAGCTGAGGACTCTGGCCGGAATAGCGGAGTGATTTCACCTTGAAGGAATCCTTGACCTTACGGAGAAATTCAAGTTTAGGTGTCGGTGAGATTTCTCCGATCACACCAAGTCCTGTCTCCGGGTTGTTGTCCTTTGGTTCGAGCACATGGATATTCCCAAGTCCGAGGATATGCGCTATCTCATGGCTGACACCCTCCCATGCGGAATCGAGATTCGTATGGGCGGAATAGATAGCCAGATTCTCGCGGATTGCACGGATGACGATTCGTTCCACGGCTGTGCGTCCCGTCACCTCCTTGAGGCCCTTGAAAATGAGGGGGTGGTGGGTGACGATAAGATTGCAGCGGCGATCGAGAGCCTCATCGACAATCTCCTCGGTGACGTCAAGGCAAAGCAAAGCGGCCTTGACCTCCATTTCAGGATCACCGACCTGCAGGCCGGCGTTGTCATAGCTTTCCTGGAGTTTTTTCGGGGCGAAATCCTCAATAGCCTTTGCGATGTCTTTGACTTTATACATTTTTTCCTGTTTGAAATGATTGGAGAGTATCCCCCGGAGGGGATTCTCTCTCTTTTCTGTTCTCAGTCTTTGGTGGGGTTGAGCGAGAGCTGAAGCTCATCAAGCTGCGCCTGATCGATGGGAGAGGGGCTCTCGTTCATTACATCGCGGCCGGAATTGTTTTTCGGGAAGGCGATGACGTCGCGGATTGTGTCAAGACCCGCAAGGATAGACACGAAACGGTCGAAGCCGAGTGCGAGACCACCGTGAGGAGGTGCTCCATATTTGAAAGCGTTCATCAGGAAGCCAAACTGCTCCTTGGCTTTCTCCGGAGTGAATCCGAGGAGCTCGAACATCTCGTTCTGGAGACCCGGTTCATGGATACGGATTGATCCGCCACCGAGTTCCGTGCCGTTGACAACGATGTCATAGGCTGTAGCGCGGACGTTTCCTGTATCAGTGCGGAGTTTATCGATATCTTCGGGATTGGGAGATGTGAAAGGATGGTGCATCGCGTAATAACGCTGTGTCTCGTCGTCCCATTCGAAGAGGGGGAAGTCGATAACCCAGAGGGGAGCGAAGACATTCCTGTCGCGCAGACCGAGACGGTTGCCCATCTCGAGACGGAGCTCGCAGAGCTGTTTGCGTGTCTTCATGGCTTCACCGCTCATGATAAGGAGAAGGTCGCCCGGTTCGGCTTCCATCTTGGCTGCGATAGCCGAGAGGTCTTCCGCTGAGAAGAATTTGCCGATAGAGCTCTTGAAAGAGCCGTCGCCTTCTACTTTAACCCACATCAGACCCTTTGCACCGACCTGCGGACGCTTCACGAATTCTGTCAGTTCATCGATCTGTTTGCGTGTATATGATGCGCAACCCTTGGCATTGATACCTACTGTCAATTCAGCGTCGTCTACAACGGAGAATCCTTTCCCCTTGACAAGGTCTGTCAGTTCCACGAACTGCATTCCGAAACGGAGATCGGGTTTGTCGCTTCCGTAGAGGCGCATGGCATCGTTCCATGTCATGCGGGGGAAAGGCTCGGTGAAGTCGATTCCCTTCACATATT
>CAZMHE010000120.1:1730-7500 GCA_964566015.1 uncultured Sangeribacter sp. | reverse complement strand
ATCCGCTACTCTCTTGACGGCACAAATCCTGTCGGCGGCGCGACATATTCCGGAGCCTTCGATGCAGGGGGTCTGCGGAAAGTCAGGGCGGTTGTCATCAAGGATGCCTTTATGAACTCCGACGTGGCTGAACTCGAACTGACAGCATACGGCGATGAGACACGTGCCGAGACTTCCGAGACGGGTGTCCTGAGTGATGCCTTCGGTTGGACGGAGGCCGGTTTCCTTGACTCGCTGACACGCTACCGTGTGGAGGGTCTTTTAGGACCGGATGACTACACGCTGCTTCGCGGCATGAGTCAGTTGCGACACCTCGACATAGAGAATGTGAATGTCGCCGGGATACCAGACGGAGCCTTCAGCAGTATGGAGAACCTTGTCAGCGTATCGATGCCCCGGGATATTGCCGAGGTCGGTGACAGGATCTTCAAAAATGACCGCCAGCTTTCGGCTGTAATCTGGAACTGCAGCGACATCAAGGCAGATTCCCGCCTCTTCGCGGATGTGGAGAACCCGAACCTCCTCCTTTATCTAAATGGGGAAGCGCAGGCGGATTCAGATCTCGGCGGGATAGTACGCAACATCATCACCAACGAACGGGCCGGGGATATAGTCCTGACTGACGGGATGCCCTTCAACGCGCCGAGAGAGTTCACGGCGGGTACGATCAGTTACACGCGCAGCTTCCCGAAGGTGACTCCGATCGGCGACTGCGGCGGCTGGGAGACGCTTACGCTCCCCTTCGATGTGGAGACGATAAAGGATGCACAGAGTGAGATAGTGCCTTTCGCGGCTTCGGGTGACGACAACCGCCCCTTCTGGCTCTACGGACCGGTGCCGTCAGGGTGGACACGCGAAGCAAGGATTATGGCTTACAGGCCGTATCTCCTCGCGATGCCGAACAACCCCGACTATATCGAGAGCTTCAACATCCGCGGCGACGTAACCTTCTCGGCAACCAACGCGACTGTCGGGGTGACACCCGAGCCGGATGAGTTGACCGGCGTGTTCCCCTTCCGCAACGGTTCATATATGGTGCCTGACTACGAGCATCTGCCAGGTGCCGATACACGGTGGATTGTCAACGACGAACAGGACGGGGGCAATCTCCCCGGCAGCGTCTTCGTAAGCAACCTGCGCGACGTGAAACCCTTCGAGTGTTACCTCGACTACGAATCGGCCACCGCGAGGATGCCAATCTTCGATACCTCCGATCTGGAGACCGTCATGGGTGAGTTGGGCACGAGGATATGGTGTGAGAACCATGACATCTGCATCCTCTCCGGCATCAGCCAGAGATTGCGGATATTCGACACAATGGGACAGCTCGTCAGTATAGCGAAAGTGGAGAGCGGTGTGGAATGTCGCGTCCACGACCTCGCGCCGGGAATCTATATAGTAGGCAGGACAAAGATAATGGTAAGATAAAATGAAAATTTCCAAGGTATTGACTTGCGCGTTGATGATGCTTTTGGGCTCGGGGATTCTCCCGGCCCAGAAGCTCGAGACGCGTGATTTCAAGGAGACCACCGAGATGACGGCGCGGCTCCATGACACCGAGATGATCGACGAGAACAGCGGCAGGCGCGCCGCCCTGATCAAGATCTACACCCCCTTCCCGAACGATGTGTTGGGGTTTGACTTAGGTCTCTTCCAGGTGATCGGCCGCAGGCAGGCCGGCCCGGGTGAGGTGTGGCTCTACGTGCCGGAACGCACGCAGAAGGTTACCGTCACCCATCCGAAGTACAGTCCCGTCACCTTCTGGCTAGAGGGGATGGAGGCGGAATCGGGTAAGACCTACAGCATCAGCCTCAACGTCGAGGGACGCCCCGTGACGCTGATAGCATCCGCTCAGGATGCGAAGATCACCGTCGACGGCGAGGAGCAGGGTAAGTCGCCCGTCAATATACATATGCCCCTCGGCTCGCATCTTGTCAGGGCCGAGTTAGGTTCGCTGCTGTTCGAGGATATCATCACCCTGACACGCGACGGAGCTACATCGTTCGATCTCCCGATGGAGGATGAGAACCTGAAATATGGCGACGTCAACATCACCGTCGACAACGGTGCGGAGTTATGGTTCCAGGACCGGCGCGAGGGTGTCGGTGAACTCCACAAGCATCTCCGCGCAGGGTCATACGTGATCACCACCAAGCTTCCCGACCATGAGGACCAGACCACGGTCTTCTCCGTGGAGCCCGGTAAGACAAAGAGCGTCAAAGCCACCGCGCCGGTGCCACACCTCGGTTACCTTGCCATAGTCACCGAACCGGAGCACGGCGTCACCGTGATGCAGGCCGACACGGTGCTCAACCTCCTTCCGACGATGCAGCTCCCCGTCGCAAGGTATGAGCTGGAGTTCAGCAAGCGAGGTTATTATCCGCAGACGCGACGCTACCGCATCGGTCAGGGTGAGACCGTGCGTGACACCGTACGCATGAAGAGGATCCAGTATGTGAAGAAGACAACAGGGTATGCCGGTGCCGGTTTCATGGCCGGCGGCAGGACAGGCGTCACCTTCACCATCGGCGGTTACCTCGCCAACGTCAACCTCGAGGCAAGTTACACACTCGGTCTGGGGAGGAGCAAGGAGGTGACATGGTATGACCGTGAGGAGAGCCTCATACTCGGTGCCTATGACTACCGCATGGACGAGATGGCAGTACGCCTCGGCTATCAGTTGCGGTTTGCCCAGCGTTTCGGACTTACTCCGCAGGTAGGTTTCCTTATCCAGAAACTGATAGCCAAGGACAAGGGTTATCCCGGCAACGGATTCACGCAGACCTGCATACCGATTGCTGCCCGCTTCTCCTTCCATCCTGTGCCGCATTTGGGTATCTTCGTGACGCCGGAGTATGCTTTGCCGATGGGAGAGAAGGGTGACGTGCTTGAGGTTTTCAATCAGGGTGGACTGACGCGTGGAGGATTCCGCGCCACCGTCGGCCTGACAGTATCACTTTAAACGAATAAGCTCTCAATGAGAATAAGATCAATATTATATACGGCCGTAGCGGCGTGCGGGGCGTTGATGTCCTGTTCCGACAATTATGACGCCGTCTACATGCCTCAGGAATCGGTTCGTTCACTTGAACTTCAGGTGGAGAGTCCCGACTACGCCAACGAGCGTCTCAACCTCGGTGCGGCACGTTCCACAACCGAGGTGAAGGTGCTCAGCAACACCCGCTGGGCGGTGGAGGTCACCGACGAAGGTGGCTGGTGTGACGTGGACCTCACGAGCGGTTCTAAAGACGGATCCTTCAGGATTACCGTCAGGGACAACATGGATGCCGTGAGGTATGCGAAGGTGATCGTCTACAAGGTGGATGCCTCCGGAGTCAAGGAGACGACCGGCAGCCGCCAGATCGACATCACCCAGGAGATGAGTAACGTTCGTCTCAGTCCGAATGCACTCGAGAGTTTTCCGGCAGACGCCACTTCCTCTCAGGAATTCGAGATTGTATCCAATGTGGCGTGGACACTGACCGTCAACTATCAGTCGGAGGGTGACACACGCTTCATCACCATCACTCCGCTCACCGGTATGACAGAGGGGGAAGACGGAAGTTTCACGGGCAATGAGAACGCCCGGTTCAGTCTGTCTCTCGCTCCAAACCGCACGGCGGCGCGACGCACCGCCATGCTCATCCTGAGGAGTGAGGTAGCCACATATTCAGTAGACATCTCCCAGTTGGGATCAGACTACACCTTCGACGTCTCTCCATCGGAGAGTCAGGTGGTTGCCGCAGAGGGTGGCACAATCAATTTCGGAATCCTCTCGCTCTCCGACTGGGATATTCAGCAGGCACCTGACTGGATAACATTCTCGAGGACTACGGGAGATAAGAGTGAGTCGCGTGTGGAGACCGTGGCCACAATTCTTCCGAACAACACCACCGGGGAGAGGAATGCCCAGATCTACTTCAAGCCCCGCGACGCCCAGTATCAGCAGGTGTCGGTAAGCATCGTGCAGAGAGCCTTCACATTCGGCTTCACTGTCAGTCCATCGGACGGGTTGGGGATAATCTCGGAAGCGGGAGAGACACGCACACTGAAGATAGACTCAACATTCGACTGGACTTTAGAGTTGCCCTCGTGGGTGAAAGCCGACCGGACTTCGGGGATGGCTTCCCTGTCGGAGCAGACCGTAACCCTCACGGTTGACGCCAACACCACCAACGCCAACCGCACCGGGTCAGTCAAGATTGTGCCGCAGACAACCCGCTTCGGAGGAGTCGTTGACATCACACCCTCCTCTGTCGGTGTCGGGATTGCGATTCTTTCCGTGATACAGTTCGGTGGCCGTGAACCGGCAGTGAGTGTTCCCTGGATTGTAGACGGTTATACACAGACCGCCGCCACGATAGAGTTCAACTATTATTCCCCCTTCTATGATATTACCGATGCCGGTCTCGAATGGCGCAGGGAGGATTCAGCAGACTGGATAAAGACATCCTCGACCGTGGCCGACCCGAAGGAGGGAGTGATAAGTGTTGCGCTCACAAACCTTGATGCCGCCACGAAGTATATCGCACGTGGATATGTGGTTTACGCGGATGGCAAGGTGAAGTATGGCACCGCAACCGTACCCTTCACCACCGCCGGACAACGACCCACGGAAGGGGATCTGCAGACACCTTAATTTCGGTTTCGCCCAGCGAAACCGAAAGGTTATAAGGTTATAAGGTTATGAGGTTATGGCTTCGCCAATTGTATGCCTTAACTGAAAGCCTGATGCCTATAACCTAAACCTCTAAACCTAAACCTAACCTCTAACCTCATAACCTTATAACCTCATAACCTTTTCAATGTACAGATACATAATTCTTTCGATTGTTGCGCTGATTTCGCCGATTGTGTGTGCGGCTCCTAAGGAGACGCCTGAGCAGAAGAAAGCCGAGGCAATCCGCACGCTTCCTGATATATATGTATACGGGGAGGGTCATGCCGGCGACCCGGAGGAGGCATACACCGCCGCCCTCCATGACATGGTTCGCAAGATCTCGATAACCGTTTACGGTCATACTCACTCTGAGCTGACCGGAGGGACTGCCGCCGACGGAACGGATCTCTCCTCCGAGCAATTCAAGTCGGTCGTTGACAGCTACACCACTCCCGCATCATTGGAGGGTGTGCAGACGCTGTCGCTTTCCGACGGCCCGGAGTTCACACGCTTCGTCTATATGCCAGTGGAGAATATCCGCAAGATGCATGAGCGGCGTCGCAAGAATGTAGCCGACCTCGCCCGCTCCGGGATCCGTGCCCGCGACAACGGGAAGGTCGATGATGCCCTGCGTCACCTCTACCGCGCTTATGTCCTTCTCCAGAGTCTGCCGGTCCCGTCGGAGGTGACGGAGAATATCGACGGCGAGGAGAGGGTGCTTGCCTACTGGATACCTGACGCCATGAAGGACATCATCAACAAGGTTTCGTTCGGTATCGCCTCCGTGAAGAAGGATGATACTGACCCTGACAATGGCGGGGAGCAGGTTGAGCTGACGGTGAAGTATGCCGGTAAACCGGTCACGACCTGCACGTTCAAGTATGGTACCCCGGCCGGTTACTCGCCCCTTATCACGGCTCGCGACGGTATGGCGCTCCTCGAACTTCCCCCCAATACGCCACGCACTCCGCTGAAGCTTTACGTGGAGTATCTCTTCAAGAACGAGAACCATGCCAACGCGGAGATGAGGCCGATGCTCGAGACTTTCAAGGGAGCGGGACTGGTGGCCAACCAGATAATTCTCAACGAGGGTCAGAAAGGGTTGAAGGT
>CAZMHE010000120.1:0-1630 GCA_964566015.1 uncultured Sangeribacter sp. | reverse complement strand
TTCCGCGAGGAGGTGCAGTGCCGTTCGGTACCGATGTCGTTCACGTTCAAGGACCGGCGCACCTTCACGGAGGATGTCACCTTCACCTTCAACAAGGAGGGGAAGGTTGAGAGTCTCGGGTTCGGACTCGGCAGCATCGCGAGGAAAGACATCTTCGGGAAGCAGGGGGCTGCGTGGACCGACGACAGGAAGATGGTGCTTGTCAACTTCCTCGAGAACTACCGCACGGCCTTTGCCCTCCGCGAGCTTGATTACATCGAGAGTATCTTCGATGATGATGCCGTCATCATAGTGGGGCATGTCACCAAGCGGTTGGAGAAGGCTTCGAAGGGAGACAGCGGAGTCGGATTCTCGCAGAAGCAGCATATCACGTATGCCCAGAAGAGCAAGAAAGAGTACATGGAGCAGTTGCGTCGCTGTTTCAACAGTCAGGAATATATCAACCTGCGTTTCTCGGATACTGATGTCGAGCGGTCAGGTATCGGCGGCGAGACGTATGGCATACAGCTGAAGCAGGATTATGTCTCGCAGACGTATGGTGACCAGGGTTATCTGTTTCTGTTCGTTGATTTCAACGACATCGACAAACCCCTCATCCACGTCCGCACCTGGCAACCGGAAAGGAATCCCGAACTGACCCCAAACCTCCCCGCCAACCACCCCCGTGCCGGCATCTTCTCCACCGCCTCCTTTTAGCGGGGGAGGTGGGAGACGAGGTGGAGGAGGGAGCGGGAGAGGTGGATGACCTGGGCGTCGGTGACGGCGAGGTAGGGGGGCATGATGTAGCAGTTACGGCCAAATGGGCGGATCCATACCCCTTCCTTGACACAGCGTTTCTGAAATTCTCCACAGTCGACCGGTCTGTCGACCTCGACAACCCCTATTCCTCCCAACACACGCACATCCCTCACATTGGGAAAATCCCTCGCCGGAGCAAGGTGCTCTTTCATCAGTGCCTCGATCTCCTTGATGCGCTTCTGCCAGGGCGAGGCGAGCAACAGTTTCGTCGATGCCAACGCCACGGCACAGGCAAGCGGATTACCCATGAACGTGGGGCCGTGCATCATGCACTGCGCACTACTCGAGGATATCATGTCGGCAACTTTCTCCGATGTGGCGACCGCCGCAAAGGTCATGTATCCCCCCGTGATGGCCTTGCCGATAAGCATGATGTCCGGTTCGACTCCCGCATGTTCCCATGCGAAGAGTTTGCCGGTGCGTCCGAAACCGGTGGCTATCTCATCGAAGATGAGAAGTATACCTTTCTCATCACAGGCGCGACGCAGTTCACGGAGATACTGCGGATGATAGAAACGCATACCACCGGCACCCTGTACGACCGGCTCGAGTATCACGGCGGCGAGTGCATCGGCATGTTCATCGATTATCTTCTGCATCGGCCCGAAATCGGCGGGATCCCATTCATCATCGAAACGACAGGCCGGAGCATCGGCAAAATACCTGATAGGCAACGCGGGGCCGAAGGCTCCGTGCATACCGGTGACCGGGTCGCACACCGACATGGCATTCCAGGTGTCGCCGTGATAGCCGCAACGGATTGTGGCGAAGTTGGTACGCCGCGGATTGTCCTGAGCCTGCACAGCCATCTTCATCGCAACCTCAGAGGCCA
>CAZMHE010000119.1:0-7532 GCA_964566015.1 uncultured Sangeribacter sp. | reverse complement strand
ACAATTAGTGTTTACCTCCTACTCGATTTATCTGCCTCCACGCCATCTGCCTCCACGCCTTCGGCCTCTTGCCTTCGGCCTCCCAGCCTTCGGCTTCTTGCCATCGGCTTCTTGCCTTCGGCCTTCGGCTTCTGCCTTCGGCCAGGGTCTTTTCGGGATTTTCCCCGATTGATCAGGATTTATCGAGATTAATCTTGATTAATCAAGATGATTCCTGATGATTTCCGAGGATTCCCGAGGATTCCTGATGAATCTCGATTAATCTCGATTAATCGAGATTCAGATTGATTTATCGGGATTCTTCAGGATCCCCTTTCATTGTATGTAATGAGGAGAATAGGAAGGTAAGTTCTATAATATGTCGGGGGTGTTTCCGTTTTCTTTATGATGAGATTTTTTGTTTTATTTTGTCTTTTCCTTTGCTTTTCTTTCTCTTCCGTTGTTCTTGGCGAGAATGTCAAGATCAGTGGTCTCGTGAAGGATAATGAGGACAAACCGATCGAATTTGCTACTATTAGAATCGGAGGTACGTCGATAGGTACTAATTCCGACCTTCAGGGCAAATATTCCTTGACAGTCGCTCCAAAGGATACCATAGAGGTTATCTTCAGCTGCATCGGTTTCAAGACTGTAAACCGCAAGTTGATTGATCCGAAAGGTGACGTGACGCTCAATGTCAGACTTTATCCAGACAATGTAGTGTTACAAGAGGTTGAAGTGACCGGCTATAGGGATTCCAATGGCATGCAGTCTATGAAGACTGATGATTTCAAGCTTTCGCCTGATGTCTCTGGTGGAAGCGTTGAAGCCATGCTTGCCACTATGGCGGGTGTGAATTCATCGAATGAGATGAGTTCGCAGTATTCGGTGCGTGGGGGTAGTTATGATGAAAACTCAGTATACATTAACGGTGTCGAGATTTACCGACCGCAACTTGTGCGTAGCGGTCAGCAGGAGGGATTGAGTATTATCAATCCGGATATGGTCGACGAAGTCAAATTCTCGACCGGTGGCTTCCCTGCAAGATATGCTGATAAGATGTCTTCCGTTCTTGACATCACTTATCGTGAGCCGGAAGCATTCGAGGGTTCTGTCTCACTTAGCCTCATGGGTGGCTCTCTTGCCATCGGTCAGAGCAGCGGTAAATTTTCGCAGCTGCATGGTCTGCGTGTTAAGAAGAATAATTCCCTTCTCTCTTCACTTGAAACACGAGGTGAGTATGATCCCCTATATTTCGACTATCAGACAAATTTCACCGGTAAGATCAATGATCGGTTCAGCATTAATTTCCTCGGTAACATAGCTGTAAACAACTTCAATTTCAAACCGGCCGATCGGGAAACGTCGTTCGGTACGGCATCAGATGTGAAGCAGTTCAAGGTTTATTTTGATGGAGAGGAGAAGGACCGGTTCGAGACTTATTTCGGCACCCTCTCTTTTAGTTGGCGAAAGAACAGGGCGACTACTCTCCAGTTGTTGCTCTCAGGTTTCATGACCAATGAGTTTGTCAGCTATGACATTTCCGGTGAATACTGGCTTGATAAGGCAGGTACCGGCGGAAGCGATGGTATAGGTGGCGAGCTTGGCGTGGGCAGATATATGGAACATTCACGCAACAGATTGAAAGCATCTGTCATCACGGCTGCCTTGAAAGGCACGACTGTAATCGGAGGTAATCATCTTTCGGCCGGTTTTCAGTATTCTCATGAGAATTTCCGAGACCGTACCAAGGAATGGGAATGGCGCGACAGTGCCGGATATTCTCTGCCTACTCAACCGGAGGGTGTACACCTGATTTATAATCTTGCCTCCCGACAGGATGTCGGCTCGAGCCGGGTAGCCCTTTATGCGGAAGATGCCCTTTTTCTCGAGAGCAAGAGGTTTTTCTTCACTTTGAATGCCGGCCTCCGAATGAGTTACTGGGGCTTCAATAAGGAGTTTCTTGTATCTCCCCGTGTTAATCTCACTATGTCGCCGGTTGATAACAGCAGCTGGAAATACAGGGTGGCTGTCGGATGGTATTATCAATCCCCGTTCTATAAGGAATATCGAGAGGCACTGACCGATGAACTGGGAAATGCCTACATCCGTCTTAACGACAAGATAAAGTCTCCGCGAAGCATACAGGTAGTACTCGGTACAGACTACGTTTTCCGTGCGATGAACCGACCTTTCAAGATCACGGGAGAATTATACTATAAGAATCTTGCAAATCTCATATCCTACGAGTATGACAACCTGAAGGTTGATTATTCAGGTGTCAATGATGCGAAAGGTTATGCGATGGGACTGGATTTCAAGCTATTCGGTCAATTTGTGCCGGGTTCAGATTCATGGATCACGTTCTCGCTTATGAAGACGCAGCAGAATCTGCATGGCAAGAAAGTGCCTCTTCCCACGGATCAGCGCTATTCTTTAGGTCTTTTCTTCACGGACTATTTCCCGAAGTTCCCCAAATTGAAATTCAGTCTCCGGGGTGTTTTCTCAGACGGTCTGACTATGACGGCACCTCATCTGAGCCGCGATAAGAGTTATTTCCGGGCACCGGCCTACAAGAGGGTCGATATCGGACTGTCATATCAGGTTGTAGGCGCGCCGACTGATGGTGTTAGGCCCTACAATTTCTGGCGTCATTTCAAGAGTATAACACTTGGTGTGGATCTCTTCAACCTCTTTGACATCTCGAATGTCAGCAGTTATTATTGGGTTACTGATGTCAACAACATTCAGTATGCAGTGCCCAATTATCTTACAAGACGGCAACTGAATTTCCGTATTTCAGCAGAATTCTGAGTGGAGTCAGGAGTGGTAGCGCTCTTGTATTTTGGGTTTGGCGAAATTTTTTGTAATTTCGCATTAATAAAGCAGACACCTCAAATATGGCACAGAAACCATCCATACCAAAGGGCACACGCGACTTTGCACCCGCAGAAATGGCCCGCAGAAATTATATTTTTGATACAATAAAGAGTGTGTTCCGTCTTTTCGGCTACCGTCAGATTGAGACTCCGGCTATGGAGAATCTATCGACTCTTATGGGTAAATACGGCGAAGAGGGAGACAAACTTCTTTTCAAGATCCTCAATTCCGGAGATTTCATGAAGGATGTCACGGAAGAGGATATAAAATCAGGCAATCTTGCGAAGCTGACCAATAAACTTTGTGAGAAGGGACTCCGATATGACCTTACTGTCCCGTTCGCACGTTTTGTAGTGCAGTATAGCGGTCAGTTGCAGATGCCTTTCAAACGCTATCAGATTCAGCCCGTATGGCGTGCCGACAGACCTCAACGCGGCCGTTACCGCGAGTTCTATCAATGCGACGCTGATGTAGTGGGAAGTGATTCCCTTTGGAATGAGATTGAGCTGATGTCGATGATCGACATGGTATTCTCCCGTCTTAACGTCAGGGTAAAGGTGAAGGTCAATAACCGGAAGATTCTGACAGGTATCGCCGAGACAATCGGTGAGGCAGACAAAATCATCGACATCACGGTAGCCATCGACAAAATTGACAAGATCGGAATAGATAATGTCAATGAGGAACTCCGTTCGAAAGGGTTGTCGGAGGAAGCGATCACTCGCTTGCGTCCACTCCTTGAGATGAGCGGAGACAATCCGTCTAAGATTTCGGTCCTGAAGAATCTGCTCGCAGGTTCCGAGACAGGGATGAAAGGTGTCGAGGAGCTTGAAACCGTTGTCAATGGCTTTGACGCTCTCGGACACACATGTGAGGTGGAAGTCGACGTTTCCCTCGCCCGCGGTCTTAATTACTATACAGGCACAATCCTGGAGGTCAAGGCCCTTGACGTGGAGATAGGAAGTATCACCGGTGGTGGCCGTTACGACAATCTTACAGGAGTATTCGGTATGCCGGGTCTCTCGGGTGTCGGTATCTCATTTGGGGCTGACAGGATCTATGATGTCTTGAATCAGCTTGATCTTTACCCCGGAGATGTGAGACAGAGTGTGAAGGTACTGTTCGTCAACTTCGGTGACAAGGAAGTCACACAGGCGGCCATGATTGTCAAGAAGCTTCGTGAGAATGGAGTGTCGGCAGAGCTCTACCCTGATTCCGCCAAGATGAAGAAACAGATGGGTTACGCCGATACGGAAGGTATACCGTATGTCGCTCTCATCGGTGAAAGTGAGTTGGCTGAAGGAGTCGTTAACCTCAAGGATATGGTTTCAGGCACACAGGAGAAAGTGAGCCTGGATCAGCTTGCGGAAAGATTGATGCAGTCATGATCACGATGCAGCAATTCCTTCTCCGGCAACCTGCGGCTCCGGAGGTAACCGAGACAGATCAATACTATCTTGATCTTGCCAACCGTCTTGTGTCAATCGCACAGGAGAAACGACTTTTCAAGGGTTTCCCCGAGAAGGTAGTGGAACGCGCTGCAATGGCCATGATAGGTTATTACCAGGATGTGATTTGCGATTCGGGAGTGTGGCGCTCTTTCGTGACTGAGTGTCGGAATCTCTACGGACGCACGATGCCATTCTATTCACATGGCGTGGAATATACGGATTATGAGTTCAATCGGGAGGATGTCAGGTTCATGACCTGGTATGCCCTCGCAATGAACTTCGAGAACCGCAGAGAGCTATATCCTCATGATCCCGAACTTCTCCGTGGGGCTGATGCCTGGGCTGACGAGCTTGAGAGGGTCTATGACGAGTCTCCACTTCCGGTTGATTATCGTCTCACTCATGAGCTTGAGATGCATGCCGAGGAGGATCAGGAAGCAATCTTCCGTCTCGGCAACTGGCTCTTCATGCACTGTTACCTCATGACCCCCGCTTACGCTCTTACTTTAGCTCAGATAGCATCGGAGTATGATCTTTCTAACGAAGACAATCTCCCACGTTTTCAGGAACGTCTCGAGCAGAGCATGGCCGAAGATCCCACAGGCCCTCTCGCACTCTATCTGAGGGAGTGGCTCTATCTCATGGTTGAGGGGAAGATCAGAACCCCCAGGACAAAAACGGAAGAGAAACCTGAGCACAAATATTATACCTCTTTCGTGAAAGCAACCGGTGGAGAGAGGATCAGATTTTTTGGAGATTACGCCTCACTCAACCGATTCTTTATCGAGGCCCTCGGATGGGCGGAGGGTGAGGAGCATCTTCCTCAGATGAAGAATGAGAGAGATTTTATTCTTCTCGTGGACAGGGAAAAGGGGATGCTTCTGGCAAGAAATATCGCAAGATGTATAAAAGCTCCGGGCAATGATCTCTATGACGAGACCTATGCACGTGAACACGCCATCGAACTCCTGACGGTGAGAGGCGTCTGCCCCGGTGATCTCCTCCGCTATGTATGCGGTAACGGCTGGCTTCCTGACGCGGCCTTCCCCGGTACGGATGACAGGGAGTTGGTGGCGGAAAACTGGGATTTCATCGCCCGTTGCTACCTACAGCAATATTATCGTGGAGATTGAGTAAGATAACTCGGTATTAAAAAAATATTCGGCCGTCACAAGCGGCCGAATATTTTTTCAAGTTTAAGTTTTATTACCCCGAAAACGGCTTCTCCGAAAATGGAACTGTTCATTTTGGAAGTGCCGAGCCGGCGGTTTATAAAGATGATGGGAAGTTCTACGATTTTAAATTTGCGTGCATGTGATTTGAATTTCATCTCAATCTGGAACGCATAACCCTTGAACTCGATTTTGTCAAGATCAATGGCCTCGAGCACTCTCCGTCTATAGCATACGAAACCAGCAGTGGCATCACGCAGTTTCATGCCTGTGATCATGCGGACATAAGCTGAGGCGAAATAAGACATGAGGACGCGCCCCATCGGCCAATTGACGACATTGACTCCGGAGATATATCGCGAACCGATCGTCACATCAGCACCGTCATCCTTGCAGCAATGATAAAGGCGTGTAAGGTCATCGGGGTTGTGCGAGAAGTCGGCGTCCATCTCGATTACATAGCCGTAGTCTCTCTCAAGAGCCCACTTGAAGCCATGGATATAGGCCGTTCCGAGACCGAGCTTACCGGTCCTTTCCTCGAGGAAAATTCTCCCCGGGAACTTCTCCATCATTTCGCGTACGGCAGCCGCCGTGCCGTCCGGTGAATTGTCATCGATTACAAGCACGTCGAAATTGTCTGGATACTTCATGACAGTCTCAAGGATGTCACGGATATTCTCAATTTCATTGTAGGTGGGTATGATAACTAAAACGTCGCTCATGTCGTTGCCATATTATCGTGCAAAGTTAATCATTTTCCCGTTTCAAAAAATACGAAGAGGTCTAAACTTTCCAAAAATTCAGACCTCTTCGACATATATTTTTTCAGAATTAGAAAATCACATTGTATTTTTTCAGCATTTCCACCGGATGATAAGACTCTTTGGCCATTCTCAGACCGATGTCGCCGGCGTCATCCTCGCGGTTGATGTATTTGACCTCTGGGTTCTCCTCCGTCATGGTCTTGGCAAAAAGATAGTTTATCATCTCGTAGCTGTTCGGCACGAGCCGAGTGGCTTTCTCGACATGGACGAAGAGCGTGTCACCCTTGATATCGCCGATGGTATATGCGGCCACTTTTCCGTCAACCTTAAGAATCATTCCCTTCAGATGGGAATCACCTTCAGCCAGCAGTGATATGAGCTGACGTGAAAGATCGCGTTCAGCCGCGGCCATTTCAGTGTCGTCACCCTCGCGATCGAAGATATCCATGAAAGCCATGGCTTCATCAGCATTTTCGGGAGTCATGGTGACTGCCTCCCAGTTCTCAGTATTCTTGATGAACTGGTTTACGTGGTTGCGTTTCTTGCACATCTTCTTGCCTGCGAGAGTGGCAAGTTTGGGGGCCTCATAGAGGTAATCGGCCCAATCTGACAGATCCTCAATCCGCACCGGAGAGAGGGCTTTCATCTCATCGATGGCATAGGCTGGAACAGCCGAGAACTCAAGGTCGAGATTATTGGCTTCGCAATATTCCTTGAGAAGCTCAACCGATTTGGCGAGAGGAAGCTTTCCTACAGGGAGTGAGAAAGCCGGTTTGGAGAGATCGCTTTCAACAACCCCTTTGATGAAAAGAGTGTCATCATATATGCAGTATTCATATTTGAAATAGTCCACCCACATGAGAACTCCCGCATAGGAGAAATCAGTGGTTCGACCTATCTCTTTCGAGAGATATGGCCATATAGTCTCCATATCTTCATGAGAAATCTTTTTGAAGGGACCCAACCGACATTCTCCCGAAACTGTCTTTGCGCGCATCCGGCGTGTGGCAGAAGCGAGACGCAATAAGCTTTCAGAAGATATGGATTGAGAAGTAGATGGGGAATAATTCCAAGTGCTTTCCATAAGTATAGTTTTGATAGTTTCGATTTTTCATTATAACGCCTGAAGAGGGTAGTAGGTTGAGTGGGCCCCTTCTGCGTGGGGTGTAAAGCATGTAAACTGAGAGGAGTATAGCAAACGAAAAAGACACTTGTTTCTCAACATGTGTCTTATCGTGATTCGTGCAGGATTCAAACCTGCAACCTTCTGATCCGTAGTCAGATGC
>CAZMHE010000118.1:0-7624 GCA_964566015.1 uncultured Sangeribacter sp. | reverse complement strand
CCGGCGACAAGGAGGGACGCGGCGGCATCTACAACTTCGTCACCAAACGCGGCCTCTGTCGCGGCCACCGCAGCAAGATCTCCTGGACTCAGGTGGAGACAGGCTCGGCAATCACATGGAAATACCCCTCATGTATCCTGAAAGGTGACGAGAGTGTCGGCGAGTTCTATTCCGTAGCCGTCACCAACAACCGCCAGCAGGCCGACACCGGCACAAAGATGATCCATGTCGGTCGTGGTTCCCGGAGCACGATCGTCAGCAAGGGTATCTCAGCCGGCCACAGCCAGAACTCCTATCGCGGACTTGTGCGCGTCGCCCCGGACGCCGCCGACTGCCGCAATTACACACAATGCGACTCCCTGCTGATGGGAGCCGACTGCGGAGCGCATACCTTCCCCTACGTCGACGTGCGCAACTCCACATCCACAGTGGAGCATGAAGCCACCACCTCGAAAATCAACGAGGAACAGCTCTTCTACTGCCGTCAGCGCGGCATCCCTGCCGAGGAGGCCGTGGCGCTTATCGTCAATGGTTATGCCAAGGAGGTGATGAACAAACTCCCGATGGAGTTTGCCGTTGAGGCTCAGAAGCTCCTGCAGATCACTCTCGAGGGGAGCGTGGGGTAAAATCACGACCTCTCCCCTCTTACTTTCAACCTCTTAAAGACAACTTATTGTAAGTGAACGAACGTATTGTAATAATCGACAATGTTGACCCGCAGACTTTCTATGGCGTCAACAACAACAACATAAACCTCATCCGCAACCTTTTCCCGAAACTGCGCATGGCCGCCAGGGGAAACGTGATCAAGGTAATCGGCGAAGAAAGCGAGACAGCCGAATTCGAACGCAAGATCAAGGAGATCGAGGCATATGCCGCCAAATACAACAAGATTACGGAAGATGTAATCATCGACGTCATAAAGGGTGAGCCTCCCCGGCCTGTCAACGCCGAGGGCGTCATCCTCTTCGGCCAGACGGGACGCCCCATCGCCCCGCGAAATGCAAATCAGGCTAAGATGGTGAGGAGTTTCGCCAAAAACGACCTCACTTTCGCACTTGGCCCCGCCGGAACCGGCAAGACCTACATTGCAATAGCCCTCGCCGTCCAGGCCCTCAAGAACAAGGCTTGCAAGCGCGTCATCCTCTCGCGCCCCGCTGTAGAGGCCGGCGAGAAACTCGGGTTCCTTCCGGGCGACATGAAAGACAAGATCGATCCTTACCTCCGACCCCTCTATGACGCACTCGAGGATATGATTCCGCAACTGAAGCTCAAGGAATATATGGAGAACGATACCATCCAGATCGCTCCCCTCGCTTTCATGCGCGGTCGCACCCTCAACGACGCGGTCATCATCCTCGACGAGGCACAGAACACCACCAAACACCAGATGAAGATGTTCCTCACCCGCCTCGGTGTCAACAGCCGCATGATCATCACGGGCGACGCAACCCAGATCGACCTCCCGCGCAGCGTGCAGAGCGGTCTGCTTCAGTCGCTCCGTATCCTCCGCGGAGTGGAGGGCATCGGTATCATCGAATATGAGAAGAAGGATATCGTGCGTCATCCTCTCGTGCAGCGCATCGTTGATGCCTATGAGGCACGCGAGAAGAAAGTGGATGAGGAATTTGAAGAGAATCTCGGGCGTCGTCAGCAAGACGAGGCTCCTAACGACAACAATGACTGATGGCTAAAATTGGAGATACAGTGCGCTTCCTCAACTCTGTTGGCGGGGGACGCATCACAAGGATAGAGGGGCAGATTGCCTATGTCGACGACGATGGCTTCGAGACCCCCGTCATGCTCAAGGAGGTAGTGGTTGTCATGCCTGCAGGACATGACACCGGCAAAGGCCCACGCCTCATGTTTGACCAGAAGGCGTTTGATGATGGACGTCTCCCGCAGGAGCCGGCCCCTCAGCCGGAGAAGGAGATACCGGCACCGACACCCACTCAGGATTATGACGGTCCCGTAGAGGAGACCTCCCACGGCGACCGTCCGAATATAGCCCTCGCTTTCGAGCCTTCTGACGTGCGTAACCTCGACAAGACACGCTTCGCGGCTGTCCTTGTCAATGACTCAAACTACTGGCTCGACTTCACCTTCCTCCGCCGTGGAGACGGCGAACGGGGCTGGACACTCGTCTTCGGAGGCACAGTGGCTCCCAACGAGCTAATCGACCTCGCTTCGCTTACACATGCCGATCTCCCGGGCTACGACCGGGTGGCTCTCCAATGTGTCTTCTATAAGAAGGATAAGGAGTTTACACTTCAGCCCCCAGTGAGCGTCGCCCGCAAACTCGACCTCACTAAGTTCCATAAGTTCCATTGCTTCCGTCCCGGTCTCTATTTCGAGACTCCGGTTCTCGAGATGAAACTCGTGGACAATAGCATTGTGTCGAAACCACTTGAGGTCAACGTCTCGGAGATGCGCGAGGCCATGTCCGGAGCTCCTGCGAAAGATGCGGCCGGCGAGCTTTCCAAGAAATGGCGCGTAGACATCAAAGGGAAACAACGCCATGCGGCCGATCCCGCCTCAAATCCGCACAAGGTCTTACCCCTTATCGAGGTAGACCTCCATATCGGCGAGCTGACCGACAGCCTCGTCGGGATGGAACCCAAAGATATGCTTGAGCTTCAGCTCGACACTGTGCGCCGCCATATGAACGATGCCAAGCGCCGCATAGGCCAGAAACTCGTATTCATCCACGGCAAAGGCGACGGTGTCTTGCGCAAGGCTGTGCTCGATCTCCTGAAGAAGGAGTATCCGAAGGCTGAGACACAGGACGCCTCTTTCCGCGAATACGGTTTCGGAGCAACGCTCGTTACAATTCACTGATTAAACGGACTATCGTGAAGACTACTGACAAATGGTGGAGCTATCCCGCCGAAGCAGAAAACGGACGCACGGTCATCGTAACCGGACGCGACCGTATCGATCATTTCCGCGACAGCGGGAAATACATCTACCGCATCAACGTCACATGGGACTATACACCCCTCCCTGACGGTATGCCGGAGGATGACGACGCCAAACTCATGGAGGAAGTGACAGACGCCCTCCTCGAGGCTTTCCGCAAAGACACCGTGGCCGTCATGACCGGAATCTACACCGGCGACGGTCGACGCGACTGGGTTTTCTACACAAAGAACCTGAAGATATTCTCCACAGTGTTCAACCGGGCCCTTTCGGAACTCCCGACAGTGCCCATTGTCATTGATGCAGAGGAAGATGCAGACTGGGAGGAATACACCCACATGCGCGAGGAAACATATGTCCCCGACGAGGACTGACAATGCCAATAGTGTTAAAATTTCTAAAAATACACCAATCTGAGGCAAATTTTTATCAAAACACGATTGATATTTCAGAAAAAGATATTACCTTTGCACCGTTTTTGATAGCAAGAAAATTGTTTTATTATTTTAATTCATTAAAGAGATGAAAAAAGTAGTTCTTTCGCTCGCTGTTATCTTCAGCGTAGCAATGGTAAGCTGCGGTGGCAACAAGGCTGCTGAGGCTGCTGACACAGATTCTGTAAACGTTGAGGTTGCTGCTGTTGAGGAAGTAGTTGTTGACAGCGTTAACCCTGACTCTGTTGCAGTTGACACTGTAGTTGCTGCTGAGGTTGCTGAGACTCCTGCTAACTAATTAGCGAGCAATACAACACACAAGACAGGCCGACATCCAAAGGATGTCGGCCTGATTCTTTTTTAGCCTATATGTAAGTTAAGTTGATCTTTTCATTGCGGACATGATTCGCCATGTCCCTACAATTTGTTGGCGATTATCTTGAGATACTCGTTCTCAAAATTCGGGGTAAGCAGATCCTTGCCGATGGCGTCCTGTATCTCTTCATGGGTCCAGAAGCGTCCTCCGTCAAGTTCCGCGCTCGGTTGAGGAGACTCGGGTGTTGTAAGACGGTAGACGTTGATC
This sequence comes from uncultured Sangeribacter sp., assembly GCA_964566015.1. GTDB lineage: Bacteria > Bacteroidota > Bacteroidia > Bacteroidales > Muribaculaceae > Lepagella. Next base: position 3,688 of record CAZMHE010000118.1, on the reverse strand, counting down.
AGTTCGCGTTCGCGTTCACTCTCGAAGACATAACTGCATATATGCTCCACCTTCGGGGAATCCGGACCCGTGTCCGAAATATCCAGTCCAAGCTCCTCACGCGCCTCACGCACCAAAGCATCTTCCACCCTCTCACCCCAATCAACATGACCACCTACGGCTGTGTCCCACTTACCGGGCTGTATATCTTTCCAGTCCGGACGCCTCTGAAGATAGAGGCGTCCGTCAGGATCAAATACGTGCAGATGCACCACGGGATGCAGCAGCTTCGAGCCGCCATGACATTCCCCGCGGGTTGCGCATCCGGTGACATTGCCGTTTTCATCAACAAGCGGGAGGAGTTCCTTCATATTGTCTCCCCCCGTTGCTTTTGAAGCCGTTCCCATTACTTAAGGAAAGTAACAAGGGCGTTCTCATCGCGATTCGCGGTCTCGATATCTAAGTCGAGCCTTAATCCGCCCTTATCCGGCTTGGCGGCCAGAATAACGTTGCTTACACCCAGATCCTTCACTTCGTTGCCGAGTACGGAGGCATCCAGGACGAATCCGAGAGAGCTCCCCTTAAGGAGATTGGCCGCATCCTCAATCTTCAGGCTGCCCGTGAGTGTACCCTTTGAGAAACGGATGAGCTTGTCATCTTTCTGAGTGTTGCCGAGCTGTGAGATGAGCTGCATGAGTTCAAGTGATGCCTTACCGTTGGTGGTGACGAGTCCGCTGACACCTTTATCCGGTTCTGATGGATCCGTGAAGGCTATCGCCGCCGTACCGTCAAGTGCGTCAAACGACTTCATCATCGACGACGCGGCCTGTCCGGCAATCTGCTCACCCAACTTCTGCACCTTCTCAACAAGTTCTTTGCTGAGGGAGAAGGCTATCACCGCGTTCGCATCCTCTCCGATACTCTTCACCTTGTCGACATCGATCTTTTCGGAAGGAAGAAGATATTTTGCCGGTTCACCCTTGTCATTGAGCATGATGGAAGAAATATTCACCACTCCTTTCTTGAAGTCGAGAGTGAAGGAGAAGGATGAGGCGTTGTCGTAGACAAGTCCTGAGAGGAGCATCAGCGACGCGCTGTTGCGGATGTCCATATTGCGCATCAACCCCTTCATCTGTCCATAGCCCGTCACGTCCACACGCATGGTGCTGATCTCGGGTCCGAACGGTGTGGAGAGAAAACTCTGGCTCTCCTCGAGGTCGGCGTAGTTGGCTATGGCATTTGAATCAATGTGTCCGGCGGTGGTGACATTCATCCACGCCTGCGCACCCTTGATGGCGAAATTCCCGCATATGCGCACTCCATTGCCACCATCCACGAAGTTGTTCCCTTCCGACTTCTCCGCGAAAGCTATGAACTTGTCTGTGTCGGCAAGCACAGCGGTGACATATGAGTTATAGGCATCAGTGAAGAAGATAGCTCCAACAGGGTCAATGCCGCTCTCGCCGGAGAGGAACATCTGGATCACCTCCCTCTGTGTGGCGGTAAACTGCTTGTTCCCCGCGAGCCATTTCCCTATCTCACCGTCCGACTTGATCTCGGAACCCTCAACCTTGCAGCCACCCTTCTCGAGGATTGATGCAAGATTGATGCTGACCACCGTGGCAGCTGAAGAGGGGACTGTCTTCAGAAGGTCGGTCACATCAGTGGCCTTCTTCTGGCATGAGTTGAGGGCCGGTATCACGGCCACAAGCAGACAGAGCATCGCTATCCCTGCCGTCTTAAACATCGAAACTTGTCTTTTCATATCTTATCTGTATATTGATTTTTTGTTGTCACCCTTTTATCGCTCAAAGATAGTGAATTTTTTTTTGCCGCGTGCGAATTATTGGCTAAATTCGCGACAAGAAAGCCGTTTTGGCGGCGAGACTGACCCGACGCCCCGGCTTTAAAGCAACATCCAAACCTGCATCACAATTCCATCACAGCTGATATGGTCCAGATATCCAAAAGAATTGAGGCTCTTTCCCCATCCGCCACTCTCGCGATGTCGCAGAAGAGCGCCGAGCTCCGGGCTTCGGGAGTAGACGTCATCAACATGTCGGTCGGCGAGCCTGATTTCGACACTCCTGAATTTATCAAGGAGGCCGCAAAGCGTGCCATCGACGAGAATTACTCACGCTATACTCCAGTGCCCGGCTATCTGTCGCTGCGCGAGGCTATCGCCGCGAAACTACTCCGTGAAAACGGCATGACGTTCGATCCTGCCCAGATCGTCGTGGGCAACGGTGCGAAACACGAGCTTTGCAACGTCATACTCGCCTGCATCAACCCGGGAGACGAGGTCATCATCCCCGTGCCTGCATGGGTGAGCTATGTGGAGATGGTTAAACTCGCCGAAGGTGTCACCGTGCCGGTTCACGCCGGTGTGGAGCAGGATTTCAAGATGACCCCCTCTCAGCTTGAGGCCGCCATCACGCCCCGCACAAGATTACTGATGCTCAATTCCCCCTCCAACCCGACGGGAAGTGTCTACACACGTGAGGAACTCGGGGCCCTTGCCGAAGTGCTCGCACGCCATCCGCAGGTCATGATCCTCTCCGATGAGATCTACGAGCACATCAACTTCGTCGGCTCCGTCAGCAGCATCTATGAGTTTGAGAGCGTACGCGACCGTGTCATCGTCATCAACGGCGTCTCCAAGGCTTATGCAATGACCGGCTGGCGCATCGGCTACGTTGCCGCTCCCCTCCCCGTCGCCAAGGCTGTCAGCAAGCTTCAGGGGCAATACACCTCAGGCCCGTCATCCATCGCACAGAAGGCCGCCGAAGCCGCCTACAAAGGTGGTCTGGAATGTGTGGAGGAGATGCGCCGTGCCTTTGAGCGCCGCCGCGACCTCATCGTCTCACTCGCGAAGGAGATTCCCGGCTGGGTCATCAACAATCCTCAGGGTGCCTTCTACCTCTTCCCGGAGGTTTCGGCCTTCATCGGACGCCGTTGCGGCGACCGTGAGATCCGCTCGAGCGGCGACTATGTGATGTATCTTCTCGAGGAGGCTCATGTGGCCTGTGTGGATGGTGAGGCTTTCTGCGCCCCCGGATACATGCGTCTGAGCTACGCCACATCAGACGACAACATCCGCGAGGCGATGCGCCGCATCCGCGAGGCATCCGCCCGACTTGTCTGACCCATTATGGCGGAGATAGCAAGAATAGACACTATAACTCTCGAGGGGATGCTTCCGCGCGTGTTTGCCGCGGAAAGCATCCCCCCGTCTGATGTGTGGCGCACGCGTCTGGAGTTCCGCCGCGGCATCTCCTACCGTGTCGAAGCCTCGAGCGGAGCCGGGAAATCCTCGATGTGTGCCTATATCTTCGGTTCCCGCACTGACTTCGAGGGGAAACTCCTTTTCAATGGAGAAGACTCCTCACACCTCTCGATGTCTGACTGGCTCTCACTACGACGCCGCAACCTCGCCTATCTTCCACAGGAACTTGACCTTTTCCCCGAACTGACCGCGATGGAGAATATCCGGCTGAAAAATGCACTCACCGGGGAAATCCCTGAGGAACAGATAGAACATTGGCTTAAGGAGCTTGGAATTGAGACAAGAAGAAACACCCCTGCCGGGAAGATGTCGGTGGGTCAGCAGCAACGCATCGGAATCATACGCGCACTCTGCCAGCCATTCGATTTCCTGCTCCTCGACGAACCGGTGAGCCATCTCGACGAGACCAACAACCGCATCGCC
>CAZMHE010000117.1:0-7677 GCA_964566015.1 uncultured Sangeribacter sp. | reverse complement strand
CGAGGCTATGATCCAGAACATCGCCAACGGTCGTCTCAACAAGTTCTTCAAGGAGAACTGTCTTCTCGAGCAGGCTTATGTACAGGATCCCAAGATCACTGTCGGCCAGTTCCTCGATCAGACCAAGAAGGGTCTCGTAGTTGTAGACTTCAAGCGTGTAAACCTCAACGAGGATTAATCCAAAAACCGTCATAAGAAAAACGGGGGCTTCCATTGCGGAAGCCCCCGTTTTTCTTATGACGGATTGAGATGTTGCTCGAGGTAGGCCCAGGCGGCGTCATGGTCATAGGGAATCCTCCCTTCAATGATTGCCTCCTTCACCAGGTCCTTGAGGCGTGCAATCTCGGGACCGGGTGGAATATTCAGTCGCGCCATAATTTCGTTGCCGTCAACCGGATTTTTCCAGTTCCTGAGCTCGTCGGCATTCTGGATTAGCTGCATTCGTTCGCGCAATTTGTTGAAGCCGTCAAGTTGCCGGCGCACTTTCTCCGGAATCTTGGAGGTGATGTCGCTTTCAGCGAGTATCATGAGATCGTCAATGTCGTTGCCGGCTTCAGTTATAAGTCTCCTTACGCCGGAATCGCTGACTCCCTCTTCTCCGACCGATTGCGGACGCATGTGAAGGCCAACGAGTTTTGCGACATATTTCATTTTCTCGTTGAGCGGCAACTTCATCTCGCGGAAAATGCGTGGAATCATTTTCTCACCCACGAAATTGTGGTTGTGGAAAGTCCATCCGAGACGATGGTCATAGCGCTTGGTGACGGGTTTTGCAATATCGTGGAGGAGTGCCGCCCAGCGGAGCCATTCATTGTCGGATCTTGACGAGACATTGTCTACAACCTGTATGGTATGGAAGAAATTATCCTTGTGCCCCCGCCCTTCTTTCATCTCCACTCCTTTAAGGGGAAGGAGTGAGGGGAAGACGTATTGAAGGAGACCGGCCATGTCAAGAAGCCTCCATCCTACGGATGGGCGCGGGGAACGCATTATCTTGGAGAGTTCGTCGTTTATCCGCTCACGGGTGATGATTTCCATCCTCGAAGCGTTGCGCTTGATAGCCTCGAAAGTCTCCGGGTAGATGCTGAACGGACGACTGTCAAGATACAGTTGCGACGAGAAACGTATGGCCCTGAGCATACGGAGAGGATCGTCGGAAAAGGTTATGTCAGGATCAAGAGGCGTCCTGATAATACCCTTGGCAAGGTCAACGAGACCATTGAAAGGATCAACAAGTTCGCCAAACCGCGCCGGGTTGAGACACACCGCCATGGCATTGATCGTGAAGTCGCGGCGGCGCATATCATCGTCGAGAGAGCCATCTTCCACGATAGGGTTGCGTGAATCGCGCGAATAGGATTCGCGGCGTGCCCCCACAAACTCGAGTTCGAGGTCACGGAATTTCACCTGGGCGGTGCCATAATTGGGAAAGACCGAGAGATGAGCTTTCGATCCGAGTTTATGAGCCACTGTCTCGGCAAGCTCAATACCGGAACCGACGGTGACAAAATCCAGGTCTTTAGATTGGCGTTTGAGAAATGTATCACGGACAAAACCACCCACGACGTAGACCTCACGGCCCATTCCGTCGGCGATCTCTCCTATAGTCCTGAACACAGGGTGTTGCAGATCGTCTGTCAGATTCATCAGATAATTGTTTATAACAAAGGGGGCATAAGAGGGAGCTTTACGGCTCTCCTTATGCCCCCTTATTCTTTAACCGATTTACGGGGTGATTTATTTTACCGGACCGTTACTTTACGACAACCTTGGATACTTTGTCGCCCTGACGCTTGATGAAGATACCGGCGGCGGGGTTGGCGATGCGACGTCCCTGGAGATCGAAGTACTCAGCGGGAGCCTCAGCTGCGATTCCCTCAACGGAAGTATTCTTGTCACCCTTGACATAGAGATTCTTTATCTCCCATGTGCCGGCGATATCCTGCTCCTGTGAAGAGGTGTAGTAGAAGCCGAACTGAATCTTCTTTCCGTCATATTTCTTGAGATCGATATCACCTGAGCCAACATATGTCCAGTTTGTTCCGGCGGGGAGAGCGGCGGGTGTGAGGTCTTCCCATTCGTCGCCTTCAACGCGAATCCAAGTAGAGCACATCTGGAGGAATGTCTCCTGGTTGTTGAAGAAGTTGGCAGCCTGCTCGAAGTTGGCGATTATATTCTCATAGTTGGTGAGGTCGATAACGGGAGACATAGCCCAGGACTTGGTGGTGTAGCGTGTGCCGCTAACATAACCGGAAGCCTTGATGCCATAGTTGTTTGCCCATGACCAGACATAGGAGATATCCTCAGGCATTACGTCGTTGACGAATGTGAAATCATCGGCATTATCGATAAGACCCTTGTAGATGGTGATACCGGTTGTGGGCTCCGGAGGAGTAATAACGCTGATTACTTCGTAAGCAATGGGGAGAAGCTGAATGTCGGCGTTGTAACAGCTTACGACAGCGACAACATTGTATACACCCGGCAGCTGTGACTCGAGGAGGAAGTTGTTGCGGAAAATCGCGGTAGCGTCTCCGCTTGTGCCATTGAAGTTTGTCTTTGTCGCGGGAGTCTCGCTTTCGAAAGTCACGTTAGGGATGGTGAAAATCTCATTGAGGTTAGCCATAGAGATGTTGGCGAGCTCAACTGTCTCGTAAACGACATCTGCTGAACCGGAAGCCGCAGGCATGGTAAAGTCTGCTGCCGGCTTAAGCTCGGGGAGACCTGCATAGGGTGCATAGTTCACTACAAGACCGGCAGGGATGACGTCACCCTTCTTATAAGGAGCACTTCCGTAGATGAGGGATGCGGTGAAGCCGTCGTGAACATAAGTGTTGATACCGTTCACATAAGTCACGGTCATCGGGAAGAGGGTCTTGAAGTTGATGTTGGGATTTGCAGCTCCGAGGGCGTAGATCTCGTCGATTGAAGCAACCTCAGTCACCTCTGCAGGAGGAGTCGGAGGTGTCTCAGATTCTCCAACTTTAACAAATGTCAAAGAACTGATCTGTACGTTCGGGTTCTTGTTGCTTGAATCTTTCTTATCGGGGAGACGGAGAGTCAGAGTGCTGATGATCTGTTCGGTCTCGGGGCGTGTCCAGGTGATGGTCTTTGCAGATGTGTTGACCTCTACGCTTCCACCCTCTGAAACCGTGAGGTTATTGTCGGCATTGACACCGGCGATAGACTTGCAGTTGAGCACTACTTTCTGAAGGTTGACATCCGCGTTGGTGATTGTGATGGAGTTGTCAAGGTAAACTCGGATAGTGGCGTTGTCTCCGGTATAGTAAGCCGGCTGCTGACCGGCATTAGTGGTTGTATTGGGGGAGAAAGTTAATGAATACGCACCGAGTTTGAGTGACTCGAGAGGCTGATAGTGTTCACCGGCGCTGCTGGTGGCCGCTACATAAGTTCCCTGGATGTCAGTAGCATCCTTGGTGAGGATTGTCTCCTCAGCGAAAACCGCAGATGTGCAGATTGCGGCCGCCGAAAGGGTAAGTAAAAGTTTTTTCATAGAAAACACGGTTATTTGGTTGAAATTGAATGTCCGGTTAATGCCGTAAAGTTAGTTACTTTTGGGCATATTTCAAAAAGGAAATCCTGTAATTTTAAAAAAATAATATTTGGGGTAGCTATGGTTTGCGGACCCGGCACGCCTTGTCACAGTTCCTGAATCTCTTCCGGGAAGATGGTGAGGGGGGAGAGGCCGGAGGGAGTGACAACATAGGTATTCTCGATGCCTACGGCTCCCGTGCCCGGAATCACGAATTTCGGTTCGAGTGCGAGTGTCATGTTCTCCTCGAGGATGTCGCGGCTCCGTGGAGTCACAACGGGGAGTTCGTTGAGCTCGATTCCTATGCCATGACCTATGAACTTGGCCTGCTGACGGTGACCCATGAAGAATTGACCGAGATTCTCAGCTTCCGCAATCTCAACGGCCTTATGGTAGAGGTCGGCCACACGGAATCCCGGAACGCCCATTTTCTCGCACTCACGGAGGATGTTGACAGAACATTCATGAGCCTTGCGGGCCTGAGCGGAAATCTCTCCGAGTGCCCAGACGCGTGTCATATCGGTCTGATAGCCGTTGAAACTGCCGGTGATGTCAACCATGACGGTCTCTCCGCTACGGATCGTAGTGCCGTTGGCACCTTCAGGTAGAGAAGGGTCGACACCTTCGCCACCCATAGTAAAATCAAAAGGACTTGGGAAATCGGCGTTATCACCGGCTATGACTGACCCGAGATTAATATCCATCATATTTCCGGATGTGCGCACATAACCGAGATGCCCTTCAAGACGGAACACCCTCTCGATCTCAATCTGAAATTCGAGATCGGTCATGTTTTCCTTATAACATCTGGTGACACGGCGATAAGCTTCAGAGTGGTGTATGCCATCCTCTCTCATCTTCCGGAGTTCCCACGGAGTCTTCACCATGCGCGAACGACGCAGAATAGAAGAGCCGTTGATGATCCCGGCTTCGGGGAACAGGGCCTGAAGTCTCTTTATCTCTGAATATGAAAGGTCATCAAGTTCATATCCCACGGCTTTTGGCGTGGGGTATCCGGCTTTTCCCAAAGATGAGGGAATATCCTCAGGTTTGCGGATTGCAGCAATATGCTCCTCCTTCTCAAAAATATCCGGTTTGATGACAAACCAAACGGGTTCCCCCTCGCGAGGGATGTAGACATATCCCTTGAAAACCCTTGAAGTGGTGTAGAAGATATTTGTCGCCGTAGCCAAAATGACGGCATCTGCACCGGCGGCTGCCATATGGTGCTTCACTGCCTTGACACGCAATGCGATATCAGGCATGAGATCGGAAGAGATGAGTTTCATAGGTTTTATTAATGAGATGGACTCTTTATAATTAAGCCAAGCGATTTAACCCCTTCTGTGGCAGATTGCGGAAGGGGAGATGTGGCCGAAACCACATATCCATCCGGCACCTTATATCCTTTGCGAATGGTGTCGGAAACTTCAAAGACCCCGTAGCTCCCCTTTCCAAGTGCCCTTCCCGAGGGAGAGAACAGGTGAAAAGTGACCTGTGAGGAGTCAGGTTTCGTGTGTGAAAGGGAGTTCTGCTCGATATTGAAGATCACTTCGCGGCTACGACAATTCTTGGTGTAGCGGAGAGTGAGGATAATATCACAGAGGCGATCGGAGAGTGCGGCCGAATCTTGGGGAGATGTGGAGAGGTCGAAAACAATCCCCGGAGGAATCCCTTCCTCACCGAAATCCTGAACGACCGACACAGACGGTAGATCAGAGAAAACACAGGATGACAGTAAAAGTGAACTTACTGCCATAACCGAGGAGAGAAGAGGGAGGGGTTGGAAATGGGATTTCATTCCTGCTTACCCTCCTTCTTAGGCGGTTGCTGACGATTGTCAGGCTGCTGCCGCTGACCCTGCTGGCGGTTGTCCTGTTGAGGACGCTGACCCTGAGACTCCTTCTTCGCCTTGGGATTCTTATGTTGTTTCCTTTGCTGATTCTTCTGCTGCTGGTTACCCTGCTTATTTTCAGGATTCTTCTGCTGCTGGTTGCCCTGCTTGTTTTCGGTTTTGTTTTCAGGGTTCTTCGGTTGGGAAGCACCCTGCCGGGGCTGGTCAGCTTTGTCGGAAGAGGGCTTCTTTTTCTTTTTCTTCTTGCGGCTCTTGTCGAAACGAGTCAGGCTATCCTGCCCGATGATATCGCCATATTCCTTCGGAGCCTCCTCTTTAGGCTCGGCATCGAGGGCATCCACCTTTATCCCCTGTTTGTTGAGTGCTATGATCTCAAACGCTCTCGAGGCGGGTATCGTGACGAGGTTTGCCGGTATGTTCTTATCGGTAGAATAAGTGATCTTACGTGCCAGAATGTCCGGTTTAAAATAGTAGTATGAACCATCCTTAGTCTCAAGCACCATATCCTTACCCGGGAGCTGGCGATGAGCCTCGGAGTATGAATCGAGCTCGAAATTGAGGCAGCATTTTAGTTTGCCGCATTGTCCGGCAAGCTTCTGCGGGTTCATTGAGAGATCCTGCAGGCGTGCGCTTCCCGTGCCGACGGAGACGAACTTTCCCATCCATGACGAGCAGCACAACGGACGGCCGCAGGGGCCTATGCCACCGATACGGCCAGCTTCCTGGCGTGCTCCTATCTGCTTCATCTCGATGCGGACCTTGAATGTGTCTGCAAGTATCCGGATGAGTTTACGGAAGTCGACACGCTCGTCGGCTATGTAATAGAAGATAGCTTTTCCTCCATCTCCCTGATACTCCACGTCGCCGATCTTCATGGCGAGACCGAGTTCCTCAGCGATGGAACGTGCCTTGATCATGGTGGAGTGTTCGCGTGCGCGAGCCTCCTCAAACTTGTCGATGTCGGCCTGACGGGCCACACGGAACACCTTCTTGAGATCGGCCACCGATTTTATACCGGCTTTTTTCATCTGCGCGGCCACAAGGGGACCGACCATAGCGACGCGGCCGATGTCATGCCCCGGGGAGGCCTCGACAGCGACGATGTCGCCGATCTTGAGGGGTAATCCGGAAGGGTTGGTGTAGAATCCGACACGGGTATTCTTGAAAAGCACCTCCACGACTGCCTCACGGTCAGGCACCGGCAGATCGGCGAGCCAGTCTGTGGCAAGGAGTTTGCCACGGGGCTCCCGACGGGCGCAATCAATGCACGACCCCGACCGGCGACAACCGGGACAGCCGCTTGAAAAAGCGTCTTTTTCCAATTTTTCCATTTGGTGACGGTTTAGGGGTGGGGATCCGTGTTATTTGGCGAATGCGACTGCGCGTGTCTCGCGGATGACGGTGATCTTCACCTGACCGGGATATGTCATCTCATCCTGAATCTTGCGGGCAATCTCTGCCGAGAGTTTATCTGTCTCCTCGTCAGTGATCTTGTCGGCACCGACAATTACGCGCAATTCGCGGCCGGCCTGGATGGCGTAGGTCTTGAGCACACCCGGATAGGAAAGGGCGATCTGTTCGAGGTCGTTGAGACGCTTGATATAGGCCTCGACGATTTCACGGCGTGCGCCGGGGCGTGCGCCGGAGATGGCGTCGCAGACCTGTACGATCGGAGCGAGAAGCGACTGCTGCTCGACCTCGTCATGGTGAGCTCCGATGGCATTGCATATCTCAGGTTTCTCCTTGAACTTCTCCGCGAGTTTCATGCCGAGGAGTGCGTGCGGCAGCTCGGGCTCGTCGTCGGGCACCTTGCCTATATCGTGGAGCAGGCCGGCACGTCGTGCTTTCTTGGGATTGAGTCCAAGTTCAGAGGCCATCACGGCACAGAGATTGGCCGTCTCACGAGAGTGCTGGAGAAGATTCTGTCCGTAGGAGGAACGGTATTTCATCTTGCCGACCATGCGGATAAGTTCAGGGTGGAGGCCGTGGATGCCGAGGTCGATGGCGGTGCGCTTTCCGGTCTCGATGATCTCCTCCTCAACCTGACGGCGCACTTTTGCCACCACCTCCTCGATGCGGGCCGGGTGGATGCGGCCGTCGACCACGAGCTGGTGTAGAGCAAGGCGGGCAATCTCACGGCGCACGGGGTCGAATCCGGAGAGGACGATAGCCTCCGGAGTGTCATCGACAATAATCTCGATACCTGTAGCAGCTGAAGAAGATAAATTGGCGTCTTAGCCTCCCGCTCGCCGCGGTTTACCCCCGTAAT
>CAZMHE010000116.1:0-7835 GCA_964566015.1 uncultured Sangeribacter sp. | reverse complement strand
CCGGCTTTGGTCATGCAGGTCTTTGCCTCTTCGTCAATGACCGTGTAGGTGAGAGTTTGCCCTTCATATTCGTAGGTGAAGTCACGGGCGATTGATGGGAGCGAGAACAGCAAGCTCAGAAGCGTGATTAATAATTTTTTCATGGCTTTTTTATATTTGCCTCCGGATCCTTCTCATCGGCATATGTATATACAAAAAGAGCGCGAGGATCTGTATCTGTTACTCATTCCACGAATCGAGGCTCTGGCATGTGCCCATCACAGTAGAACGAGCAACGCGGAGCCTCACGCTTGTATGATATGAACAGCAGGAGATTGTATGGTTACAAACTCCCTCAATTGGTATATCATACCCGAAAGGCGCCTATCGTTGCCTCATTCTTGACTGTGATTTTGAAACTGCCAGATTTCGATCCGTCAAGAATGAGCGTCGGATAAACGCTCAAATATTATGTCATCGCACCCGCCACCTTACCCCCATATCGGGGCTCCGCTGACGATATGCGCTTGCAAATCTACAAATTTTTTATTATTCAGACAATATCTATCTTCTTTTCTAACAAAAATTTTTATGTCTTACACAGAATATTCCCCTTGTTTCAGTTTTTCGACGTATCTGTCGATGCGGTGAAGTTCTTTGGGGATGTCGATTGACTGCGGGCAATGCGGCGAGCATTGTCCGCACCCTATGCAGTGGCTCGCTTGCCTCAGTTTAGGCACGGAGCGGTCATACCCTACCAGGAAGGCTCTCCGGGCTTCGGCATAGTCTGGCGACTGTGAGTTGTCAGCCACATGTCCCTGATTCACACATTTGTTGTAGTGCATGAGAATGGCGGGTATGTCTATACCGTAAGGACATGGCATACAGTATTTACAGTCGTTGCATGCAATTGTGGGATACTGCACCATAAGGTCGGCCGTATCATAAAGGAATAGCATCTCCTCCTCGGTGAGCGGTTTCAAGGGTGAGTATGTCCGGAGGTTGTCTTCGAGATGCTCCATGTAGGTCATGCCACTGAGCACGGTCAACACACCCGGATGAGTTCCGGCATACCGGAATGCCCAGGATGCGACACTGTTCTCCGGCTCTTTCTGCTTCAGGCGTGTTGCGATATGATCGGGCACATTTGCAAGACGTCCACCGAGCAACGGCTCCATTATGACGGCCGGTATACCGCGTTTCTCCAGTTCCCCATAAAGATATTCTCCATCTGTGTTGCGTGGATTCAGTTCACGCGCATGTTTCCAGTCGAGATAATTAAGCTGAATCTGGACGAAATCCCATTTATATTTGTCGTGGTTAGCTAATGCCCAGTCAAAAACTGCGATGTCTCCATGATAAGAGAAGCCGAGATTCCTTATTCTCCCCGCTTCGCGCTCTGCCATCAGGAAATCAAGGATTCCGTTGTCAATGAAACGGGCATTGAATTCTTCCATTCCGTTGCCACCGCCGATAGCATGGAGGAGCATATAGTCGATGTAGTCGGTCTGGAGTTCCCTAAAGGATTTTCTATAGATTGCTAAAGATGACTCTCTGCTCCATGTCTGTTTGGCAAAGTTGGATAATTTCGTTGCAATGAAATAGGAGTCGCGCGGATGTCGTGAGAGTGCAATCCCTGTAACTTTCTCGGAAAGTCCCCTGCAATAAGCCGGTGACGTATCAAAGTAATTCACCCCATGTGCGATCGCAGTGTCAACCAGACCATTGATTGCTTCCTGATCTAATTCATCACTTCCATCATCCTTGGTAGGCCAGCGCATACATCCGTAACCGAGGATAGAGACCTTGTCACCGGTGTTGGGATTCGTTCGGTAGGTCATCTTTCCGGTCGGAATATCGGAGGATGCCGAGGTACCAGTAGAAATCTTTTTCGACGCTTCCTTACACCCTGTCAAAGCCAGACCGGTGGCTGAGACCCCGATTCCAAGCCGCCGGAGGAAGTCACGTCTCGATATATCTTTGTTTCTCATGCTGTTCAGTTTAAATAATCCGGTGTTTCTCATGTCCTTCCACATAAATGGCACTGAATGGCCGAGCCGGGCACAGGTTCTCGCAAGCACCGCAACCAATACATTTTTCAGTATTTACAGCCGGAATCTTAAGCGCTTCCTCGTTATCCGGGTCTGATGAAATCATTGTGATAGCCCCTGTAGGACAATGTCGCTCACAATTCCCGCAAGACACACCGTCAGTCAGCGGGATGCAGTTCTCTTTTATCCAAACTGCGTGACCGATCTGAACCGACGACTTGTCAGCCCTGCTTATAGGGATAATCGCCCCTGTCGGACACACGTTTGAACAGCGCGTACATTCCGGACGGCAATACCCTCTTTCATATGAGGATTCAGGTTGCATGAAATTTGTGGAGTCTGACGACGGACGAAGAACCCCGTTCGGACATGCTGACACGCATAATTGGCAGGCGGTGCAATGACGGGAGAGATTTGCTATGCTTTTTGCTCCCGGAGGGATAATCTTCCGTTTTCGATTCGGAATTTTCTTTTCCTCTATGGCTGCCAATCCGCCGTCGACAGTCTTCTCCTGTGCATGAAGCGCAGCAGAAGTGAGGAAAAGAGCGGAGACACTCAGGAATTGCCGCCGTGAACCTGATGGAGTCGTTTCTGATGGCTCATCACACCTGCGATGTCTGAAAGTATATGATATTGCACCTTTATTGCATTTATTGATGCAGTCGAAGCAGGTGACACACCTTGAATAGTCAATCGTGTGATTCTTGCTGTCGATACAGGCTGATTTGCAGTTTCTTGAACAGAGTCCACAGCTGTTGCATTTGGACCTGTCAATTATGGGTCGAAAAAGGGAATAACGTGCAAAGAAACTTAAAACAGTTCCAACGGGACAGATGGTATTGCAGTAGGTGCGACCGTTGCGAAACGACAGGAAGCCCAAGACAATCAATGTGACTGCGGCAACACCTATGGTTATAGGACTTCTGAGCCAGATTTCAACATTATAGAAATAAAAATTGTCATTGTTCTCACTCCATATGGAGAGAAGATTATTCACTGACTGCCATATAGGCGACAAGATGGTCTGCGCTATTCGTCCATAGGCGCTGTAGGGAGCCAGAAGTGCCACAACGGAACTGATTCCCAAGCCAAAAGAGAGAATCATTACAGCCAACATGACATATCTCAATAAATTTTTGGCCGTAGAAAAACCATAGCGGTTTCTTTTGAATCTCTTTCCTATCCATCCGAATCCATCCTGCATTATCCCCAATGGGCATATGATTGAGCAATACACTCTCCCAAGTAGCAATGTCAATCCGATCAAAAGAATAATAACTCCGACATTTACTGCAAGGAGTGCCGGAAGGAACTGCATTTTCGCCATCCATCCAAACCATTCTTGCCACGTCCCTGTGAAATCAAGGAACAGGAGGGTCATAATGATTATGCTGACAGAAGCGATAATTTGTCTTATTAGTTTGAGGCGTTTCATAAAATCATAATGATGCTATATATCCCGATATTAGTCGGAGCAATTGTTAGGCTGCACAAAGTTAATAATTTTTATTTTTATTTATGCAGGTCTTTATTTGGTTAGGTGAAGCTCATTTATTAAATTTGTAAAACAATTTAATCCCATCTATTAAAATAATCCATTCTATACAATTTCTTATGGTATCAGACGAAGAAATATGGGGCGCCATGCTTGGCGGCGAGGTTTATGACGCTACTCATCCCTCTCTTCTGCGTAAATTAATGAATACGCGTGAGAGACTCTGGAAGTTTAATAATCTTAAGCCTTCAGATCTCGACGGGCAGAAAGCTATCTTGCGGGAATTGCTCGGTGGTTTTGGTGAGAATTTTCACTTCAACCAACCCTTCAGATGCGACTACGGAGAAAACATATATATCGGTGAGAATTTCTTCGCGAATTTCAATCTTACAATCCTCGATGAAGCGGAAGTCAAGATGGGCGATAATGTTTTCATCGGTCCAAACGTCAGCATCTACACGGCCTGTCACCCTCTTGATGCCGCAACAAGGAACACAGCCGTGGAATGGGCGGAGCCGGTAATGATTGGCAACAATGTATGGATCGGCGGCTCAGCTACAATTCTTCCCGGAGTTACTATCGGTGATAATGTCGTGATAGGAGCGGGATCTGTCGTCACTAAAGATGTACCCTCCGATGTAGTTGTCGGTGGCAATCCTGCTAAGATTATCAGACACCTTTGATACTTATTTCGACACTAACACTGCCGCGAGTCCCTCATGAAATGATTTGGCTTGACGGAAACGGGCGGGAATCACGTATTTTCCGCCGGTATCGATAAATCCCCAATCACCGGATTTCGTTTTCTTGACACACGCGAGCCCCTCCGAGAAGTCACAAGCATCGAAAAACTGGGGTTTGATGACCACGTTGCCATGACCATCCTTATAGCCAAACTTTTCATTCTCAACGAATCGCATTCGGTCATCATGGAGCTCATATTCGGCGTTTAACCCACTTCCGGTTTCCGTTGATGAGGATCCCGGGACTTCGCCAACCACTTCTCCCTTTCGGTCTATGAGTACCAATTCTCCTTCGAGTCTGACTTCTGCTCTGCCGTCTTGAAAATTACCGGCTGCTTCAAACTTCGGTTCTATGGCGAATTGCCCCGAGCGATCGATATAACCTCTTGCCCAATCCACCTTGACGGCTGCAAGGCCCTCGCAAAAGGACCCTGCACCGTCAAAGTTCGGTTCTATCACCATCTCTCCGTTCGTTGACACATATCCCCATTTCCAATCTTTAGTTTCTCTCATATCCTTTGGTTATAATTCCCTGCAAATTTAATAAAAATCAACAGAATATCAATCTAATTTCAGGGAATCCAATAATATGGAGCTTTCTTCCTATGCTCCGTAATCCATTTCTCAAGAGCAGACATATCTGTTATGCCATCGGCTATCACAGCCTCATAGTATTCAACCCCATGAAAGTCCTTGCCGGCCGGCGTCTCAAACTTCAGGCGTAGGATTGTATCGCGCTGATCAGGAGTGATGACCTCCACAATTCTGTCGGCCATTTTTTCAAAATAGCCGTCATATTCCGTGCCCTCCTCGATGTGGATGATGTCAAATTGCCATACTGCATCATCCTTATCCTTGTAGAATAAGTGCCAGGCAATGCAGTGTTCATCTGTATGGAGACCATTGATACATCTGATCTCAGTTACATTAGGATCCTTTGCAATTCCGGAGACGATTGCAAAACTGTTTTCAGTAGTGATTCCTGAGGAGTATACGTGAAGGTCAATGTCGCGGTGTGATGCAAGCAACCCCATTCTCAGAGAACCGACGAGATTCACCCGGCAACCTGCCTTTCGCCATATCTCGGTAATTCCGGATTCCTCCAATACCTTCCGGGCTTTTTCCTGATTGGCGTGAGCCAGTTCATTAATTTGTTTTTGATTCATCGTGATGCGATTAGATAAATCTGCAAAGATAATACCTTTCTCATTCATGGCGACAATTTCTCTTCATTATTTTCGCAATTGCCTTCAATTTTTCCGTACAATTAGTTAATTTTGTACTTTCGATACAAATGAAGAGACTGAATTATGCCGATGTGGAATCCGTGGCATGGTTGCCACAAAATCAGTGCCGGTTGCAAACATTGCTACGTTTATCGTGAGGACGCAGCTTTCGGAACAGCGGTTTCGTCAAGCGAAGTGCGCAAAACCGCTTCCTTCAGTCTTCCGCTCAGAAGGGATAGGAAAAGAAATTGGAAATTCCCTGCAGGTACAGAATTTGCATTGTGTTTCACATCTGATTTCCTTATTGAGGAGGCTGATGAGTGGCGTGAAGAAATATGGGATATAATTCGCCTGCGGACAGATTGCAGGTTTTATTTCTTTACGAAACGCATAGAGCGTCTTAAACAATGCCTACCTGCAGATTGGGGCGATGGATACGATCATGTCGGCATTGGATGCACTGTTGAGAATCAAGACCGTGCTGATTACCGTATGCCGATATTCCTTTCGCTGCCAATAAAGCATCGGATGGTGATAGTAGCTCCCATGTTAGAAAGCATAGACCTCAGTAAATATCTCGATCCGGAATTGATTGAGGAAGTCTCAGTTGGTGGAGAATCCGGCAAATATGCCAGACCGTTATACTTTGACTGGGTTCTTGACTTACAGAGACAATGCAAAGATGCAGGAGTACCTTTCAACTTTCATCAGACCGGATCATATCTGATCAAAGATGGCCGTCAATATCACATCCCCAGAGAGCTTCAACACAACCAAGCCAAGAAAGCCGGCCTTAATACCCAATAATCGGCTCTATGCTTTGGGCACGTTAATCATCCATAATTTTTCGTATTCTCAGCGGGCACAATGTATTGCGCCCCTACCGGGGTGGTGGGTTATGTTGGGGATTCAACGATTCTTAACTGATTAAACCTGCGACCCGGTTTCCTTGTTTTATCCTTGTATTAGATTCAAGAATTATGGAAAACAAAAAACAAAGTGTGGCCGAACAGGTCGTTGACATGATGGCCGGATCGGGCATCAAACATATCTATGCAATCACTGGCGATAGCCTTAATGCCCTCACCGATGCCATCCACAACGATGGCCGAATCAAATTTGTGCATATGCGCCATGAAGAGTCCGGTGCATTTGCGGCAAGTGCTGAAGCCCAGTTGACGGGTAAAATAGCAGCCTGTGCCGGAAGTAGCGGTCCGGGACACGTGCATCTAATCAACGGTTTGTACGATGCTCAACGCTCCAATGCGCCTGTGCTCGCAATTGCATCGACTTGCGCTTCTGGCGTATTCGGAACCGAATATTTTCAGGAAACAAACCCCACACTTTTATTTTCCAATTGCTCTGTATATAATGAGATGGCGGTGACTCCAACTCAGGTTCCCCATATGCTTCAGGCTGCAATGCAGGAAGCCACGGGGCGTGGAGGTGTCGGTATCATTGGTCTGCCGGCCGATGTTATCGGTCAGGATGCAGTTCCCTCATATGCAACGACCGATGTATTATATACCTACCGCTTGCCTGAACCGTCTGAACAAGATGTTGAGGCAGCCGCTCAGTTAATCAATTCCGCCTCGAAGATTGCTGTTTTTGCCGGTTCGGGTTGTAAGAACGCCGTCGAGCAACTTCACGAATTGTCCGAAAAGTTGAATGCACCTTTGGCCACTACCTATAAGAGCCAGCTTGAGCTGACCAAGGGAGCCAAGAACTACGTCGGTCACATGGGATATTTAGGTATGTGGTCGGCAGAGGATTCGATACAGGATGCTGATGTGATAATAATCCTCGGCATGAATTTCCCTTATCCCGGATTCTTCCCCACAGACCGCAAGATTATTCAGGTGGATGTGCGTGCTGAGCGTCTGGGCCGCAAATGCAAGGTAGATGTGGCGGTCAGAAGTGATACGGGCTTGTTCCTGAATGCTCTTTTGCCAAAGCTTAACCGCAAGACAGACTCTGCTTTCCTCGATAAGGAACTTAAAGCATATGCCGACATTCAGGCCAAATTTGAAGAGCCGGTGAAGAATCCTGGGAAGAAAGGATCAATCCGTCCGGAGTACATGCTCCACACTTTGGACCGTCTTGCTGATAAGGACGCCGTGTTTACTGTTGATACAGGCATGAACAATGTCTGGACATCTCATTATCTGACTCCCGGCGAGAATCGCGCTATGATAGGCTCGTTTACACATGGGTCAATGGCCAACGCAATGCCAATGGCTATAGGAGCAAAATTTGCGTGCCCCGACCGTCAGGTTATTGCTATTTGCGGTGACGGTGGTCTGGCAATGCTCTTTGGTGAACTCCTCACGATTGTACAATA
>CAZMHE010000115.1:0-7870 GCA_964566015.1 uncultured Sangeribacter sp. | reverse complement strand
AGCGCGAAGCCGCCATCGCTCATTTCGGCAACAATGCCGAGATCACGCGATTCAAGGGTCTCGGTGAGATCAATGACGTGGAGTTTGCGGAGTTCATCGGCCCTGAAATGCGTCTTGACCCCGTCACCCTGAAGAAAGATGACACAGTCGACAAGCTGCTCGAATTCTACATGGGTAAGAACACGATGGAGAGACAGAACTTCATCATCGACAATCTCGTCGTGGAGGACGATTCCGAGATATGAAAGCCCTCTTCGCCGGGAGTTTCGACCCTTTCACCACCGGGCATCTTTCAATCGTCAGGCGTGCTCTTGCAATCTTTGACGAAGTGGCCGTCGGCATCGGCGTGAATGAAAACAAAACCGCTGATTACGACATCGACGGCAAGCTCGCATCATTGCGTGAACTCTTTGCCGACGAGCCGAGGGTGACGGTCGGAGCTTATACTGGGCTGACCGCCGATTATGCCCGGGCAATCGGAGCCGGTGTGCTTCTGCGTGGCATACGTTCGGTGACTGACCTTGAGTATGAGAGGAACCTCGCGGATGCCAACCGCGATGTCTTCGGCCTCGACACGCTCTTCCTCATGAGCGATCCTGAACTTTCGTTTGTGTCAAGTTCTATGGTGAGGGAATTAATCCATCATGGCGTTGACGCATCAAAATATATAGCGGGTGCCGACAACACCCGCAAGAAATAAATTAAAACTGATGACTAAAAGATCTTTGCTCATTCTCGCGCTTCCGGTGCTTGTATCGGTTTTCGGAATCGCCAAAAACAGATATATCAACGAGAATCAGAAACTCAGGATGGCCGAGGCTGCCATCTCTCAGTTCTATGTGGATTCTGTCGACGAGACACGCCTTGTTGAAGACGCGATCAAGGCTATGCTCAATGGTCTTGATCCTCATTCCCAGTATTCCAACGCGGAGGAGACGCAGGAGCTCAACGAACCTCTTGCCGGCAACTTCAGCGGCATAGGCATCACTTTCAATATGAACCAGGACACTCTCTACGTCATCCAGACCGTAAGCGGAGGCCCCTCGGAGCGTGTCGGCATACTTGCCGGTGACCGCATAATCGCTGTCAACGACTCGGTGATCGCCGGTGTAAAGATGAAGAATTCCGACATCATGAAGCGTCTGCGTGGTCCGAAAGGCACTGACGTGGCCGTGAAGGTGCTACGCCAACATGGACTCGGCCGCGACACTATCGACTTCAATATCACCCGCGCCGACATACCCATATACAGTGTGGATGCCGCCTACATGGTGGATAAGAACACCGGGTATATCCGCGTGAACCGCTTTGCCGCCGAGACCGCCAATGAAGTGCGTGAGGCTCTGACCAACCTTAAGAAGAAGGGTATGGACCGTCTTATACTCGACCTTGTAGACAACGGCGGTGGCTATCTCAATGCCGCCGTGGAGCTGCTCGGCGAGTTTCTCAATCCCGGTCAACTCGCTGTCTACACCCAGGGAACTAACTCGCCGCGTCAGGACCTGATGACACGCCCCGCAGGGTCGCGCCCCCTTTTCAATGACGGTCGTCTTGTTATCATGGCCAACCAGTATTCCGCATCCGCTTCGGAGATTACTTCGGGTGCCGTGCAGGACTGGGACCGCGGTCTCGTGGTCGGCAGACGCACTTTCGGCAAGGGTCTCGTGCAACGCCCTATCCCCTTCCCCGATGGTTCGATGATACGCCTCACAGTGGCTCACTACTATACCCCTTCCGGACGCGACATTCAGAAACCTTATAAGAAGGGCGACCAGAAGGCTTATCAGGAGGAGATGCTTTCACGCCTCAATCATGGCGAGCTGATGCACGAGGATTCAATCAAGTATGTCGATTCCCTGCGCGTCTCGACGCTACGTCTCGAACGCCCGATCTACGGCGGCGGCGGCATTTCGCCTGACCGTTTTGTGCCGCTCGACACGACTGAATTCACCAAATATTATCGCAACGTCGTGGCAAAGGGTCTCATCAACAGGTTTGTCATCAACTATGTCGACTCTCACCGCAAGGAGATAAAATCTCGCTACAAGACCGACAATGATTTCGTAGCCCGATTTAACGTAACTCCTGAGATGCTTGCCTCCCTCCATGATATGGCGAAGGCCGAGGGTATTGAATTTGATCCCGAACAGTCAGAGAAAAGCAAGAACCTCTTCGAGATGGTGATCAAGGCTCTTATCGGCAGGGATATTTATGACAACGCCACATATTTCAAGGTCTATAATACACACGACCCGATATTCAAGGAGGCATACCGCCTGATCAACTCTCCGGACTATGACGAGTTGCTGAAGGAGCCTAAATAATCCTTCACGGCCATTGAGCCTCTCATAATGCTACAAACTATATCTTCTAAACTTCCACTACTCCATATATAACCCGTATCGTAATGAAACGTTCCACGACGATATTAGCTACTCTCCCGCTCTTCGTTTTCGCCCTTCAGAATACTGCTTCCGGCAGAGTTCAAGTCTACCCGAAACAGGCTGCCTCGGAATCCCTGATCGAGGAGGCGGATTCCCTCATAGACATAGAGGGGAGACATGAAGGTCTACTTCCCCGGATTAATCCCGCCATGTTCAAGGTGAGGGAGGTCAGCGAGATAATCGATGAACTCCCTGCTCCCGATTTCAAGCCGACACCCATCAACAAGGTTTTCGGACCCTGGGTCTTCTCGGGATACCGTCATGTGGCTCCCAAGCGAAATTTCACACCGCAATGGCCTCCAGTCATTCCCGGCATGGTGGTCGCCACCAATGATTCCATAGCCGAAGAATTCGGGGAATTCGTGACGGAAGGTCAGGAGGGTATCACTCCCGAGAGTCCTGACTCCATCTCTTTCGTGCAGGGAAGCGTGCTTCTCGTTGATGCGCCTGAGGAGACTCCTTCGGCCGACATGACGGTGCTTGCCGAGGACTATGTGCCTTCATGGCTGCGCAACTCACTCACACAGTATCGCATCCAGGAAGATTTCATGTATGAGAATATGGTTGACGATTACCGCAACGTGGAGTATGCATACTGGGATCTCCCTGTGCCTCCACGTCTGGCCGATGATGACTCCGGCTTCCTGGCTTATCTGAGCCGTCTGGATATTCCTGTGGCTGACACTGACCAGACCATGCAGACCGAGACCAATAACAAACGAATCCATTGGCTCCATACCTTCAATGCCTCGGCCCAGTTCTCGCAGGCTTACGTTTCCAAGAACTGGTATCAGGGCGGTAACAACAACCTCGCCCTCCGTATGGGTGCCGTTTGGAATGTGCAGCTCAACCAGGTCTATCATCCCAAGCTCCTCTTCCAGAGCAATCTCTCCTACTGGCTTGGCCTCAACTCCACACCTCAGGATGAAGTCCACGCCTATTCGATATCCGAGGATGTGCTCCAGTGGAACCTCAATGCCGGTGTGAAGGCTTTCAAGGAGAAATGGTATTACTCCCTGACTGCCCAGTTCAAGACCCAGCTCTTCCGCAACTATGTCAACAATTCCGATCAGCGCAAGGCATCGTTCCTCTCCCCGGGTGACTTCAACGTCGGTCTCGGTATGTCTTACTCGACCAAGACCAAGAAGATTCAGCTCACCACCTCCATCGCTCCTATATCCTACAACCTGAAGACTTGCATCTCCAACAAGATCAATCACTCCCAGTTCAATATTCCGGATGACGCCTACACACACAGCGACATCGGTAGCAACGCGGAGGTTAACCTCAAGTGGCAGATCATGTGGAATATCTCTTATTCCACAAGGATGTTCCTCTTCACCAATTACAAGTATTTCCTTGCAGACTGGGAGAACACTTTCAACTTCGAGATCAACAAGTTCCTCTCAAGCCAGATCTATGTTCACGCCCGTTTTGACTCCTCGACGGAGACAAACACAAAGTGGAAGCATTTCATGCTCCGCGAGGTTCTCAGCTTCGGCCTCTCCTACACTTTCTCTACTAAATAAGATCAACCCTCATTCAGTCTCCTGATGAACGGGTTCACTCTATATGCGCGACGCACGATAAAAGCCCTCACACCGGCTTTTATGTGCGTCGCCGCGTTTTTAATCCTCACTGACGGATCTGTGTGCGCGGCTGAGAAACCGACGCGATCACGTGTGCTCCCGATCGTCTATGACATCGACGCCGCCAAAGATGTCTGCGACTCTCTCCCTCTGGATCAGGCGGAAGGTGTATGGGTATTCCCGGATGATAATGTCGTGGTTCTCGTTCGTCGCCTGCCGGAGATCTCCATGACGGCTTTGCCGGAATATGAGATAACTGTGGTGGCAACCACCGATGTCAGACTTCATCCCGGCGACGTCATAGGCTACATGAAAGCTTCTCCCAAGGATGGAGAGTACCGGGCGACTCTCTTTACACGCCGCAAGGCCTCGATCCTTACCGGAGGTGAGGATTGCACCGCCACGCTTAATAAGGATGCCGACCGGTTTATACTAACCGGCCACTCCCGGAGACCTTCGCTGAGGGTTACTTTCAATCCTTCGCAACTGATGCCCAAGCTCTGGCGGATGGTGCGTTTTAATGCCGGTCTCTCGGTCTCCCCGAAAGATAAGGAATCTCCTAAAGCCGGAATGATCAAGCTCCACCCTTCCTATGACCATAACGGCTCGTCACGCCGTCGCACCCGTTACTTATGAAAACTTCCGTGAAACCACTAACCATCCTGATTCTCATCTTATCCGCGCTCGCTTCTCAACAGGCCGAGGGGAGGAAGACTGTGGTGAAACATCGCATAGAGAAGTCTTCGGGAAAGAAGAAACAGAGTGCTTCGGATGAAAAGGTAGCATCAAGAAGACTTGGGGCCAACGAACCCTCCATCATCGGCTCCGACGTGGATGGCCCCGTATGGTTTCAACCCGACTCGGTGAGCTTCACCGGCTATGACAAGACCCTTAAATCAAGAAAGGAATCTTTCCTCATCGTCAATCATTCGGAAGGTGATATAAAAAAAATCGGGATACGGATTACGTATCTCGACATGAAGGATCGTATGTTACATTCACGCGACACCAGCGTGGCTTGCTTTGTGCCCTCCGGGGAGACCCGAAAGGGCGACATCTCCTCATGGGATCTTCAGAACACTTATTTCTATTACCTCGGTCCGGAGCCGCGAAGTGTGGCCACTCCTTACAAGGTGAGATTCCAACCTCTATGGTTTGAGATTGAACTGGAGGATTGAATACCGCTGACTCAGTGCAGACTTTTTCGGGAAATCCTTAACGGAGGGAGCCGAAAGAGGCGAAAAATCTTCTGACGAGTGTGGCCCAACGGTCGCCCTGCTCAAGACGGCGTGCTCCCGCTTCCATAATGTTTCCCTGGGAACGCATTGATGATGTACGCTCCATCACAAAACTTGCAGCTGCCTCAGGATAAAGGTTTGCCAATGTCTTGCTGACCGGATTTACGGAAATCACGCTTGAAATGTTCATAGAAGAGCCGGTATACATAGTCAGAGATTTTTAATTGTTTACTGCTTCAACAATGAGTGTGCCCAAAAAGTTGAGGCGTTATGAAAAAAATTGCCGAAATCATCGAAATTGACTAACTTTGCATCAGACAACCCCCTCCTACTGATCATGAAACGAATCGGCAAACTATATTTCCGCTATGGCACAATGGGTTCGGCCAAGACCGCTCTGCTCCTTACCACCGCTTATAATTTTGAAGAACGGGGCATGGCTCATATATGCCTCAAACCCGTCACAGACACCCGTGAGGCACGCAATGTGATCCGGAGCCGTATCGGTATCGAGCGCGAATGTAAGTGGATCTATCAGGACACCGACCTCTATGAGCTTCTCCTCAGGATGCACGAAGACGGGGGGATGGTGCCTGAATGGATTCTTGTGGATGAGGCGCAATTCCTCACTGCCCGTCAGGTCGACCAGTTCGCTCACGCTGTCGATGACTTCGGATGCAATGTGATGTGCTTCGGCCTGCGCACCGACTTCAGGACGCATCTCTTCGAGGGCTCACGCCGCCTCTTCGAGATCGCCGACTCAATCGAGGAAATCAAATCTACCTGCACCTGCGGAAGAAAAACCATCGTCAATGCTCGCATCGACAGCCGGGGACGTGTCATCACTGAAGGTGAACAGGTGGAGATCGGCGGTAATGACCGCTATGTGGCTCTTTGCCGCCATTGCTGGACCCGCAAACGTATCGCTTCACGCAACGATGGGCGTCTCCCGCTCGAATAAATTCTTCCTCTCATGATCGATAAAGAGACCCGTAACAAAATCATCCGTCTCATGAGGCGGGAAGTGGTGCCCGCGCTCGGTTGCACCGAACCGGCGGCCGTGGCTCTCTGTGTGGCGAAAGCAACTTCTCTGCTCGGCTCCATACCTCATCATCTCGACCTCAGACTTAGCGGCAACATCATCAAGAATGCCCTCGGGGTCGGCATACCCGGCACGGGTATGATCGGTCTGCCGATAGCCGTGGCTCTCGGTGCTTTGATCGGCCGCGAGGAATATGGTCTCGAAGTGCTACGCGACGTCTCACCCGCCGCAGTGGAGGAGGGCAAGAGATATATCTCAGAAGGTAGGGTCTCTATCTCACTTCATGAGAATCCCCCTTCAAATCTTCACATCGAGGTCACTGCCGGGGATAAAGACGGAAAAGAAAGCTGTGCCATTATTTCCGGCGCACATACACGCTTCGTTTATCTTGCAGACACCGCTTCGGTAATTCTTGACAAACGCCGGGAGGAGAGCGAATCACACGGAGCTGAGGAAGAGGATATTAATCTCAACCTGAGGACCGTCTACGACTTTGCTACGACCTCTCCATTGGAGGAAATAGATTTTATCCTCGAAGCCGCACGCCTGAATAAGGCGGCAGCGGAGGTGGCACTTAGCGGCAACTACGGTCACTCTCTCGGCGCCACAATCCGTCGGCGCGGTACAAGCCTATTCGGTGACTCACCCCTCGACCACATGATGAGCTACACTTCGGCTGCCTGCGATGCCCGCATGGGGGGCGCACAGATTGCCGTGATGTCTAACTCGGGAAGCGGGAACCAGGGAATATGCGCCACGATGCCTGTGGTCTCCTATGCCGAGGATATTGACGCGACACGCGAACAACTTGTCAGGGCTCTGACCCTGAGCCATCTCACAAGCATATATATCAAGCAGAGTCTCGGACGCCTCTCCGCCCTCTGCGGGTGTGTCGTGGCCTCCACGGGAGCATCAAGCGGCCTGACACTGCTGATGGGTGGCGGATATGAGGAAGTGGCGGCTTCCGTGAAGAATATGATAGCCAACCTTACGGGGATGATTTGCGACGGCGCAAAACCATCGTGTTCGATGAAAATATCCTCGGGTGTCTCCACGGCACTCATGTCGGCAATGCTGGCGATGGAGGGACATTGTGTATCCTCTGCCGAGGGAATTGTAAGTGATGATGTCGACGAGACAATCCACAATCTCACATCCATAGGGCGCGAGGCAATGCTCGAGACCGACCGCCTCGTCCTCTCCATCATGACCTGCAAATCCTCCCCCCAATAATCCCCCCAATAATCCCAATTACTCCAATACCCCCTCCAATTACTCCAATAGCTCCAATAGCTCCAATAGCTCCAATAGCTCCAATAGCTCCAATAGCTCCAATCCCCCTCCCACCATAAAGACACAGCCCGATTCCTTCCGGAATCGGGCTGTGTCTTTATGAAGTGTCTAAATCCTGAAAGGATTAGATCAGTTCTTGTAGGGCTCTACATTGATGAACTTACGTCCCTCCTTACCGGTGGAGAATACTACGATTCCGTCGATAAGAGCGAAGAGGGTGTGATCCTTGCCCATGCCTACATTGAGACCGGGATGGTGTTGTGT
>CAZMHE010000114.1:0-7961 GCA_964566015.1 uncultured Sangeribacter sp. | reverse complement strand
CATTCTTGATGCCGGACCTAAAGGCCCACATTCTTGATGCCGGACCTAAAGGCCCGGCCACGGGACCAGGTCTTTGGACTTTAGGGTTTTGGACTTTAGGATTTTGGGCTTTAGGTTCTGGGCTTTAGGTCTTTGGGCTTTTGGATTTATTCGGAGGAGCGGGAGGCGCGGTCGTCGTTGGAGATTGATTTGGCGGTCTTCTTTACCTGGGCGTTGAGGGAGCCGAAGCGGTAGCTCAGGCCGATGGTGAAGACGTTGGAGGAGTGGTTGTATGTGCTGCGGGAGTAGCCGGTGTAACCCATGTTCTCGGGACGCGACTCGTAGGTGCGCCATGTGGAGCCGAAGGGGTTGCGGATGGAGAGGTAGAGCGAAAGTCGGTTCTCCTTGAGCATCTCCTTGTTGACCGTGATTCCCCAATAGATGCGATCCTTGAAGTTGAATACAGTGCGCGAGTAGATCGAGGGTGAGCTCTGCCATAGATTAGCATACACAACAATAGAGAAATTCTTAGGCAGTTTCTGACGGACACGTCCGTAGAAACTTGTTCCCCAACCCTTCGCCGAGAGATCGAGCGAGGGGTTTGATTCATATGCATACCTGGCATGGGCATTGAGCATGAGTGAGGTCTTGCGCGTGATGTTGTAGTTCATCCAGACGCCCAGATTGAACGAGCGGTTGCGCCCGGCATTGGCATAGGTGGAGCGGAGAATCTCTCCGGGGAGCATCTCGCGGACAGAGATCACCTGATTGGAACTGAAATCGTAGCCGCTGCTGAAGTCGAGGTTCACCTTGCTGAGCATCATGGTATAGTTGAGCGATACGGAGTGGAAACGGCTCGAACCGAGGTCGGGGTTGCCGGAGGAGATGGTGGTGGGAGTCTCTACCACGGCAGGATTGAGCTGCGAGATGCCGGGGCGACGTATGCGGGTGCTGTAGCCGAGCTTGATGGTGTTATGATCATCGGCGTCGAACGAGACAGAGGCATTGGGCACCCAGTCGGAGAAATTGCTTGAGAAAGGATCCTGTGAGCCGTCGCGGTAATGCGCCGACATATGGCTCCATTCATAGCGCAGACCGGCGCGGGCACCGAACTTGCCCGCTTTCAGGCGATAGTCGGCGTAGAGTGCGAGCACCTGCGTGAGGTGTACGAAATCGGAATGTTCGTTGCGCAAGCCGATGTATTCCTGATCATTGCGGGAGTGGTTGCGGCGGTTGATATACTTGGAGCCGACGTCAAACTTGTGACCTTTGCAGATCGGGCGCGTCCAGTCGAGCTGGATTGTGTTCTCGATGAAATTCAGCTTGTAGTCGTTGACAGTGCCGGTATAGGGGACCGGGAGATTAACGGCATCCTCATAGACAGTACTTGAATTATGCTTCTCATTGGTGGTGGAAATCAGATAGGAGAGTGTGATGGTCTCATCCTTGCGGCGGGTGGAACGCTGGTAGTTGACGCTGCCGTTGTAGTCGGAATAGGCGTCGGGTGAGCTCGAATTGCGGTTGAGGTAGGAATAGAGGAGAGTGCCGTCGTTTGAGCGCATGGAGACATTGCCTACGCTTTGGGAGCGCCAGTTGTAGAAATAGCCGCCGAACTCAGCCGTGATGAGGTTGAGGGAGTCGATTTCGAGACTTGCCTCCGTGCCAAACCAGACAGAATTGCCGCCGCCGTTGCTCTCGGTCTCCGAAGACAGCTCGTTGCCTGAATCGTCATAGCGGAAGAAAGACTCTGATATAGATTTTCTTGATTTTCTTGGAGTATGGTTTATGCCGGCATAGCCGGAGAAATTGAACTTTCCAAGCTGCGTATTGAGCCAGATGTCCGGGTTGGGTATGTCGCCATATCGGCTCCAGTTAAGACCGACGGAGCCCATGATACCCTTGATGACAGTGTTTTCCATCGTCACGATATTGAGGATGGCGGAGGTGCCTTCGGCATCTTCGCGGGCACCGGGGTCGATGATCACCTCGATACGCTTGATCATCGACGCAGGGAGAGCCTTAAAGATATCCTTGGCATTCTTGGTGAAGGAATTGTTGGGGCGTCCGTTCTTGTAGATCTTGAAATCAGAGGAACCTTTCACCTTGATCGTGCCATCTTCCTCGACGGAGACGAGGGGGACCTTGCGGAGGATCTCGTTGAGACGCGAGGTCTTCGACTCATCGTCGGCCTGGACATCGTAGGCGATGCGGTCGATCTCTTTCGTGATGATCGGTTTTTCAGACACCACGACGAGTTCCTCGAGTTCGGAAGAGAGGTCGAGGGAGTCGGGGTAGACGACGGGTGCTTCGGCGGGAACCGAATCGCGCATGATCTGAAGAGATGCGGAGGAGGAAAGGGCTACGCCTCCGCAGAAGGCAAGTGTCAGGTATAGTTTGAAGTTCATAGGGAAAATAGAGGAGGCTTTGGGGGATGGCCGCTTTGCGGCCTCTTTGCCTGAAGGCAAAGCACAGAACCAAATGGCTGACGCCTATTAATTATTCATTTTTCACTTTTCAATTAGATCGGTGAGGCAGCTGTCGAGGGCTTGGGTGATGGCGGCGCGGTCGAGGTCGCGGCCGATGAAGACAATCTTCTCCATGCGGTCGCCGTAGACGGGATCCCAGTCGCGCTGCAGACCCGGTTCGGTGGCGAGCATCCTCTGAAGCTCCTCCTCGGGGGCTGTGGCATACCATTGACCGGCTTCCGTGAGGCGTTTCTGCACTCCGGCCTGCTCGAAGAGGTAAGACATGTCGGTGTTGTCGTTGAAATAGCAGATACCCTTAGCCCTGATCACATTCTTCGGCCAGTTCTTTGCCACGAAATAGTCAAAGCGGTTGATGTCGAAGGGTCGGCGGTTGAAATAGACGAATGTGCCGATGCCATATTCCTCAGCCTCACCCTCGTCATGATGGTGGTGGTGATGATGGTGATGACCTTCGTGGTCATGCTCCTCGTGGTCATGGTCATGGTGATGATCATGGTGGTGGTCATGGTCATGATGATCATGGTGGTGGTGCTCTTCGTGTTCGATTTCGTCGATCGGTTTTTCAATCTCCTGAATCCAGGTGGCTGAAGTGACCGTGCGTTCGAAATTGAAGAGATGAGTATCGAGGATACGGTCGAGGTCGAAGTCGCAGTAGTCAGCCTCGATGATCTCAGCCTTGGGCTGGAGGGCACGGATGACGCTGCGGATATGGTCGGCATCCTCGCGAGACACCTCCGAAATCTTATTGAGCACAATGATATTGCAGAACTCTATCTGCTGGATCACGAGGCTCTCGAGGTCTTCCTCGCCGATTTCGGGGGCAGTGAGGCGGTCGCCGGCCTCGAACTCACTCTTGAGGCGTAAGGCGTCAACGACGGTGACGATGCAGTCGAGGCGGGGTGAGCCGTGGCGGCAGAGGTTGGGTGCGATAGCCGGCATCGAGCAGATGGTCTGTGCGATCGGTTCCGGTTCGCATATGCCGCTTGCCTCGATCACGATATAATCGAAGTCAGCCTCCATAAGGTCGGAGAGCTGCTGCATGAGATCGGTCTTAAGGGTGCAGCAGATGCAGCCGTTCTGGAGAGCCACAAGGGAGTCGTCGCTCTGACCGACGACACCCCCCTTGGCGATAAGGTGGGCGTCGATGTTGACTTCGCCGATGTCATTGACGATGACGGCGAAGCGTATACCTTTCTTATTATTGAGAATCCGGTTGAGCAAGGTGGTCTTTCCCGATCCGAGATAGCCGGTCAGGAGGAGCACCGGAGTGTGTTTAGTTGCCATATTCACTACTATTTAGAAACTTACCTGAAGCATGACCTGCATACGGTTGTCGTGAGCTTGCGTTCCGTCGTAGTTGACGCGGCGTCCGTAGAGGTATTCAGCTCCAAGGCGAGTTATACTGTTGATGTTCCAGAAGACATTGGCAACCGCATATTGTGCATAGCGGTAGGAGTCTCCCCATGATGTGCTGCTGTCGCTGAAGCGGTCGGCATAAGTGCGGACATGACCGTAGGCCACGGTGGAGACGATGCGCGGGTTGAACTGATATTGCAAGCCGGCGTATCCGGCCCACAATTTCACCGGTTTGAGGCGCCCGGGGTTTGAGGGGTCGGGCATAAGATCCATGCCGAGACCGCCGAGGTCCTGGATATAGTCGGCGATACCCTCACCGTAGACAGCCTCCCACATGCCCGTGAGGTTGCCGACGATCGGTGACTTGCCGCTCGTCTTGATACCCCAGCCGATGCGGTCGACATTATGACCCGCCTCGAGATCGCGGTAATAGAGGTTGCGGACGAGACCCGAGAGGCGGAACCATCCCTTGTGGCCGCTCCAGTAACGCTGAATATAGAAAGGCACGTCCGGGATTCTCTGAGTAACCTTCGCCGTGCGGGTGGCCTGCGTGATGGATGGATCGGGCAAGTCGATGGCGACACCCGCCTTCCACTCCTTATTCTTTCCGAAATAGGGTTGCCAGGCCACCATGCCGAATTTCGCGCCGGTGAAGGCATTGATACCCTGGAAGTCGATCACGTTAGGGGCAGCCTCCTTATCCGAGAAGATCGAGAAGGTGTAGCCCGCGGTGAAATTGCGGTAGCGCAGGTAGGCATGGCCGAGAGTGGGGGTATAATTATGCCCCGAGAAATCAACGTCGAGATAAGCGCCGATCTGGTTGGAAGTGCCGGGGAGCGCCACGACGTTGAAATAGAAATTGGAAGTCTGGGCCGTGATGCGGAACTCACCGCCGTTGCCCGGGGCCACGTGCATGGGGATCTGCGAAGTGACGAACTTGTTGGGATCCTCGATAGGGTTGCCCGCGTCGTAGAGGGCGACTGCCTTGACGTTGGCACCAATACCCATGTAGAACTTACCCTCCTTGCCGAGCAGCGCGAAGCGCGGCACATCGGGGATATTCATGAAATGCGGGGCATTCTGATGCAGGATATTATAGAGAGGGAGAGAGTCGGCCGGCTGGATGAAATGAATATCATCCTGAGCATGAGCGAGAGCGGGAGCCAGAAGGGCGAGCAACACGATTTTTTTCATAACCTCAAGAGCAATTAAAATGTAAAAAAATAACGTGTCGGGGGGCTCAACGGTTCAACATCGTCAGTAGGATTCGGCCTCTGAGGGGAAATCGCCGCTCTTGACATCGGCGATATAGTTCTGGAAAGCCTCAGTCATGACTGAGTGGAGGTCGGCATATCGGCGGAGGAAACGTGGAGAGAACCCCTTGTTGATACCGAGCATGTCGTGCATGACGAGCACCTGACCGTCGACGCCACCACCGGCGCCGATGCCGATGACAGGGATCGGAATCTCGCGGGCCACACGGGCGGCGAGCTCGGCGGGTATCTTCTCGAGGACGAGAGCGAAGCAACCGATTTCGGCGAGCATACGGGCATCCTCGATCAGTTTCTCAGCCTCTTCCTCTTCGCGGGCACGGACATTGTATGTGCCGAACTTGTTGATGCTCTGCGGAGTGAGTCCGAGGTGACCCATCACCGGTATTCCGGCGCTGAGGATACGCTCGATCGATTCGCGGATTTCGGATCCACCCTCGATCTTGACAGCCTCGGCGTGGCTCTCCTTCATGATGCGTATGGCTGAGGCGAGGGCCTCGAGGGGGTTGCCCTGGTAGGAACCGAAAGGCATGTCGCAGACCACGAGGGCGCGTTCCACACCCTTCATCACCGACTTGGCGTGATAGATCATCTGGTCGAGGGTGATGGGGAGGGTTGTCATATTGCCCGCCATCACGTTGGAGGCGGAGTCGCCGACGAGGATGACGTCGATTCCGGCGCCGTCGACGATCTTGGCCGACGAGAAATCGTAGGCAGTCAGCATAGAGATCTTCTCGCCTCTCTGCTTCATCTCGGCAAGGCGGCGGGTGGTCACTTTTCTCTTGTTGTCAATAGTGTTTGTAGACATAATCAGTCTTAATTAATGGGTCAAGGGGGTATCGAAGCAAAGCGAGGAAAGCCCCCATAATGGCTCCAAGGGTAAAATCACGGTGCAAAGTTATCAAATTTTAACGGAAATTGATAACTTTGCAGTCTTAAAACCAACAGCGAACAACACAAGCGATATATAATGGACTATAACCACCGCGAGATCGAACAGCGCTGGCAGAAGTATTGGCGCGACAACGAGACGTATAAGGCCGTGGAGAAACCCGGCAAAAAGAAATTCTATGTGCTCGACATGTTTCCCTATCCCTCAGGGGCGGGGCTTCACGTGGGACATCCCCTCGGCTACATAGCGAGCGACATCTACTCCCGCTACAAGCGTCAGCAAGGCTTCAACGTGCTTCACCCGATGGGTTACGACGCTTACGGCCTCCCCGCCGAGCAGTATGCCATCCAGACCGGGCAGCATCCCGAGAAGACCACCATGGCCAACATAGCCCGCTACAGGGAACAGCTCGACAAAATCGGATTCTCATTCGACTGGAACCGCGAGATACGCACCTGCGACCCTGAATACTACCGCTGGACACAGTGGGCATTCATACGCATGTTCGAATCATACTACGACCTCGACGAGAACAAAGCCCTTCCCATCAGCCGCCTCGAGGAGCATTTCGCAAAGCAAGGCACCGAGGGTGTGCATGCCGCACAGACCCGCAACCTCACCTTCACCGCCGATGACTGGAACGCCATGACGGAGAAAGAGCGTGCGGAGGTTCTGATGAACTACCGCATCGCCTATCAGGGTGAAACAATGGTGAACTGGTGCGAGGCACTCGGCACCGTGCTCGCCAACGATGAGGTGAGCGAGGGAGTCAGCGTGCGCGGCGGTCACCCCGTGGAGCAGCGCGTCATGAACCAGTGGTGTCTGCGTGTATCGGCCTATGCGCCGCGTCTGCTCGAGGGTCTCGACACCCTCGAATGGAGTGATTCGCTGAAAGAGACACAGCGCAACTGGATCGGGCGCAGCGAGGGTGCGGAGATGCTCTTCCCCGTAGTAGGGAAAGACTTCTCGCTCGAGATTTTCACGACGCGTGCCGACACAGCCTTCGGCGTCACCTTCATGGTGCTCGCCCCGGAATCGAAATATGTGGATATGGTGACAACACCCGAGCAGCGTGAGGCCGTAGACGCCTACCTTGCCGAGGTGAGCCACAAGACAGAGCGTGAGCGTCAGATCGACAGACGCGTGAGCGGCGTCTTCACCGGTGCTTACGCCCGCAACCCCATCAGCGGTAAAGAGATACCTATCTGGGTGAGCGACTACGTGCTCGCCGGCTATGGCACCGGAGCCATCATGGCAGTGCCCGCCCACGACTCACGCGACTACGCCTTCGCCCGCCATTTCTCACTCCCGATCGTGCCACTTATCGAGGGTACCGACGTCAGCGAGGAGAGTTTCGACGCCAAGGAGGGTAAGATGATCAACTCTGCCAACGACCGCCTCGACCTCAACGGACTTGAGGTGAAGGAGGCAATCGCCAAGACAAAGAGATTTATAGAAGAGGAGGGTATAGGTCGCGTCAAGGTCAACTACCGCCTGCGCGATGCCATCTTCTCACGCCAGCGCTACTGGGGTGAGCCCTTCCCCGTATATTATAAGGATGGTGTGGCTCATGTGCTCGACGAGTCGGCGCTTCCGCTGACCCTCCCCGAGGTAGACGCCTATCTCCCCACCTCCACGGGTGAACCCCCGCTCGGACGAGCCAAAGGGTGGACCACACCGGATGGCTATCCGCTGGAGCTCTGCACCATGCCCGGCTTCGCCGGCTCGAGTGCCTATTATCTCCGCTACATGGATCCCCGCAACGACAAAGCCCTCGTCGGGAAAGAGGCCGACGAATACTGGCGCAACGTCGACCTTTATGTCGGGGGTGCCGAACACGCCACGGGTCACCTTATATATTCACGCTTCTGGAACAAATTCCTCTACGATCTCGGTGAGGTGGTGGAGCCGGAGCCCTTCCGCACAGATTTCAATGCCCGCACTGTGAAATTATGGACCGTAGACATGCTGATAGAG
>CAZMHE010000113.1:0-7995 GCA_964566015.1 uncultured Sangeribacter sp. | reverse complement strand
AACGCCATCGCCCCCGGCTTCTTCCTCACCAACCAGAACCGCGCCCTGCTCACCAACCCTGACGGCTCACTGACAGAGCGAGGCGCCGACGTAATCCGCCAGACCCCCTTCAAACGCTTCGGCAAGCCGGAGGAACTCTGCGGCACAATCCAGTATCTCATCAGCGATGCCGCATCATTCGTGACCGGCACTGTCGCTGTCGTCGACGGCGGTTTCAACGCATTCGCCATGTAATCACGCGACACACAACCTGCTTCAAAATAAAAAAACGCACCCGATGGTGCGTTTTTTTATTTTATCAAAGTTTCACGGGATCTATACCCTTATGTGTCGGTTTGACCCTCTTGATCGTGCCGTCAGGGTTAAACTCCAGACGGTCGATGCAGACCTCACGGTGATAACCGGGACCATTTTCAAGATAGTTCTTGTTGATACGGTGATATACGATATACCATTCATCTCTTCCCGGAATCTGGATCACCGAGTTATGTCCTGTGCCGTAGATTCCGTTCTCGGGATCCTCTATGATGACGATCGGATCGTCGGCCACCTTGATCGGACCGGTAGGTGAGTCTGACGTGCCGTAAGCTACATGATAATTCTTCGACCCTGTGTCGTCGACGCTCCAGAGGAAATAATACTTGCCGTCGCGGTAGAATACGTAGACACCCTCACGGAAAGCATAATCGGCCAAGGTGCCACCTTGCGGAGTGATCACTGTCGGGTTGGAGATTGTGGTCATGTCGGGTGTGAGTTCCGACACCACAAGATTGCCGTTTCCCCAGTAATAATAGACCTTGCCGCTGACAGGGTCGGTGAAGACATCGCTGTCGATGAGCTGTCCGCGGGTGATGTTGGTGTCGATGAGCGGATGACCTAAATCCTTGAACGGTCCTGTAGGGGAATCGGCCACGGCACACCCGAGCACCTTGCGGTTCTTCTCCGGATTCTGACCGCTGAAATAGAAATAATACTTGTATTCACCGTTCTCCTCGCGCTCCTCTATGCAGGGAGCCCAGGCGTTGCCCGTGGCCCAGGGCACACGCTCCGTGGCAAGGTCAATCACGATATTCTCCTTCTTCCATGTGCGCAGGTCGGACGACGTCCACACGAAGAAATCATGACCGCCCCAGCCGGGATAACCGTCAGATGTCGGGTAGATATAGAATTTGCCGGTCTTCTTGCTGTAAAGCACCTCCGGGTCAGCATTGAAACCGCTCAATACAGGATTTGCGTTCTCAGGCCCCTCGATCGGGAAAGCCTTCAGAAGTCTCTCCTTCTCCTCTTTTGTGATAGGTATCACTGTGCCGTGGCGGGGAGTGAAAGCCCCCTTCGTCTTGGTCTGTGCCTCGAGTTTGAAATTCTCAAGGTCGTCGGAAGAGCAGAACTGGTAATAACCGTTGGAGTAGCAGTCATACATCAGCACCCATTTGTCGGAATCCTTCATCTTGAAAAGGCCGCCACCCTCGACATTCACATCGGTCTGCTGGAGGGGTTCCGAGGGGGAGCTCCACTGGCTACCCGGAGCCTTGCCCGGCTCGGCGGTGAGTCGTGTCGATGTCACCTGACAGATACCCTTGTTTCCCTCATTCTTATATATAAGGTGATAGAGCCCCGTGCGCTCGTCATATGCTATGTCGCCGTCGATCGTGGCTGACCCGCGGTCATAGAAGAATACGGGGTCTGTGGCAAGATCGGTGAAATCATCATTGGCATAGCAATAGTAGATCTTGTCATACTCACACTTGCCGTCGTTGGTCAGC
The DNA here is from genome assembly GCA_964566015.1 of uncultured Sangeribacter sp. GTDB lineage: Bacteria > Bacteroidota > Bacteroidia > Bacteroidales > Muribaculaceae > Lepagella. Next base: position 6,232 of record CAZMHE010000113.1, on the reverse strand, counting down.
AGGGAGAAATAGACCATATAGCGCCCTTTCGTGCCGTCGGGATTCTCGCAGTCAGGATCCCAGATCACCTCCGGAGCCCATACCCTCGTCACATTCTTCCATTCCGGGAAACGGTCGGGGAAATGCACTGTGGAGTGTTTCCAGTTGACAAGGTCATCGCTCTTATACATGACGATGCCCCGGTTTGAGGCCCACCCCTCGCTGCTCTTCATGTCAGTGGCAACCATATAGAACTTTCCGTCAGGGCCTCGCAAGATATGAGGGTCGCGTATGCCGTGTTTCACCGATACCGAATCCGAACTCATGACAGGGCGTCCGCCGTTGAGCGGAGTATAATTGTAGCCATCTTCTCCGATTGCGTAATAAAGGTTCTCGTCGCGGTTGCTCGGGAAATAGACAAAAAGATAGGAACCGTCAGAGACGTCGGGCATGGCGTAGGTTGCCTTACTTTCTCCTTTCTTAACGCCCTTCTCTTTCTTCTTCTCTTTCTTTTTTTCTTTCTTTTTCTCTGTCCATGCATTCTCGCTTTTACCCTTCTCATTCTTTGCCGCATCACCCGCCAGCATAGGGAAGCCCCAGCAAAGGGAAGCGGCGATCAGACCAAGGGTCAGACTTCTCCTTAATTTCATGATATTACGTATGATTTTTAAGTTTCGCAAGCTCAACTTAAAGGTTATTAGGTTATTGGGTTATAGGCTACGTATTTTAACCTTATAACCGCGAAGCTATAACCTTATAACCTTAAACTTTTGCCTGCAAAAGTTTAATTATTTTTCTTTTGCAAACTTACTAAAATTTTCTCTTTCAACAGATATGACCCTCCCCTTATTCTATAAAAAAATAGTAACTTTGCGCTAAATTACCCTTACATCTACCATGCAACCTATAAATCTTACACGCCATCTCTCACGGCGTTTCCTTATAATCGCAGCCTTCATCCTCTCTTTCTCCCTGCATATCAGTGCCAACCCCGTTGACAATCTCATAGAGCGTGTACTTCCCGGAGGATCAAGGCATTTCAAGACAAAACTGGAGAAAGCAGACCGCGACTTCTTCGAACTTTCGCAAGAGGGAGACAAAATACTAATCAAGGGAAACACTTGGGTCAATGTGGCAACCGGTCTCAACTGGTATCTCAAGCATCACGCGGGCATCCATCTCTCCTGGAACAACATGCAGGCGCATCTTCCCGAAGTGCTCCCGGCCGTAACGACGCCTGAGAGACATGAGACCGACCTCCCGCTACGCTATGACTTCAACTACTGCACCTTCTCCTACTCCATGCCGTTCTGGGATTGGGAACGCTGGCAGAAGGAGATCGACTGGATTGCTCTCCACGGGGTCAACATGCCACTCGCGATAGTAGGGATGGAATCCGTGTGGCGCAATATGCTCCTCAAACTCGGATATACAGAGAAAGAGGTCGGTGAGTTTATCGCCGGACCGACATTCATCGCCTGGTGGGCCATGAACAATCTCGAGGGTTGGGGCGGACCGTTGCCACTTTCATGGTATCCCCGTCAGGAGAAACTACAGAAGAATATACTAAAGAGGATGAAGGAGTTGGGGATGCACCCCGTGCTCCCCGGCTATTGCGGCATGATGCCACATGATGCTAAGGAGAAACTCGGGCTCGACGTGACCGACGGCGGACGCTGGAACGGATATATCCGTCCGTCCAACCTGTCGGCCACAGATTCCCGCTTCGACGAGATTGCCGACCTCTATTACAAGGAGCTGACAAATCTTTATGGGAAAGCCGATTACTATTCACTCGACCCATTCCACGAAAGCAAGGATGATGCATCTGTCGACTATGCCGCCGCCGGCATCAAACTGATGAAAGCCATGAAGAGGGCAAACGCGGATGCGGTGTGGGTCGTGCAGGGATGGACAGAGAACCCGCGACCCGAAATGCTCTCGGCAATCACGCCCGGTGATATCCTCATCCTCGACCTTTTCTCGGAGTGTCGCCCGATGTGGGGAATACCGTCGGTTTGGAGACGCGAGCAGGGTTACGGTGATCATGACTGGGTCTTCTGTATGCTCGAGAATTTTGGGGCGAATGTCGGTCTCCACGGGCGCATGGACCAGCTTATCAACAATTTCAACGCCACTAAAGGGAATCCTCTCGCCCGCCATCTAAAAGGATACGGTTTCACGATGGAGGGTTCCGGCAACAACCCGGTGATGTTCGAGCTGATGAGCGAATTGCCGTGGATAGAGGGGCAGCTCACTAAGGAGGAATGGATAAAGAGCTACATCAAGGCCCGCTATGGCGTCGATGATCCGGACATAGCCGCCGCATGGAATATCCTCATAAATTCCATCTACAATTGCCCTGCCGGCAACAACCAGCAGGGGCCTCATGAAAGCATCTATTGCGGCCGCCCGTCACTCAACAATTTCCAGGTGAAAAGCTGGAGCAAGATGCGCAACTACTATGATCCCGCCGCTACCCTGAAAGCAGCCCGTCTGATGGCGAAGGCAGCCCCACGCATGAAGGGGAACAACAACTACGAGTATGACCTTGTCGATTTCACCCGTCAGGCACTTGCCGACCAGGGGCGCCGCCAATATCTCCGCACTATAGCTGACTATAACTCCTTCTCACGCGAAGACTTCCGTCGCAATGCCGACCGCTTCCTCGAGATGCTGCTCTTGCAGGACACCCTTCTCGGCAGCCGTCCTGAATTTCGACTCGGTTCATGGACCGAAGCTGCGCGAAATGCGGGCACCACTGATGAGGAGAAGGACCTCTATGAATGGAATGCCCGCGTGCAGATCACCACATGGGGCGAACGTGAATGTGCCGATGCAGGGGGACTGCGCGACTACGCTAACAAGGAGTGGAACGGTCTTCTGCGCGACTTCTATTACCCCCGCTGGGCAACATATTTCAAGGCACTCGATGAGCAGATGGAGCGAAATTCCGCACCTGACCCCGATGCCCTCGGAGCGGGACCGAACAGCGCGAAGACATCTTCCGAACTCTTTGCGATGGCGCTCCCCAAAGGGCCGGAGATCGACTGGTATTCACTTGAGGAACCCTGGACTCTCCGCCACAATCCCTACACCTCCGCTCCGGAGGGTGATCCGGTTGAACTTTCACTGAAAGTGATTGATTATCTAAGCAAATAAGAATGAGCAGACTGATTTCTCTTGATGCGGTCAGAGGTCTGACTGTGGCCGGCATGATACTCGTCAACAACGGTTACGGGCAATCGTTTGAACCTCTGCGTCATGCCCAATGGAACGGTCTCTCCCTCAGCGACCTTGTCTTCCCTTTCTTCCTCTTCATAATGGGAGTGTCGCTCTATCTCTCAATGTCGCGCCGCGGTCTCGACTTTTCCGGAGCCAAACTGATGAAGATTTTGCGTCGGAGCGTGCTCCTCTTTCTGATCGGAATAGCAATAAACTGGATCGACATGGCTGTCTCCGGTAGTCCCTGGAATTTCGGCGGACTCCGTTTCTGGGCCGTGATGCAACGCATTGCCCTCTGCTATCTTGTAGCGGGAACTGCAGCAATCACCCTCCCTCCCCGGGCAAGCCTTCCTCTCGCCATCACCCTCCTTATCATCTATTCAATCGTCATCATCTTCGGCAACGGCTACGCTTTCAGCACGGAGACAAACATTCTGCACCGGGTCGATGCCTATCTATTCGGGGAATCTCACCTCTATAAGAAATCGCCTGTCGATCCCGAAGGATTGGTCAGCACATTGTCAGCAGTAGCCAACACCCTTTTCGGATTCTATTGCGGCATGAAGATAAAGGAGACGGCAGACATCCGGGAGAAATTAATACGACTCTTCACAATCGGCACTCTCCTGCTCTTTGCCGGTCTTCTGCTGAGCTATATCTTCCCGTTCAACAAAAGGATCTGGAGCCCATCGTTCGCTCTCGCCACTTCAGGTATCTGCGCCCTGCTCCTATCATTGTCGGCACTTGCCCTCGACAACAGTAAAAGGGTGATTATCCCACATTTCGTCACCTCATTCTTCGTGGCCTTCGGCAGCAATGCACTGATCATCTATATCGCCAGCGAGATAATGTCCATCTTTTTCGGAGAGTGGGGTGTAAGCGCCTTGATTTACAAAGGATGCAGCACAGTGCTTACAGTTCCCAAACTTGCCTCACTTCTTTACGCAATCATATTCGTCTTCCTAAACTATCTGATTGCCCTTATTCTGTTTCGCCGTCGTATATTCATCAAGCTATAAATTTTCATCAAGCTATAAAAATTTCGGAGGGAAATTTTGGAGGATAAGGAATTTTAGCTAAATTTGCACTCAAAACGCGGTAATAGCTCAGTTGGTAGAGCATCAGCTTCCCAAGCTGAGGGTCACGAGTTCGAGCCTCGCTTACCGCTCTCAAAAAAATCTGCCTGTTGATTTCCGGTCAACAGGCAGATTTTTCATTTCGTTATACGGGTTTCCTATTACTCCATCAGCGAACCGATCACAAGGAGGAAGAGGCTTATCAGGAGTACCCCGAGGTCGATGAGCTTCGGACGTATGTTCTTCTCGTGAAGGGCAAAGACACCGTAGACGAAACTTACAATCACACTTCCGCGGCGAATCATCGAGACTATAGCCACCATCGAACCGGGAACCGAGAGGGAATAGAAATAGGCGACGTCGGCAATCGTCAGGAAAAGCGATATGCAGGGTATGGCCCAACGCCACACGAAAGGTGTCGATCCTTTCCCTATCTTCGCACGGATAATTGAGATGACGGTCACCATGATGAAACACTGGTAGAGGGAATACCACCCCTGCACGTCGAGGGGTTCGTAAAATCTGAGGAGATATTTGTCGTAGAGCGCGCTCACGGCCCCGAGGAAAGTAGCCCCGATCGACATCCAGATCCATTTTGAGTGTTTCAGCGAGAAACCCTCCTTCGCACCGATGCGTGAGATGAAGAAAAGTGAAGCGAAACCGAGCGCGATACCGATCCATTGCACCCAGTTCAGTCGCTCGCCGAAGATCAGCAACGCACCGACAAGCACGATCACCGGTCGCGAGGCATTGATCGGCCCTTGCACCGTAAGGGGAAGATTCTTAATCGCATAGTAGCCGAGAAGCCATGAACTAAGCACAATCACCGACTTCAGCAGGATCATGAGGTGGCCCTCAACCGTGTTGCCGAAACCGAAATTGCCGTGCATCATCCCCCCGATAAGATAAGGCGACATATAGAGGGCGCTGAAGACGGTGTTGAGCATCAATACCATCAGCACATCGTTGCCGCGTACAGACAATTTCTTGAAGACATCATACATTCCCAGACACAGGGCCGAGACAATCGCTAATGTAATCCACATGGGTCGATCGGTTATCAGGTGATTTTTTCGGCTACAAAATTAACTAAAACCGCCGAATCATCCCTTAAAAATTTCCATGATTGGGAATAATTGATTAAATTTGACGCAAACAAACAAGAGTCATGATACTTCAATAGTATATACCCTATGGCAAAGAAACTACAAATCAGAGATTTGACGCTGCGCGACGGCCAGCAGTCACTGTTTGCGACCCGTATGCGTCAGGAGAATATCGATCAGCTTCTCCCCCTTTACCGCGACGCTAAGTTCTATATAATGGAAGTATGGGGCGGCGCTGTGCCCGACTCCGTGATGCGCTATCTCGGCGAATCACCCTGGGACCGTCTCCGTTCATGCTCCAAGGCCATGAAGGGGATCTCCCTCCTTTCAGCTCTCTCCCGCGGCCGCAACCTCTTCGGCTACGTACCCTATCCCGACTCCGTTCTCGAGGGTTTCTACCGCAAGGCCATCGAAAACGGTCTCAACATCATGCGTATCTTCGACGCCCTAAATGATATAGACAATATCAAGAGCTCAATCAGGATGATCAACGAGTTTGACGGTCTCAACGGCAATGTAGCTATCGCCGACACCGCCGTCTGCTATACGATCGACCCCAAGGGGACTCCCGAGGCTGAGAAAATCTTCACCGACGACTATTTCGTAAACAAAGCCGTGGAGATGGAGAAACTCGGCGCGAAGATGGTCACCCTCAAGGATATGGCCGGCCTCGTAAATCCCTCCCGCATCTATGCTCTGATGCCTAAGCTGAAGAAGGCTCTCTCAGTGCCAGTTGATTTCCACACCCACTGCACCCCGGGCTATGGTCTCGCATCTGTGCTCACGGCCATCATCCAGGGCGTTGACATTGTCGACACCAACATCTGGTGGTTTGGCGGCGGCTCG
>CAZMHE010000112.1:0-8272 GCA_964566015.1 uncultured Sangeribacter sp. | reverse complement strand
ACTCTTCGCCACAACTGATGAGACTATCTTCTCCGGCCCCGCAACCGTGAGCTTCGCTGCCGGCGCGACATCCGCAACCTACCTCATCCGGGTTAATCCCGAGAATCTCAACCTCGGAGAGACAAATCAGGTGACGCTCGCTCTCGATGAGCCGGAGAACGCGCTCCTCTCTCCGGATGAGAAGAACCTTACATACACCCTCAACTTCAAACTCGACTACTCCTGGATCAGCGTAGGCACCGCAGCCTGTCAGTCAGCATGGGTAGGCAACATAGGTGATCCTATCGAGGTCCCCGTTCAGGAGGCCAAGGAGTATGGTGATGAATCAGGTCAGCGACTCTTCCGTCTTGTCAACCCCTACTATGTGATGGAGCCTAAAGCCGCTGAGAAAGGCTACAACATCCAGTTCCTGACCACTGCCTCAGGTGAAGCCGTGAAACTTACTCCTAACTGGCAAGAAATTGGAGAGGAAGATAAAAATGGCAACTGGTTCTACATCGGCACAGGCTATGGCACATGCTCCTTCTTCAGCGAAGGCAACGACTACACCATCGACGGCGTGATGGCCTATACTGAAGGCAGGGATGGAGCAGGTCTCTATCTCTACGACTTTGAGACATTCGCGTTCACATGGACATGTCCCGCGAAGTAAGCAACAATTTCTCATATATCGATTCCGGGCCGCAACATCCGCGAGGGTGTTGCGGCTTTCCGGTTGGTAGATTCGCACCCTCCCCAACCGGAAGGATGCACCTCGGCAATATCTTCGCCGCCCTGATGTCGTGGCTCTCCGTGAAAGCCCGCGGCGGCCGCTGGATTCTACGCATCGAGGATCTCGACCCTCAACGCTCCAAAGAGTCGTGGGCGCGTCTGATCGAAGATGATCTTCTTTGGCTCGGCCTCCGGCCCGACGAAGGGGGTTGTGACGCATCCGGACCTTCGGCTCCCTACCGGCAGAGCCTACGCTCACCACTCTACGAGGAAATCCTCACACGCCTCCGCGACACCGGACTCACCTACCCCTGCCGCTGCACCCGCGGGGAGATACTCTCCACTCAGGCCCCTCACGAGAGTGACGGACGCATCGTCTACCCCGGTACATGCCGCCCCCGCCCCGACGGATCGCTGTCTCCTGAGGTGGATCTGTCGCGCCCTGTCAGGGCCACCCGCCTTATCGTCCCCGACGAGACCATCACTTTCACCGACCGTCTCTACGGCCCGCAGAGTGTCAACCTCGCATCACACTGCGGCGATTTCGTGTTGCGCCGGGCCGACGGAGCCTGGGCCTACCAGCTCGCCGTCGTGGCTGACGACGCCGCGATGGGCGTCACCGAGATTGTGCGGGGGAGCGACCTCCTCCTCTCGTCTGCCCAGCAGATCTATCTCTACCGCCTCCTCGGACTCGAGCCTCCGGAGTTTGCCCATGTCCCCCTACTCTGCAACGCAGAGGGTCAGCGTCTTTCGAAGCGCGACCGCTCCCTGAACATGGAGGAGCTGCGCGCCCGCCACACCCCCGAAGAGATTATCGGCTTCCTCGCATACATCGCCGGGCAGATACCGGAGCCTGTCCCCCTCACTCCCGCCGAATTGCTTGAAATCTACGACCACAGTAAAATACCCGCGAGTGAGAAACTCCTTTGCGATTCCCGATATTTTTAGCTAATTTTGCATATAATACCCGAAATAACCTAAAACCTATCATATCATGACACGCAAATTCCTCGGTCTGCTTCTTGCAGCGGCCGCCGCGCTTCCGGCCGGAGCGGCCGTGAACCGCCTCGTGGTCGAGCCGAACGCCAAGGGCGCCGCCGTGCCGCCGACAATGTACGGTCTCTTCTTCGAAGACATCAACTACGCGGCAGACGGCGGTCTCTATGCCGAAAAAATCAAGAACCGCTCCTTCGACTTCCCCAACCCGCTCCAGGGATGGGTGGCCTTCGGCAAATATCAGATCCTCGATGACGGTCCCTTCGACCGCAACCCGAATTATATCCGCCTCTCCCCCTCCGGCCACAACGACAAGTGGAGCGGCATCGAGAACGAGGGTTTCTTCGGCGTTAGCTTCGAGAAGGGTAAGGATTACAATTTCTCGGTATGGGCACGTGTGCCTGACGGAGGCTCCTCGAAGATCCGCGTGGAACTTGACGACCCCGCCACCATGGGTGAAGGTCAGGACAAATGCGCCAAAGAGATCGAGGTCGCCGGCAAGGACTGGAAGAAATACACGCTGACTCTATCCCCTAAGGAGACTGTCGCAAAGGGTAAGCTCCGCATCTTCCTTCAGCGCGGTCAGAAAGCAGTTGATCTCGAGCATGTCTCCCTCTTCCCCGCCGAGACCTGGAAGGGGCGTGAGAACGGCCTGCGCGCCGACCTCGCACAGAAGCTCGCCGACCTGAAGCCGGGAGTGTTCCGCTTCCCCGGCGGCTGCATCGTGGAGGGTACCGACATGAATACCCGCTATCAGTGGAAGGAGACCGTCGGCCCGGTCGAGAACCGTCCGGTCAACGAAAACCGCTGGCACTATACTTTCCGCCACCGTTTCTTCCCTGACTATTATCAGAGCTACGGCCTCGGTTTCTATGAATATTTCCTACTCAGCGAGGATATCGGCGCCGAGCCACTCCCGATCCTCAACGTCGGTCTCGTCTGCCAGTATCAGAACCGCGACGAGCATGCCCACTGCCCCGTTGACTCCCTCCAGCCTTTCATCGACGATGTGCTCGACCTGATCGAGTTCGCCAACGGTCCCGTTGATTCGAAATGGGGTGCGCTCCGCGCCGAGATGGGACACCCTGCCCCCTTCAACCTCAAATATGTCGGCATCGGCAATGAGCAGTGGGGACCGGAATATGTGACGCGTCTCGAGCCTTTCATCAAGGCGGTGCGCGCCAAATATCCCGACATCAAGATTGTCGGCAGCTCGGGCCCCGACTCGGAAGGGAAGCAGTTTGACTATCTCTGGCCGGAGATGAAGCGTTTGAAGGCCGACCTTGTCGACGAGCATTTCTACCGCCCGGAGAGCTGGTTTCTTGCCCAGGGCAACCGCTATGACAACTACGACCGCAAGGGTCCGAAGGTCTTTGCCGGCGAATATGCATGCCACGGCAAAGGGAAGAAACGCAACCACTTCAACGCCTCCCTCCTCGAGGCTGCCTTCATGACCGGACTGGAGCGCAACGCCGACGTCGTGGAGATGGCAACCTACGCCCCCCTCTTCGCCCATGTCGAGGGTTGGCAGTGGCGCCCCGACATGATCTGGTTTGACAATTTCCGCTCCATGCCTACGGCCTCCTACTATGTGCAGCAGCTTTTCTCCCTCAACAAGGGTTCGCAGGTGGTGCCGCTGAAGATGAACGGCAAACCCGTTGCCGGAAATGAGGGTCAGAACGGTCTCTTCGCCTCCGCCGTGAAGGAGAATCCTTCGGGCGACATCATCGTGAAGGTGGTCAACACGGGTGACGAACCTCAGGAGCTTCAGATCGATTTCAAGGGGCTTAAGAAGAAACAGCGTTTCACCTCGGTCGAGGTGACAACCCTCCACAGCGATGACCCCGATGCGGAGAACACCCTCGACAACCAGGATATAATCGTCCCCACAACGCGCACCTTCTCCGACAAGGATATCATCGACATGAATGTCACTCTCCCCGCCAAGACATTCGCCCTCTACCGCTTCAAGAAATAACCCCTCCCCATTCCACATTCCAAATTCCACATTCCCCATTCCACATTCGAAATTTTCTGATGAACAAATTCGCAACCATATTCCTTGCTGCGGCTTCCATCGCTATTCCCGCCGCCGCAGCCAACGATGTCACCGTGACTCTCCTCCCCGCAAAGGAGAGCCCCGTGATCGCCAAAGAGATCTACGGCCAGTTTGCCGAGCACCTCGGCACATGTATCTACGGCGGCCTCTGGGTCGGCGAGGACTCACCGATACCCAACACCAACGGCTACCGCACCGACGTGCTCAACGCCCTCAAGGAGCTCCACGTCCCCGTGCTCCGCTGGCCGGGTGGCTGCTTCGCCGACGAATACCACTGGATGGACGGCATCGGCCCGAAGAGCGAGCGTCCCCGCATGGTCAACAATAACTGGGGCGGCACTGTCGAGGATAACTCTTTCGGCACCCACGATTTCTTCAACCTCTGCGAACTCCTCGGTGCGGAACCCTACCTGAGCGGTAACGTCGGCAGCGGCACTGTCGAGGAACTCGCAAAGTGGGTGGAGTATATCACCGCCGAGGATGGCCCGATGGCCACACTCCGCAAGAAGAACGGCCGCGAGAAGCCCTGGAAACTGAAATATCTCGGTGTCGGCAACGAGAGCTGGGGTTGCGGCGGCAATTTCACTCCCGAATATTATGCCGACGTCTATCGCCGCTATCAGACCTATTGCCGCAATTTCAACGGCAACAAGCTCTATAAGATCGCTTCCGGCGCCTCCGACTATGACTACAACTGGACTGAGGTGATGATGCGAAATGCAGGCCGCTTCATGAACGGCATCTCACTCCACTACTACACCGTGCTCGGCTGGAGCGGAAGCAAGGGATCGGCCATCAATTTCAACGATGAGGACTGGTATTGGACTCTCGGGAAGTGCCTCGAGGTGGGCGACGTGGTGCGCCGCCATTGCCAGATTATGGATAAATATGACCCCAAGAAGCGCGTGGGTCTGCTCGTCGACGAATGGGGAACATGGTTTGATGAGGAACCCGGCACGATAAAGGGTCACCTCTATCAGCAGAACACCCTGCGCGACGCCATGGTGGCCGCGCTGAGCCTCAACGTATTCCACACATTCACCGACCGTGTGAAGATGACCAACATCGCCCAGATTGCCAACGTGCTCCAGTCGATGGTGCTCACTAAAGGCGACAAGATGGTGCTCACCCCCACCTACTATGTCTTCAAGATGTATGTGCCTCATCAGGATGCGCGTCTCATCCCCCTCAACACCGCCACTCCCGTGATCACCGCCCGCGACGGACGCAAGGTGCCCGTCGTCAGCGCGACTGCCTCGGAGAAGGATGGCAAGGTCACCATCTCGCTGGTCAACACCGACCTTAAGGAAGACGCCACCATCACCGTCAACCTCGCGGGCGTCACCCCCGGCAAGAAGATCTCGGGCGAGATCCTGACCGCCGCGGCCATGAACGCCTACAATGATTTCGACCACCCTGACACCGTCACACTCAAACCCTTCACGAAAGGGTATTCAGTGAAGAACGGCCGTCTCTCCGTCACTCTCCCCGCAAAAAGTATCGTGACACTCACTCTTCAATGACAATCGACCATGATGAAATCAGATTTTAAGGAAGTCAACGAAAGCTACTCTCTCCCCGAAGCTATCCGCGAGGCCCAGCGCTGTCTGCACTGCAAGGTGCCCGGATGCAAGAAAGGATGCCCCATCAGCAACGACATACCCGACTGGATCTCCCAGCTTGCCAAGGGCAACCTCGGCAATGCCATGCACATCATCAACAACCGCTCCAATCTCCCCGCCGTCTGCGGCCGCGTCTGCGCCCATGAGCGTCAGTGCGAGGGTCACTGCGTGCTCGCCAAGAAGGGGGAGCATATCAATATCGGTAAACTCGAGCGATTCGTGGCCGACTTCGACTCGGCCGCCGGACTCTCTCACGAGAATATCCCTGAGAAGACCCGTGGCCGCATCGCCGTGATCGGTTCCGGCCCCGCCGGACTCACCATCGCCGGCGACCTCGCCCGCAAGGGTTTCGCCGTCGAGATCTTCGAGATGGAGGCTGAACCGGGTGGCGTGCTCATGTACGGTATCCCCGAATACCGTCTGCCTAAGGAGGTGGTGCGCCGTGAGATCACCAAAATCACCAATCTCGGTGTCCCCATCCATCTCAACCAGACCGCCGGCGTTGACTTCACGGTCGACGACCTCTTCGCCCGCGGCTTCGACGCTATCTTCATGGGCACCGGCACAGGTGTGCCCAAGCGTCTCGACATCCCCGGCAACGAGCATCCCGGCGTGCGCCAGGCCATCCGCTTCCTCCGCCGCGTATCCCTCTACGAGAACGGCCTCATGAGCCGCGAGGAGGTTGTGATCGGCGAGGGCGACCGCGTCTATGTGATCGGCTGCGGCAACACCGCCATGGATGCAGCCCGCACAGCCGTGCGCATGGGAGCCAAGGAGGTCAACGTGGTCTATCACCGCGACATCGAGCATATGACGGCTCTCCGCGCCGAGTATGACGAGGCTGTGGCCGAGGGTGTCAACTTCCTCTGGAACACCTCCATCACATCCATACATCCACGCGACGAGAAGAAACTGGCCAGCGTTACGCTCGAGACGGAGGGTGTGACACGCGAGGCACCCGCGGAACACGTCGTGATGGCTGTCGGCAGCGCACCCGCCGCCCGCATCGTCTCCACAACCGAGGGTATCGAGGTGGATGAGAAGGGGTATGTGCTGACGCGCGACATCCCCTACGGAATGACAACCCGTCAGGGTGTCTTCGCAGGCGGCGACGTCACGGGACGCCAGGCCACCGTCGTACACGCCATGCACGATGCCAAGCAGGTGGCCGAGGGTATCGAGAAATATGTCGACGCCGTGCGCCTCCTCAAGGCTATCAGCAACACCGGCAATGACACGGGAAACAAGTAAATTCATCCATATCGCCTAAAAAATCCATATCGGCTTCAAATGGACAATCTTCTCCCCTACGCATTCCTCTGCCTTACATCATTCTTCACCCTCGCCAATCCCCTCGGCACAATGCCGGTGTTCCTTTCGATCACCCAGGGTATCGATGACAAGGAACGCACCCGTATCCTCGGGCGAGCCACCCTCATCTCCCTGGTGATCCTGATCGGGTTCACTGTGGGCGGGCAGGTGCTCTTCACAATCTTCGGCATCTCGACCAACGGCTTCAAGATCGCCGCCGGCTTCATCATCTTCAAGATCGGCTTCGACATGCTCCAGGCACGCTATTCCAACGTGAAACTAAGCGACGAGGAAATCCGCAGCTATGCCGACGACATCTCCATCACCCCGCTGGCCATTCCGATGCTGTGCGGGCCCGGTGCCATCGCCAACGGCATCGTGCTGATGGAGAAGGCCGACAACTGGGCTCTTCGCGGCACTCTCCTCGGGAGCATCATCGTGATCTATCTCCTCACATACGTGATTCTCCGGTGGTCGACCCGTCTTGTGAAGTTTATCGGCGAGACCGGCAACAACGTGATGATGCGCCTCATGGGTCTGATCCTCATGGTGATTGCGGTGGAGTGTTTCGTCAGCGGTCTCAAACCGGTACTCATCGAGATCATACACACAGCAGTATCATGAAAGAACAGCAAGCATCATGAACAGAAAATCAACCTTCATAGTCCGGAAATCAACCTTCATAGTCCGGAAAATCGGGTTGCTTATATCACTCGCTTTTATCCTGCTGAGCGCGGCGTTCCCCATGCAGGGTGAGATCGTATTAACGGGTCAGAAGTTAAAGAAGGAGATCGGCGTGCAGCTCTATTCCGTAAGGGATCTGATCGGATCCGGCCCCGAGATGGCGGCGAAACTCCCCGCAGTGCTCGACTCGCTCGCCGCGATGGGCTACACCCATGTGGAGGCCGCCAACTATGGCGACGGCCGCTTCTACGGCATACCCGCCAAGGAATTCGGTGAACTCTGCCGCAGTCATGGGGTGCGTCCCTCCTCATCGCACACCACACGCCCGCTGTCGCCCGAAGAGATAGAGAGCGGCGACTTCACGCAGGCCCTCAAATGGTGGGAGGAGGCCATACAGGCACACAAGGATGCCGGCATGGAATATATAGTGTCGCCATATCTGCACGTATCCTCGCTGAAGGAGCTCGACGCCTATTGCCGCTACTATGACAAGGTCGGTGAGATGGCCGCGAAAGCGGGGTTGAAATACGGCTATCACAACCACGCCCATGAGTTTGAGAAGGTCGACGGGGAGACGGTATTGGACTACATGCTGACGCATACGAATCCGGAGAATGTCTTTTTCCAGCTCGACGTGTATTGGTCGATGATGGGGCATGCGAGTGCCGTGGAGTACTTCCGCAAGTATCCCGGGCGGTTCAAGTTGCTTCACATCAAGGACAAGCATGAGGTCGGGCAGAGCGGCATGGTCGGTTTTGACGCCATCCTGAGCAACCGCGGCCTTGCCGGAGTCGAAGACATCATCGTCGAAGCCGAAGGCTCCTCCTACGGCGACATCCTCCGCACCATGCGCGAAAGCATCGCCTACCTCCGCCACCTCCGCCTCCCC
>CAZMHE010000111.1:0-8373 GCA_964566015.1 uncultured Sangeribacter sp. | reverse complement strand
CCCAACTCATTCTCTTTCTCGGTTAGGGAGCCCATCTTCACGGCCACGCCGCAAAGAACGATTACCGCCACTACGACGAAGACGATGAGTGCAATCCACGCTCCCATGAACGAGGAAAGCACACCCATAAAAAATTTCTTCAGCATGATTCAATCACTTTTTTAATCTCCTCGGCTATTGCATTGGCCTTCTCCATGGTCTCTGCCTCGCTGTAGATACGGATGATGGGTTCGGTATTCGATTTGCGGAGATGCACCCATGAATCGGGGAAATCTATCTTGACGCCGTCGATGTCGGTGATCTTCTCATCGGCAAATTTCTTTTTCATATCCTCGAGGATGGCATCAACATCGATATCGGGGGTCAGCTGAATCTTGTTCTTGGCTATGGCATACCGGGGATAACCGGCCTTCAGTTCGGTAACTTTCTTTCCACTCTTTGCCATCAGTGTAAGGAACAGGGCTACTCCCACGAGGGCATCCCGCCCGTAGTGCAACTCGGGATATATAACCCCACCGTTGCCTTCACCTCCGATCACCGCGCCGGTCTCTTTCATCTTTGTCACGACATTCACCTCTCCGACGGCTGCTGCTGAATAACTGCATCCATGAGCCTCCGTCACGTCGCGCAGAGCGCGTGAAGAACTGAGGTTGCTGACAGTAGCGCCGGGAGTGTGTGAAAGCACATAGTCAGCTACGGCGACGAGTGTGTATTCCTCCACAAACATCTCTCCATTCTCCATCACGATCGCGAGCCTGTCAACATCGGGATCCACCACAAAACCCACATCTGCCACACCCTCTTTCATCAGTGAGGAGATCTGGGTGAGGTTCTCCGGGATAGGCTCCGGTGTATGGGCAAACTTGCCGGTTGCCTCGCAATTGAGTTCAACGACCTTTTTCACTCCGAGAGCCTTCAGGAGAGCCGGTATCACGACACCGCCGATTGAGTTGACAGCATCAACCGCCACAGTGAAATCCGCCTTACGGATAGCCTCGACATCCACGAGAGGGAGATTCTTCACCATCTCTATGTGGCGCATTGCCCATGTGTCGTCATGATATTCCTTGCCGAGCGCCATGACATCGGCAAATGTATAGTCGTCTGCATCGGCAATCGCAATCACCTGCTTCCCCTCGGCATCATTAAGAAATTCACCTTTGCTGTTGAGAAGTTTCAGGGCATTCCACTGAACCGGGTTATGACTTGCAGTGATGATTATGCCTCCGTCTGCTCCAAGACCGGCAACCGCCAGTTCGGTTGTGGGAGTCGTGGCAAGACCGATATTGATGACGTCAAAACCCATCGACATGAGGGCTCCCGATACAAGATGGTCAACCATGCTGCCGGAAATGCGCGCGTCACGACCCACTACAATTTTGCTGGCAGAAGGATTGTTGCGGCGTATAAACTCCGCGTAAGCACATGTGAATTTTACGATGTCGGTGCCACCGAGACCTTCGCCGGGACGTCCGCCGATTGTGCCGCGGATACCGGATATGGATTTAATGAGAGACATATCAGTATTCTGGTTTGAAGTATTTAATATTGATCAGGTAGGGATTGCAATAGGTCATGTCGTCGCTGAAACCGTAATAGCTGCTCAACACGAGGTTGACCTCGGAATCATAACCGAAGAATTTCATCGGCCACTGTATTCCCTCACCCCACTTGGTGGTTGATTCGAGGTATCTGTTCTTATAGACAAAATAACTGCTGAAATTCTTGTCATTGACCAGAGTGTTCTGATTTCCTGACGTATACTGGTCATAACCGAGATAACGGTATTTAAGGTTCTCACGGGAGTAGCGGAAATAGACAGGGTCTCCGGCCTCAGGTTTTTCCAGAGGCTCCCCGATGCGCACCACCTGCATGTAGAGGTACCCCTCCTCATCGAGTTTATAGAAAGGTGCGTCCGGACCGGTCTGGAAACTGATGGAGTCTTCGGGAATTGTATTCTCTACACGTTGCGTTGCCAGGAAACTATTGACCGCGTGCTCCTCCTCACGGAGAAGTTCAGAATAGCTCTGTCCCTTGTTGCAGGAGACGAGTGTGGCGGCAATCGCCGCGAAGGTGAGGAGAATGCTGCCGGTGATTCGGCGGCTGATTTTTATCATCATTTTTCTGTTCATTTTGTCATGTTGGTTGGAAAGTATCTGTTTCCGGAGGGTGCTAAATCGATAGCTTCTCAAGTCCTGCCTTGGGGATATATCCGGAGTAATCGTCGAGATGCTCTATGAGAAGATTCCTGCATTCATCAAGTGTGCCGTGAAACTCTCCGCCGGCTGCCTGAAGATGCCCCCCTCCGTTGAAGAGATCGCTGCATATCTTCGAGACCGGGAAACCGTTGATGCTCCTCGCCGACACCTTGATGCAATCCGGATCCTCACGCATGAAGATGCTCCATACCATACCTCGGATCTCGAGGGGTCGGTTCACGAGTCCTTCCGTGTCTCCCCTTTCGTAATGATAGGTCTCGAGATCATGACGGTCGAGGGTAATGAGAGCTCCCCTCTGTGCCTGAAATATCTCGAGCCTCTCGGAAAGTGCGAAAGCCTCGATGCGCAGACTCCAGTATGATCTGGAATTCATCGCTTCGCGGACTATCCTCTCCTTGTCAACGCCTTTCTCAAGAAGACGCATTAATATCTCATAAATATCGGGGTGCTTGATATTGACCGTGAAGTTTCTTGTGTCAGTGACAATCCCGGTGAGGAGACATGTGGCACAATCGCTGTCAACCTCCCCGAAGAGCCCCATTGCCGCTATCAGGCGGAAACAGAGTTCACATGTCGATGACATATCTGGGTAAGAGAACATCAGCGTTGCGAAACTGTCCGGATCGGGATGATGGTCGATCAGTACACGCCGGCAATCGGCTCCCTGAATCAATGGAGCCAGTGAATCCTGTCTGGAAGGTGTATTGAAATCACAGCATATGATAAGATCCGCGCGGGCGACAGTGGTCTCGCAGAAATCTGCATGACACGTCCACACGGCAATCTCCTTGAATCCCGGAAGGAACGACAAATTGGAGGGAGCCTTATCCGGCACGATCACCGTGGCTTCCTTTCCAAGCTTCCTCAGCAAATGCCAAAGGCCAAGCGTTGAACCGATGGCGTCACCGTCAGGACGCACATGACACGTGAGCACGACACATTCCGACTCCTCGATGAGGCGCCAGAACTCTCTGGCTTTTTCCGAATCTATCAGTTTGTCCATAGAGCAAATTTCACTTTCAAGCGACAAAGATACAAATTATCTCGCAAATTCTCCCTAACTTTGCATGTAAAATAGATTTTATGCATACAGACGAAGAAAAAAAACTGGCCTTCGGACGCTTCCTCGAAGTGCTCGACACACTGAGGGTGCGTTGTCCCTGGGATGCCAAACAGACCAACGAATCCCTCCGACCCAACACCATAGAGGAGGTCTACGAACTTGCTGATGCCCTGATTTCCGATGACACCCCGAATATCCGCAAGGAACTCGGCGACGTGCTCCTGCATGTGGCTTTCTATTCGAAAATTGCTGAAGAGAAGGAGCAATTCGACATTGCGGATGTCTGCAACTCACTGACTGATAAATTAATCTTTCGTCACCCGCATATCTATGGTGATGTACACGCCGAGAATGCCGAGGAGGTGAAGCAGAACTGGGAACAGATCAAACTCAAGGAGAAGGGGGGCAACAAGACTGTGCTTGCGGGCGTTCCCTCCGCTCTTCCAGCACTGATCAAGGCAAACCGTATTCAGGAGAAAGCAGCCAACGTAGGTTTCGATTGGGAAGAACCGCACCAGGTCTGGGACAAGGTTAAAGAGGAGACTTCCGAACTGGAAGCTGAGATCAAGGCGGGCAACAAGGATGGCATTGAGGCGGAATTCGGCGACCTCCTTTTCTCAATCGTGAATGTGGCCCGTCTTTACGGAGTCGATCCGGAGAATGCTCTTGAACGCACCAACCGAAAATTCATCAGGCGATTCAACTATCTGGAGCAGAAAGCGAAAGAGATGGGAAAATCACTCAAGGAGATGACCCTCGCCGAGATGGATGAGATCTGGAATGAAGCAAAAACTTTACCGGGAAATAAATAAAGAGATTCACAGTTTGTCATGATTCTATGTATCACCGAGAAACCGAGTGTGGGCCGCGATATTGCCAAGATATTGGGGGCTAATACGTCGCGCCCCGGATATATAGAGGGCAACGGTTATGCCGTCACCTGGACTTTCGGTCATCTCTGTTGCCTTAAGGAACCGCAGGATTACACCACCGACTGGAAACGATGGAGCCTCTCGGCACTCCCCATGATTCCGCCAAGATTCGGAATAAAGCTTATAAACAATCCCACATATCGCCAGCAGTTTCAGACAATCGAGAATCTAATCAAACAGTGTGACGAGATTGTAAACTGCGGGGATGCCGGGCAGGAGGGTGAGCTCATACAGCGCTGGGTGATGCAGAAGGCCGGTTGCCGCAAGCCGGTGAAGCGCCTTTGGATCAGTTCGCTGACCGACGATTCCATCCGTGAAGGATTCAAACACCTGCGCACCCATGAGGATCTTGAGCCCCTCTACACGGCGGGGTTGTGCCGTGCCATAGGCGACTGGGTGCTTGGATTGAATGCCACACGTCTCTACACCCTTAAATACGGCACTCCGGGTCAGGTGCTATCCATCGGCAGGGTCCAGACCCCTACGCTCGCACTCGTCGTGCGCAGGCAACAGGAGATCGAGAATTTCAAACCGACAGACTATTGGGAACTCAAGACCCTCTATCGCGACACTCTTTTTTCCTCTTCCCTCAAAAGCTTCGACAAGGAGGAGAAAGGATTGGAAGTCGTAAACCGTCTTAAGGATTTCCCCCTGACCGTCACCGAGATTACAAAGAAAAAGGGGGCTGAGGCTCCGCCCCGGCTTTTCGACCTCACATCGCTGCAGGTGGAATGCAACCGGAAGCTCAACCTCGGAGCCGATGAGACCCTCCGCACAATCCAGAGTCTGTATGAAAAGAAGGTGACGACCTATCCACGTGTCGACACCACTTATCTCACGGACGATGTCTTTCCCAAATGTGGCAATATCCTTAACTCCCTCACCGGCTATCAGGCCCTTATGGCTCCGTTGCGTGGCAAGAAGTTGCGTAAGAGCAAGAAGGTTTTCGATAATTCCAAGGTAACCGACCATCACGCCATCATACCGACAGGCCAACCCCTCCCTTCCGGCCTTTCACAGACTGAAATCGATGTCTTCAATCTGATTGCACTCAGATTCATATCCGTTTTCTTTCCCGACTGCACTTTCGAGCAGACCACCGTCAAAGCCAAGGTAGACAATGTCTCTTTCAAGGCCACCGGGAAAGTTATAATAGATCCTGGTTGGAAAACCGTATATGCTTCTGAAAAGAAACAGGATCGCGACGAAGCGGACAATGACAAGAATGATGAGGATGAATCCGGAGCAATACTCCCTACGTTTGAGCAAGGTGAGACAGGGCCACACTCTCCCCGCCTCGTGAAAAAGACGACGCAGCCCCCGAAGTATTTCACCGAGGGTACGCTTTTGAAGGCAATGGAGACAGCCGGTGCGCTCGTCGATGATGAGGATCTACGGGAAAGCCTGAAAGCCAATGGTATTGGCCGTCCCTCCACCCGAGCCTCCATCATCGAGCTTCTCTACAAGCGGGGATATATCGTGAAGGAGAGGAAATCTCTGCGTGCCACACCGGCTGCCATCGAACTCATCTCCCTCATCAGAGAAGACCTTCTCAAGAGTGCTAAACTTACCGGCATCTGGGAGGGACGCCTGCGTGCCATAGAGAGAGGTGAATATGACGCAAAGACATTCATAGACCAACTCAAGGAGATGATCACTACGATCGTTGGAGATGTGTTGCGCGACCCGACAAACCGGCGCATCGTTGCCGACCAGGAAAATGCCTCAGTTCCTCAGGAGGAGAAAAAGAAGACGAAGAAAACCAAAGCCAAACGAAGCAAGAAAGGGGGTGAGCAATGAGCCATACCCTTCAATATGTCATTGTCTTCATCCTTATAGCCATTGCTGTCGTAGGGGCTATTATCCTCTTCATAAAGAGCAGACGCCAAGGGGTCAGCCCGGGGTGCGCGGGATGTGCCCTATCCGGATCGTGCAACAGGAAAGAGAGAAAGAACACTTCAAAACCAGACTGTCATGAAGATAATAAAGAGCTGGGACAATAATGTCTCCGAACGCCAGATCCGGGAGATTTGCCGCGATCTTGAAAACGGCATGACCCTCATTATGCCCACCGACACCCTCTACGGCATAGCCTGTGATGCCCTCAATGCAAAAGCCATCGAAAAGATATGCAGGCTGAAGGGCATCAACCCCGCCAAGACCCATCTCTCGATCATATGTTCCGACATTTCCATGGCAGCCGAATACGCCCGTTTTGACAATGAGGTGTTTCGTCTGCTCCGCGATAACACCCCGGGACCCTTCACTTTCATATGCAAGGCTGCCCCGACTCTCCCCAAAGCTTTCAAAGGGAGGAAGACCGTCGGAATCAGGATACCCGACAATCCGTTGCCCCGTGAAATTGCCGCCACACTCGGACACCCCCTTCTTACCACCTCAATAGAATTTTCAGATACGGACTATGCCGTCAATCCCGGTCTGATCGCCGAGGCCTACAATGACCTTGTAGATACCTTTATCGAAGGGGAGGATGGTGACATCATCCCCTCGACAATAATCGACTGCACTGTCAATCCTCCTGAAATTGTCCGCCAGGGAAAGGGAGAAATCAATAAAAACTGAAAAATCCGATGGTATTATGGATTTTTTTCCATAATTTTGTGACGATAAGCAAGACACTACGGGGTTCGCTCCGTCAACATTGACTATAGAAACACTCATACCCTTAAAAAATAATCATATATGTCAAAAGTAACAGTTGTAGGCGCCGGTAATGTGGGCGCAACCGCAGCAAATGTAATTGCTCTTCGCGGCGTAGCTGACGAAGTGGTCATGATCGACATCAAGGAAGGTGTGTCCGAAGGCAAAGCCATGGACATGATGCAGACAGCAAATCTGCTCGACATGAACACACGCATCACCGGTGTCACCAACAACTATGAGGCCACAAAAGACAGCGATGTCGTTGTCATCACATCAGGTATTCCCCGCAAGCCCGGTATGACCCGTGAGGAACTCATCGGAGTAAATGCAGGCATCGTAAAGCAGGTGACCGAGAGCGTGCTCGCAGCAAGCCCCAACGCAGTTATCGTATGCGTTTCCAACCCTATGGACACCATGACATACCTCATCCACAAGGTATCCGGTCTTCCCAAGAACAGGATTATCGGCATGGGTGGCGCTCTCGACAGCAGCCGTTTCAAATATTATCTCAGCAAAGCCCTCAAAGCCAATCCCAATGAGGTGGAAGGTTTTGTAATCGGCGGCCACGGCGACACAACCATGATTCCGATGAAACGTTTCGCCACTCTCCGCGGCATACCTGTCACTGAGTTCCTCTCTGCTGAAGAGCTCGACAAAGTTGCTGCCGACACAATGGTAGGCGGTGCAACACTCACCAAACTTCTCGGCACATCCGCATGGTATGCTCCCGGTGCCGCTACCGCTGAGGTTGTAGAGGCTGTCATCCACGATCAGGATGCCATCATCCCCTGCTCCGCTCTCCTTGACGGCGAATACGGAGAAAAAGACCTCTGCATCGGCGTGCCCTGCGTACTCGGTAAGGGCGGCATCAAGAAAGTGCTTGAGATCGAACTCAATGAGGAAGAGAAAGCTCTCTTCAAGAAGAGCTCCGAGGCTGTACACAAGACCAACGCAGCCCTCCCCTGCTGATTCCATTAAAGCAACACCAAATTTCATCTTCATCAAATGAAAAAGAGTCCCCTTCAGAGAGTAAGGGCTGAATATCAGCCCAAGCTCCCCAAAGCCCTCCAGGGCCCGGTCAAGATCAAGATCGGCGAGGCCACCCAGTCTGTGGCTGACCAGGAGGAAATCAAAAAACTCTTCCCCCACACATACGGACTCCCCATCGTTCAGTTCGAAACCAATGAGAAGCCTGAGCGTGTCGAGGAGCCATTCAATGTCGGCATCATCCTCTCCGGCGGCCAGGCTCCCGGCGGCCACAATGTGGTGAGCGGCATATTCGACGGCATCAAGAGCCTCAACAAGGAGTGCCGTCTTTACGGATTCCTCATGGGCCCATCCGGATTCGTTGACCACCAGTATATGGAGATCACAGCCGGTTACCTCAAGGACTTCCGCAACACCGGAGGCTTCGACATCATCGGCTCAGGCCGAACCAAGCTCGAGACTCCCGAGCAGTTCGAGGCGGGCCTTAAGGTTCTCAAGGAACTCAACA
>CAZMHE010000110.1:0-8391 GCA_964566015.1 uncultured Sangeribacter sp. | reverse complement strand
CGCCGCGGATTGTCCTGAGCCTGCACAGCCATCTTCATCGCAACCTCAGAGGCCACGGAACCGGAATCGGCATAGAAAATGTGGCGCATCGAGGGGGGAAGAATGGAAAGCAACAGTCGACCGAGTTCGATGGCCGGGTCGTGGGTGAGACCACCGAACATCACATGGCTCATCTTGCGGATCTGAGCGATTGCCGCTTCGTTGAGCACGGGGTTGTTGTAGCCGTGGATCACGCACCACCATGAAGACATCCCGTCGATGAGACGGGTGCCGTCAGCAAGGATGATTTCAGCCCCTTCGGCATGGTCAACCTTGTATGTGGGGAGGGGATTGTGGGTGGTGGTATATGGATGCCAGAGATGCAGGCGGTCAAATTCATCGTGGACGAGTGAGGTATCTATGTCAGTCATTTTTGCGGTATAGTTTGATAGGATAAAGGAGAGGAGATATATTATTTCAGACGGGGTCTACGTCGTAGTAGACAGTCGATGATTTTATGTCGGGATTGGATGCGATTCCGGCGAGAACGGCGCGAAGGAGGTCTTTCACTTTCTTCATGGAAGCTCCTGACTCAACCTTCAGCATGATGGATTGCAGGTAATAGGTGGCGATTCGCGACACGAAGGGTTTCTCCGGACCGAGCACCCTCTCTCCGAATACCTTACGCAGTGCCATTGCGAAGATGATGGCTGCACGGTCGCAGGCCGCGGCATCGCGGTTCTTGATATATGCCACGATTATCTTGGTGAAGGGTGGATAGGCATAGCGGGAGCGGTCAGTGATCTCGCCGGCATAGTAGGAGGCGTAGTCATGGGCCCGGACATGCTTCAGCACCTCATGTTTGGTGTTGGAGGTCTGGATTACGACCGTGCCCTTCTCCTTGCGACGTCCCGCACGCCCGGCTACCTGTTCGAGCATATTGAAGGCCCGCTCATTGCTCCGGAAGTCGGGAAAATTGAGGAGTGTATCGGCATTGAGCACACCGACGACAGTGACATCGCGGAAGTCGAGACCCTTCGACACCATCTGTGTGCCGACGAGTATGTCGGTCTCATGGCGGGCGAACTCCTCGATAATCTCCTGATAGGCATCCTTGTTGCGTGTGGAATCGAGATCCATGCGGGCAACGCGGTAACCATCGAATTCGGCGTGCATCTCCTCGGCGATACGTTCCGTGCCATAGCCGAAGATGCGTATGCTGTTCTGTCCGCAGGCGGGGCAAAGGGGTGGAAGTGGAGCGGAATATCCGCAATAGTGGCACCGGAGCAGTGAGAGATTCTTGTGATAGACGAGCGAGACATCGCAGTCGCGACATTTCGGAGTCCAACCGCATTGATCGCAGACCACGATAGGGGCGAACCCGCGACGGTTCTGGAAGAGGATTGCCTGTTTCTTATTCTGCATCGCCTCGAGGATGCGACGACGCAGGGGGAGGGAGAGGATACCCTTCACCTCCTTCTTCTTGCGGAGATCCCCCATGTCAACAATCTCCACGTCGGGGAGTGTGGCTCCTTCGAAACGCTCAGATAGAGTCACGAGTCCGTATTTGCCGTTTGTGGCCTTGTAATAGGTCTCAACGGATGGTGTGGCCGAACCGAGGAGTGACTTCGCACCATGCATGGACGCAAGGACGAGGGCCGCATCGCGGGCGTTGTAGCGTGGAGCGGGATCATACTGTTTGAAAGATGCCTCGTGCTCCTCATCGACAATGACAAGACCGAGACGGGAGAAGGGGAGGAACACCGACGAGCGTGCTCCGAGCACTACGAGGGGTTCGTTGGTGGTGAGGAGTCTCTTCCATATGTCGACCCTCTCGGAATCCGAGAATTTGGAATGATAGACAAGGAGTCGCTTTCCGAAGACCTTTCTGAGACGGTCGGAGAGCTGGGTGGTGAGTGAGATTTCAGGCACGAGGAAGAGCACCTGATTGCCGTCGCGGAGCACTGACTCGATGATGTGGGTGTAGATCTCAGTCTTGCCGCTTCCGGTGACTCCGTGGAGGAGCTGTACGGGGTGTTCCCGCCAACCCTCCTTCAGTTCCGTGAGGGCCTTACGCTGAGGATCTGAGAGGGGAGAGAGGTTGATTTCACGCTCCTCGGAATCACCGGCGAAGCGGTTGATGCTTTTGTTGACAACACGCATTATCCCCTTGTCGATGAGCCCGCGGAGCACACCGGGAGTCACGCCGGAAGTTTCGAGGAGTTGCTGACGACTGACATCCTTTATCTCTTTAGCGGGGGAGATCCATCCTGAAATGTCGAGGTATGCGATGAGGGCTTTCTCCTGCTGTCGGGAGCGTGTGAGGAGATTGAAACATTCATGCAGACGGTCGTTGTCACCGCGAGGGAATGTCAGCTCCACAACTGAAGTCTTTTTCGGACGGTAACGTTCCACGACCTTTTCATCGATTTCCGCGATACCTTGTTCGAGAAGTGGGTTGATGACAGCCGCCACGTTCTTCATCTTCGTCTCCGCCTCGATGTCGGAGATCCTCATCTTGCGGTTTGCCTGAAGGAGTTGCACCACGATGGCCTGACGTTCAGACATGCGGAAAGGCTCGGCCGCGTCGGGTTCGTAATCGGGGTTGAGGGAGATGAAGGTTTCGCTCTCCGGTTTGAGACCTGTCGGGACAGCGGCCTTGAAGACCTCTCCGGGGGAGCATAGATAATAGTCCGCTATCCAGTGCCAGAGTTTCAGCTGGGGATAGCGGACGATTGGTGAAGAGTCGAGGGGAGCCATTATAGGCTTCACCTCATAGCCGGCAGGGGCGTCGGAGTGGATTGCCTCGACAATGCCGGTGTAATATTTCTTTTTGCCGAACTGCACGAGCACCCGCGATCCGACCTGCACGTCACTCTCCATCTCATCCGGGATGGAATACGTGAATGTGGAATACAACGGGAGCGGCAGGATTACTTCAGCGTACACAAAGAGAGGGAAATTGCTGATTAGTCAGTTATGGATACTGTCAGAAGAGATAGGCCACATTGACGAAGCCACCTCTCGGCTGAGCGGAATAATTGTCGAGCTTGATGGTGCGCACCTGATAGCTGATGCCCCAGGAGTAGCCTCCGGAGATCTGCCAGTGCTCAAAGAGCTCGACGCCTGCGCCGCATTGCATCGCCACGGTGCCCGCGGGGTGCTCGAGGGCCGGCTGCTTGTTGGTGGCCACATTGAAATTGAATACCGGTCCGCCGAAGACGAACGGTGCGAGAATCTGCTCGAAACCGTTCATGCGGGTCCACTTGAACTTGAGATTGACGGGGAGTTGCAGTGAATGGACCCAGACGTTCTGGTTCTTGATTCCGTCGGAGTTCCATACCTTGAAGTCGCCGAAATTCTCATGGGCGCCGTTCATGGCATAGCGGAGGCCGAGGTCGATGCCGAAGCCGATACCGGGGATCATGAGTTCGGCCGCGAGACCGGCCTGGAAACCAGTGCGTCCGTTGGTGGTGAGCAGTTTCTGTTTCCAGTGGAAAGTAGAGAAATTGGCACCCGCCATCGGGCCCCAGCGAAATTCCGCGGAGGCCGGGATGACGGCTGCTAAAGTCAGGATGAGGAAAAGGAGTTTCCTAAACATTATCTAAGGATTAAATAGTATCAGAAGAGGTAGGCAGCGGTGATTGTCCAGTAGTTGTTCTTGAGCTTGAAATTGGCAGCCTCCGGAAGATCAGCACCGAGGTTTCCGGCCATCTTGACGATATTGTTCAGACCGAAACCATAGCTACCCTGAATCTGAAGGTGTTTCACAATCTGGAAGCCGAGACCGACATTCCATGTATACTGTGTGCCCTTTGTGTTGATAAAGTCAACCGGATCTTTCTTGTTCTTGTCAAGACGGAAGGCGAAAGAGGGACCGGTGAGGAGGTAGGGGGTCAGGTAGTTGCCGACGATGGGGAGGCTGAACTTATACTTGAGGTTGATTGGGACTTCGATGAAGTTCTTGGCGATATCAAGGTTCTCCTGCTCTTCGGTGAGCTCGGTGTTCATGCGGGTGTACATCGCGGAGACGTCGAACGCGAGGCCGATCACGGGCACCTGAAACTCAAGCATCGGGCCGACGGTGAAACCGCACTGGTTGTCTTTATTAAAACTACTTTTCCACTCCTTGTTGAGGTGGAGTGAGTTGAGATTGAGACCTGCCTTTACACCGAAGCGGATCTGTGCGCTGGCTGCTCCGAAGCCGAGAATGGCTACGAGAAGAGTTAGAAAAGCTTTCTTGAAGGTGTTCATTTGTTTGGTTGGTTTAAGTTATTAGAGTCCGTCTCATAATATTTGGAAGTCCCTGGGGTCGCTGGGTTGGAGGGATTTTCGGCTTTTGGTGAGGGAGCATAGCGGGGCTATGTGACTGAGCCAAAAGGCGAAAAGCACCCAAGACAGCGAGACTGAGGGTAATTTACCCCAGAGAACTCTCAGATGGATATGAGTGAAGACTTTTTGTCATAATTAAATTAATCAAGTTTATTCTCTCGTGAATATGTTAATTTCGTTTAATAAAAGTTACCTTTGCCCGAATCTGGACGGCGCTTTTCTCCAAGTCTCGTCAGTCATGATGCACGCGCATCATTCCATCCTCAACTCGAGAAAATCGCTCGCCCATATCCGCCCCAGGGGCTTTCAAATATTATGAGACGGACTCTTTGACATGGCATTACACCTTTGAGGAAGCGCGGCTCCCTGTGGGATGGATGCTCAATTGCTTGCAAATTTAGTAAAAATTTCGCTATAACCTATGAAAAATCTCCCTTTAAAAGGGTGTAGGAGTCCTTAATTTTGACTACTTTTGTGGTATGGAAGAAAAAATCGAAGAAAAAACAGGTGCCGCGGAGGCTCCTGCCGAGAATACAAAACCTGCCGAGGCAGCTCCCGAAACAACAGGAGAAGCTACCGCCGGTGTGCAGACCGACGAGGAACTGAGGGTGGTGAACCGTGCTATTGAATTGCTCCGCACCGTGTTCGACCCGGAAATCCCCGTCAATGTCTATGACCTCGGACTCATTTACAAGATAGATTATGACGTGGAGACAAAGACTCTTCATGTTGATATGACGCTTACAGCCCCCGGTTGCCCGGCGGCTGATTTCATCATGGAGGATGTGCGCCAGAAGTTGCTCAGCGTGGAGGGGCCGGAGAAAGTTGATCTCCGTCTTGTATTCGAGCCGACATGGACTCAAGACATGATGAGCGAGGAGGCTAAACTGGAGCTCGGTTTCCTATAATCCGCCCCGATGAGCGTCTATTTCCTCAGCGACCTTCATCTCGGAGCTCCATATTTCCCCGATTCGCGTGAATCGGAGCGAAGGGTCGTGGCTTTTCTCGACCATATAAAGGGGGATGCAGAGGCGATCTATCTCTTGGGTGATATACTCGATTACTGGTATGAATACCGGTATGTCGTGCCGCGCGGTTTCGTGCGTTTCTTCGGAAAACTGGCTGAGCTTTCGGATTCGGGTATAAGAATTGTCTGGATGATCGGGAATCACGACATATGGATTTCGGACTAT
Organism: uncultured Sangeribacter sp.; assembly: GCA_964566015.1. Lineage (GTDB taxonomy): Bacteria > Bacteroidota > Bacteroidia > Bacteroidales > Muribaculaceae > Lepagella. The sequence continues at coordinate 2,887 of CAZMHE010000110.1, read as the reverse complement.
ATCCCGAATGAACTCGGAGTGGAGGTGATCGACGGCACGTTGACGGAGAGAATCATGGGGAAGACATTTTTCCTCACTCACGGTGACGGGGTCGGGAAGATGAAATGGTCATTCAGGTTTCTCCGTACCCTTTTCCGCAACCGTGCATGTCAGAAAGCTTTCAGTGCCATTCATCCCCGCTGGACCATACCCTTCGCTTATGGGTGGAGCCGCCACAGCCGCGAGAAAGGGGAGGCTGCCGGTATACCGGACAATCAACTTCTCCGCAATCTCAAGGAATTCACGCTCGACTATCACAGGTCGCATCCGGAGATAGATTATTTTGTCTACGGGCACGTGCATGTACTGAGTCGCGAGGAGATAGCCGGGGGGTGTGAAATGATCGTGTTGGGGGAGTGGATTCATACATTCAGCTATGCAAAGTTTGATGGGAACACCCTTAATTTATGTAAATGGCCCGGTTAATAATATGTTCTACAACATATTTGTGACATTTTGTTCAAAATAATTTGGTGGGTTAAGAAATAACACCTAACTTTGCATCGAACCTAAAAACAATCTTTTTTACCTTAAGATTTTTACCTGTAGAAACTTATAGAGAGGGTGCGACCGTGGCGGTTATCACCCTTCTTCTTTTCATGATTAAAGTTTAAATGTGTGGACATGGCTTATGCCATGTCCGTTTTTTTGAGGCGGTCGCGGCGACGGAGGGCGAAGAAGGTGAGGATGAGGCAGATGGTCTCTCCGGCTATTGTCAGCCAGAAGCGGAGCGCGTGGCCGCTTTTCAGGAGGTCGAGACCGAAGTATAGGGTCATGAAGAGTGCGTAGGCCGCAAGGAGAAATGTCACGACCTTGTATCTTTTAAGTTTCATAAGTTCAATGTATATTAAATGTCAGGTTTTTTAGCCCGGTTTGTAACGATTCCCTTGCTCAGTCTGCGGGGCACCCGGTTGTGAGTGTCGGGTCTTCGGGGAAACAGAGGAAGGGGGAGAGGAGCGGGTTGAATGCACCCGCTTCAAGGAAGCGATAGATCTTGATGCAGGCCTGGGCGTCGAGCGAGGCGTAGCTTTGCTGGGCGGGGGTCAGATTCTCCGCCTCCCAGTTGGTGAGACGCTGACCCTTGGAGATGCGCATACCGAAAAGAATCCCGTAGATGCGCGACAGGCTGTTGTCGGCTATGCGGAACCTCTTTACATATTGCTGAAGATCGATGAAGCCATCCGGCTCGAGGTCGGAACAGAGTTTCCGCAGATTGTGGAAGTCATCGTGGATTGAAAGACCGATCTTAAGTTTCGACGGATCCTGAAGGAGGTCGATGATGGGTTGGGTGAGACCGATCCGGTTGAGACGGAAAAGGAAGCAGACTTCCGGTGTGGCAAGCTGAAGCAGTGAGACTGTGTGGGTCTGGCCCTTCTTGAAGCTCGGACGGGTCTCGGTGTCGAAACCGATAATTTCCGCCTCCCTGAGAAAGGCGACGGCACTCTCCACATTCTCCGGCGAGTCGACAAGACATATCTCACCCCGATAGGTCTCATGGGGAAGTTTCCCCAGAAGATCTTTCGGGATTGAGACTATGGCCTGGTTGATGATATTTTCGTGCATAAGGATAATTGCGGAGAGACGGTTTCAGAGAGTTTCGGGCATCTCAAGCCAGAGGGCATCCGGGAAATTCTCTTTAAGCCAGTTTTTGAGATAGCGTCTTGTATCTGTAGAAATGACCTTGTCGGTGTCAAAATACGGATTCCATATCACGGAGTGAAGAGGAATACCATAGCTTTTGATGGCTGACAGGGTGAGGAGAGCATGATTGATGGAACCGAGTTGACCGTTGACCACCACCACGGCCGGTATCTGCCGGTCGCGGAGATAATCAGCCGTCAGGTACCCTTCGAGGAGGGGCACCATCAGTCCGCCGGCCCCCTCCATGACAACGTGTGAATATCGCTGAAGGAGAACCCGGGTGGCATTGTCAATGACATCAAGGTCGAGGGTCCGGCCATCGATGGCGGCTGCAAGGTGAGGGGAACAGGGGTAGGTGAATATGACGGGAGCCGTGAGTCCTTCGGTATCCTCCGGGAGAATCCCGGTGCCCATTATCTTGCGGTGACGTTCGATATCCTCGCTCATTCCCGTGTTGCCCGTCTGCACCATCTTCTGAGTAATGGCGTTCAGACCGGAGGCCCGCATCTCTCTTGCGAACCATCCGGCGGCGAATGATTTTCCGACGTCAGTGCCGATGCCGGTCACGAACAATACTGAGGGAGTCTCCTGCGGTATCACCATGCGAACATCGGGTATTCGTTCATCATCTCGTTGACCTCGCGACAAACGTCAGCGATGACTGCCTCGTCGTCGGCGTTGGTGAGGACACGGTCGATGAGTTCCGCGATCTTATCCATCATCTCCTCCTTAGCGCCACGGGTCGTGATGGCTGCCGTGCCGAAGCGGAGACCGGATGTGAGGAAGGGTGAACGTGAATCGTAGGGAACCATGTTCTTGTTTGCCGTGATGTCAGCCTCGACAAGTACGCGCTCCGCTTTCTTGCCGCTCATCTCAGGGAATTTCGGGCGGAGGTCGACGAGCATACAGTGGTTGTCGGTGCCGTCGGAGATTACCTTGTATCCGCGTTTGATGAGAGCGTCGGCGAGTGCTGCGGCGTTCTTCTTCACCTGAAGGGCATACTCCTTCCATTCGGGCTGAAGAGCCTCACCGAAAGCGACAGCCTTGGCGGCGATCACATGCTCGAGGGGGCCGCCCTGCACGCCGGGGAAGACAGCTGAGTCGAGGAGTGCCGACATCTTCTTGATTTCACCTTTGGGAGTCTTCTTACCCCAGGGGTTGTCGAAGTCCTTACCCATGAGGATGAGGCCGCCGCGCGGTCCGCGAA
>CAZMHE010000109.1:648-8646 GCA_964566015.1 uncultured Sangeribacter sp. | reverse complement strand
GAGATGAAGATTGTCGGGATACATAGGGTGTTGTCGGTGATAAATGCCGGAGATGAAATATCCCACGCGGAATAACCGCGTGCCTCGAAAGTGTTGCGGATACCACCGTTGGGGAAGCTCGATGCGTCCGGCTCCTGCTGCACGAGGAGTTTGCCTGTGAAGGTTTCGATTACTCCACCTTTACCGTCATGTTCGATGAAGGCATCGTGTTTCTCAGCAGTACCACCGGTCATGGGCTGGAACCAGTGGGTGTAATGACGGGCACCCTCTTCCACAGCCCAACGCTTCATACCTTCGGCAACGCTGTCAGCCACCTCGAGGCTGAGGGGTTTCTTGTTGTCGATTGCATCCACCAAGGCCTCGTAGGTGGTGCGGGGAAGATATTCAAACATCTTCTGGCGGTTGAACACCTTCTCGGCATAATACTTGTCGACCCTCTCCTTGGGAATCTCGACCTTTACTGCCTTGCGTGAGGATGCCTCCTCAACACTCTTGAATCTTAAATCTGACATATTTTCTCTCAGTTTAGAAATATGATATGTTAATTATACTCAATCATTTGTTTTTCCGAGCAACTTATGCATCGCCTTGCGGGTGTTCTGCTCAGTATTAAATCCGGTGAACCTGACATAACCTTCACCGGCCGATCCGAAACCGGAACCCGGTGTCGTGGAGATGTCATGATTCTTCAACAGTGAATCAAAGACTTCCCATGATGAGCGACCGTCGCCCGGATTACCCCATACATACGGGGAATCAGTTCCCCCGTACGTTTCCCATCCACACTTTGAAAGCGTTTCCCGGATGAGAGCCGCGTTCCTCCGATAAACTTCGGTAGCGTCTTTCACTGCCTCCCTACCTTCGTCGGTATAAATGGCTTCCGCTCCCCTCTGCGAAATGTAGGATGCACCGTTGAATTTAGTCGATTGCCTTCTGTTCCAGAGGGTATTGAGACTAACAGGAGTGCCATCGGAATAATAACCTTTCAGATTATGAGGCACGACCGTGTATCCGCATCTGACTCCGGTGAAACCTGCGGTTTTTGAGAAACTCCTTACCTCTATGGCCACTTCATCCGCTCCCTCAATCTCATAGATGGATCTCACGATGCCCGGAGACGACACAAAAGACTCGTAGGCTGAATCATAAATTATGAGTGAGCCTTCCCTCCGGGCATATTCAACCCAGACGGACAATTCCTCCCTGCTGATTCCTACACCTGTGGGATTGTTAGGGAAACAAAGGAATATGACATCAGCGTGTTCAGCCGGAAGAGCCGGTAGAAAGCCCTTCGCCGGATCGCAACTCAGATATATCAATCTGCTCCAAATCCCTTCATGTAGTGTGCCGGCCCGCCCGTCGATCACGCTGTCATCGACATACACCGGATAGGCTGGATCCATCACCGCTACCCTGCAATCTCGTGAATAGATGTCACCGAGATTACCGAGATCACTCTTGGCTCCGTCGCTGATGAATATTTCATCCGGAGATATATAAATACCCCTTTCCTGATAGTCATATCGGGAAATCTTTTCACGAAGGAAAAGGTAACCCTGTTCCGGGCCATATCCATGGAATGTAGATGAGTTGGAAAGGTCATCCACCCCACGGTGCATGGCTTCTGAAATTACACGAGGCAACGCTCTCGTCACATCACCGATATCCATGCGGATTATCTCTATGTCGGGATTTGCCTCGCGGAAGGCCGCCACTCTTCTCCCCACCTCCGAAAAAAGGTAGGAGACCGGTAGACGTGAAAAATTATCGTTAGCCTTAATCATTTTCCTTACTCCTTTCAGCATCATAAAAATACTCAACCTCGGCTATAAACTCCGCGGGGCCAGTCATGAAGACATGTCCCGTCTCGTCGTCATACCTTATATGAAGCGTTCCCCCGAGAAGATGAAGATCAGCTTCGTTTCCTGTCAAACCTTTGAGATAGGCCGCCACGAGGGTTGCACAGGCTCCGGTTCCGCAGGCAAGTGTCTCACCCGCTCCCCGCTCCCAGACTCTCATTGTAATGTCGCAAGGGCTATCCACTCTTGCAAACTCTATATTCGCTTTCTCCGGCCAGATCGGGTGAGATTCAAGCAGCGGTCCGAAATGGTGTACAAGACGATCATCAAGCCGCTCTGTGAAAATGACACCGTGCGGATTCCCCATCCCGATCCCGTCTATAAGAAACCTCTCACCATCGATTTCTATCTCCGTATCTTCCATCCTTGAGGCCGGATCCCCGACAACGGGAATATCTCCTCTGTTGAGTAAAGCCATCCCCATGTCGACAGTCACCGATTTTACCACCCCAGCCTCAACATGGAGATGAAGGATCTTTACGCCCGCAAGTGTCTCAAGCCGAATAACTGTCTTATCCGTGAAACCCTTATCATACAAATATTTGGCCACACATCGTGTGCCGTTGCCACACATCTGAGCCTCTGATCCGTCGGAATTGAACATCCTCATACGAAAATCGGCGTCAACGGAGGGAAGAATAGCTATCAACCCGTCACCGCCGACGCCGAAGTGTCTATCGCTTATTGATTTTGACAGATCCCGGAGATCTGTCTTGTGTAAGTCAATTGAGGTGGGAGAACCAAGGGCATCGACGTATAAGTAATCGTTGCCTGCACCTTGCATCTTTGTAAAATATAGTCTTCGTATGTGAGACATATATTCCGATTTATAAATCCATAATATGGAGCTTCGAACAATCATCTTCAGCTCCTGTCCTTATGGACTGCAAAATTATCAATTTCCCCACACTTTACAAAATTTCCCGATTAATTTTTTCCGGAATTTTTACATTCCGGCTCTTTACCACCCTCACCGCGTTAACAGCGGTAAGAGTGGTTCTGACCGAGTATAATTACATCTTGTCAAATTCGGATTTAAGCCAATCGAAGCGTTGTTTTAACCAAGATTTGAGATAGTTAAGACGTGCCTGTCGATATGAATAAGCTGTAGAGCTATATGACGGTCTCCAGAGATTGACATCTCCCTGATATGCCTCTCGTGATGTTTCTTCAATCATGTCAATCTGGCTGTATATTTTATCTTGCGAATAATAATATACATTAAATCGTTGTTTGACAAGTGCTACAAATTCGGGATCAGTAAACATCCTTTGATACCATGCGACATTCTTGATTCTGAATCCCTCGGGATTATTCGAATCAGATGTTCCACCTTCCTGAAAATAGTTACCCATCGATATATCAAAATCCCAAAGAGGACCCATCTTCAATTTCTCTCCTCTTTTCAGACTCATATAGCAACTTGACCAGAAAATGGCATCGTTATCTTTAGCAAGTTCCCTGACTATATACCAATCCACAAAAGATGGCATATCTATCATACTTTTCCAGCCTGATTCAGGATCAAGATAGTCCTTTGAAAACAGAAGGGCATCGGCTCGTACAACGTAATCTTCAACATATTCAAGCGAACCCTCCTTTTCATCATAATCTTTCACTGCAACCGGTTGCGGTATATGAGCAATGCTGAAATACGGGTCAGTGTCTTCTGTGGCTCTCGCATCGATTTCCATGATGAAACCATCATCACCGACATTCACCCTATTATCATCAATCTTGATTTGTTCGCACACCAGATATAGCCCGTTGTATTTTCCATTAAGGACAACCTCGACTTGCCGTGTTCGTGGTGTCCAGTCAAGAGTACTTATTTCGCGTCCTATATAATAAGTAAGTTCATCACGCACAAATCCCGGGTCGAGATACTCAGCGAGCAGGCACCATCTTTTATGCTTTGGCATACCAAGCACAGCAGCCTTTTTGTCAAGCTTTATTGCATAAGGCTTCTTGGCGTAGCTCCAGGTTGAATTACCCCTCCCCTTTATGCTTGAAGTATATGTATCATCATATTCTCCTGAGTTAGCTATCTGTATCGTGCAATTAGCTGTCCATTCTTCCTTACTTGTTATAGGAGTCGGCGTATTGACATAGACAACAGGTAGATTTGAGTAATATGCTATAAGAGTGTAATCTCGTGTTATTCCATTGAGAGTTGCCTGAAGTTTCACCGGATTTGACAAGTCAATGCTCTCCGGCGTTGTTACCGCTCCTACTGATACCTCGGAGTTAGTGCTGAACGATACAGGGAGAGATTTTGTGTCAGTACCGTAAGGTATTTTCACATAGAATGTTGTGTTGTCGGTTTTGACCGCGTCAATGCCTGCAACACTAATTCCATATATCTGAGGGCAAGTGTCATATGCCACGGTCATGAGTGTGGAAGAAATCTGTATCCTGTTGCCTCTGCCATCTTTTGTCGTGATTACGAGTGCCACAATCTCTTCCCCGTCTGCATCCGAAGCTTCAGCAGAGACCGTGACGGTGTATTGTCCTACCTTTCTTTCACCCATTTCATTGAGAGAGGGTTTCACATCAATTATCTTGTAGTTTGTAGGGGTAGTGACATAGGAATCCGCATCTCCGGCTCTTGTCACCGAAATTTGGTCAAGCTCTATGTTGGCATTTTCTCCATCATAAATGAAATTGATGAAAGAATTAGACGGGTTGATTCTAAACTCGAAACTTGAGGTCCTCTCTTGTCCAACAATGTTGATATGGTCAGTAAGGAGCACAATACTTGTCGGATAAACGACGTCAAGGTTAAATTTGAAAGATGATCCGTCAGCCATTGTCAGTGTGATCACACCACTGTTCTGGTCTTCAACGATAGACTGGAGCACCTGTTCAGGATTTGCCGAGTATGGAGTGACGACCGACTCGATGATTGTTTCAGGATCATCCGGTGAATACAACTGATAAACGTAGTTTCCTTCGATAACTACTATTCTTACACATACGCCTGCGTCACCTTTATCACCTTTATCACCTGTGTCTCCTTTATCGCCTTTATCGCCGGTGTCTCCCTTATCACCTTTGTCTCCTTGGTCTCCTTTCTCACCGGTGTCACCCTTATCCCCCTTGTCTCCTTTTATACCTATTGCAGAAATGGGATTTCCTGAATTATCCAATATACGGGCATATGAATTGCCGTTGTCGTAGGAGACAGTCCAATAACCTTCCTCGTCAATTTTAAGCATGGGGGTCGTGCCGTCTGTACCATCTTTACCGTCGGCACCATCTTACCGTCATGTCCATTCAGACCATCCTTGCCGTCGGCACCATTTATCAATGAGAGGGATGTACCATCTGAAAATGATACCAAATATCCGCCGGTTCCTTCATTTAGTGCTTTGACCGAAGTGATAACCTTACCTTGGTCAAATGCAGCCTGAAGGTTGCTTACTGCATCCTCAAGATTTGAAACCCTGTCCCTGAGTGAGCTGATATCATCACCATAGGAACATGACGTCACAAAAAATGCGAGCAATGCGACTTTTAGAAAATTCAATTTACTAAGTAGATGTGATCGTTTCATTATGTTATTAAACCAATTAGATTATGTTGATTTATGACAATGGTTAGTCCATTCCGTTAAAAAGTACATTCGATTGTCATCTCGACACTGATTCCGGCACAAAGATACAAAAAAAATTTAAAAGTCCTTTTAAAGAACAAATTTTTGATATTTTCAAAGCATGAGAGAGACGATTATGTCATCACTTTTCATCACACCTTCGGAGGAAAGACAAATACAATTGTCTGAGATCACAAGATTCCCCGATTCATCTGCTTTCATTGCATTTCTCAGAAGACGTTTTAAAGCCTCATCCCCGAACTTCTCTCTAAAATCAGGAAGAAATATCCCTTCGGACATACGCATCCGGAGCATAATATACTCCTCTTTCAATTCCTCATCTGTCAGAATCTCCTTCTCTTGATAGGGAGAGGCTGAGCAACCATCTTTAGATGTGTCATCACCTGCATACCGTTCAAGATATTCCCGTAGATGCGGAGGGTTGGAACGCCGCGTACTATCGCCATCATAGGAATGAGCCGATGGGCCGATTCCGAGATAAGGATTGCCAAGCCAATAACGACGGTTATGTATGGATTCTCTCCCCGGTTTGGCATAATTTGATATTTCATAACGGACGTAACCGGCTTTTGCGAGTTCTTCAGAAAGGATCCTCCACATCTCGACACAATCCTCTTCGCCCGGGAATGATAATCTCCCCTGCTCTCTCAGTACGGTCATTGCTGTTCCCTCTTCAAACATCAGGGAATAAGCCGATATATGCTCCGGATTGAGTTTGAGTGCTCCGGTTACGCTTCTTCTCCAACTTTCAAGAGTCTGCCCCGGAAGACCGAACATGAGATCGATACTGATATTGTCGAAATGCTGCCGGAGGATATTGAACGAAGAGATCGCTTTCTCCGCAGTATGTCGTCGGCCGATAGTTTTCAGTTCCTCATCAAGGAAACTCTGGATACCCATACTGACTCTGTTGACTCCCGAATCTCTCCATACCTGACAGGTATCGTGAGTGACATCCTCTGGATTGACCTCGATCGTAAACTCGTCCCAGCTTCCGTCATGGTAAGTAATATCATTTATCCCATCTACGAGCGAACGGAAATATACAGCCGGAACCAAAGACGGGGTTCCACCACCTATATATAATGTGGAAAGAGCTGCGCCTGGAGCATGAATTTCAGACAACCGTTCACTCAATTCATTCCTGAGAGCCATGACAAGCCGAGCCCAGTCAACCCCGCGTGCTCCTCCACTGAAGAAGTCGCAGTATAGACACTTGGATCCGCAATAAGGAATATGGACATAGATTCCCTGCTTTCTCATGAAAAATCGGTTTGCTTAATTGTATGGTTCATTCCATTTCGAATATTACAAAATTAACAAAGAATATCCAATATTGCAATTTTCCTACATCAGTCTTTAATGCATTTAGACTAAACCCCATATCCTTCCTATTTCTACAGCAAAAAGGAGACTATGATATAGAAGTATGTTTTGTAACATGTGTGGATTATGTCAGTATTCAATATTTTTTTCTTAAATTGCGTCGCTTTTCAATCAGAGGGAAGTGCCGCAGTGCATTTCTGAATTGTGAGAGCAGTATGTGACACACCTTTAAAATCTCGTACGAAATGAAGATTTATAAGACCGACGAAATCAAAAACATTGCCCTTCTTGGATCGAAGGGATCGGGTAAGACCACACTTGCAGAGTCGATGCTCTACGAGTGTGGAGTGATAAAACGCCGCGGCAATGTCGCTTCCGGAAACACAGTCTCCGACTATTTTCCCGTTGAGAAAGAGTATGGCTACTCAGTATTCTCTACCGTTTTCAACGCAGAGTTCAATGGAAAGAAGCTTAACGTGATCGACTGCCCGGGAGCCGAGGATTTCGTAGGAAATTCATATACTGCCCTTGGTGTGTGTGACACCGGCGTGATCGTGATCGACAGCAACTACGGCGTTGAGGTTGGGACACAGAATGTGTTCCGCACCACAGGTATGCTCAAGAAACCTGTCGTGTTCGCCCTCAACCAGATTGATGGAGAAAAGGCTGATTATGACAATGTGGTTGAATCTCTGAAGGAGCATTTCGGCCCGAAAGTCACAGTCGTGCAGTATCCTCTCCAGTGTGGACCGGGCTTCAACTCCATGATTGACGTCCTCCTCATGAAAAAATATGAATGGGGTCCCGATGGTGGTGTACCGACAATCTCCGAGATTCCGGAAGATCAGCTTGAGCGTGCCAACGAGCTTCACAATGCCCTTGTCGAGGCTGCCGCCGAGAACGACGAGACCCTTATGGATAAATATTTCGAGGAGGGACACCTTACAGAAGACGAGATGCGCGAAGGTATCCGCAAGGGTATGATCAAGCGCGATATTTTCCCCGTCTTCATCGTAAGCGCACAGAAGGATATGGCAGTGCGCCGCATGATGGAATTCCTCGGCAACGTTTGTCCTTTCGTTTCCGACATGCCTAATCCCGTCACTGTAAACGGTGAGGAAGTGGCTCCCGATTCAAACGGACCTCTCAGCGTCTTCTTCTTTAAGACTTCTGTAGAGCCTCATATCGGAGAGGTTT
>CAZMHE010000109.1:0-638 GCA_964566015.1 uncultured Sangeribacter sp. | reverse complement strand
TTGCTATTTCAAGGTTATGAGCGGCACACTCAAATCAGGAGAGGATCTCGACAATGTGTCACGCGGTGGCAAGGAGCGTCTCGCACAGATCTTTACTGTTTGCGGTCAGCTCCGCACCCCTATCGACCGTCTTGAGGCAGGTGACATCGGTGCAGCCGTAAAACTGAAGGATGTGCGCACAGGCAATACACTCGACGGCAAAGGTTGTGAGTATCAATTTGACTTCATCAACTATCCTGCTCCCAAATATATCAGGGCTATCAAACCGGTCAACGAGAGTGATTCCGAAAAACTCATGGGTATCCTCAACCGTATGCACGGCGAAGACCCGACATGGGAGATCGAGCAGAGCAAGGAACTCAAGCAGACCCTCGTCAAGGGTCAGGGTGAATTCCACCTCCGCACACTCAAATGGCGTATCGAGAACAATGAGAAGCTCCCCATCGAGTTCCTCGACATGAAGATACCTTATCGCGAGACTATTACCAAAGCCGCACGCGCTGATTATCGTCATAAGAAACAGAGTGGTGGTTCCGGTCAGTTCGGAGAGGTTCATCTCATCATCGAGCCCTATACTGAGGGTATGCCCGAACCGGATACATATAAATTCGGCAATCAGGAGTTCAAGCTCAACGTAC
>CAZMHE010000108.1:0-8717 GCA_964566015.1 uncultured Sangeribacter sp. | reverse complement strand
CAAGGGTATCATCAACTTCGCTGCCTCCAAGGCTGTCGGTGAGAGCGTGCAGAAACCGCTCCTATATTATCGCAACAACCTGAATACCCTCATAAATCTCCTCCAGCTTATGCCGGAATATGGTGTGAAGGGTATCGTCTTCTCCTCTTCATGCACGGTCTACGGCGAGCCTGACCAGAACCCGATCGATGAGACGGCTCCAATCAAGCCGGCCACATCCCCCTACGGCAACACAAAGCAGATTTCAGAGGAGATCATCGAGGACTATGTGCGCAGCGGTGCCCCGATCAAGAGTATACTTCTCCGCTATTTCAACCCGATCGGCGCTCATCCCAGCGCAATGATCGGCGAGCTTCCCCTCGGTGTGCCTCAGAACCTTGTGCCCTATCTCACTCAGACTGCCGCCGGAATCCGTAAAGAACTGACTGTCTTCGGTGATGACTACAACACTCCCGACGGTTCCTGCATCCGTGACTATATCGATGTCAACGATCTCGCCAAGGCTCATGTGATTGCAATGAAGCGAATGCTTGAGAATAAGGATACAGATGCCGTGGAGGTGTTCAACCTCGGAACCGGCAACGGCCTCTCGGTTCTTCAGCTCATCAATGCATTCGAGGAAGCAACCGGAGTGAAGGTGCCTCACAAGATCGGCGACCGCCGTGCCGGTGACATCGAAAAGATCTGGGCAGACCCGAAGAAAGCCAACGAAGTGCTCGGATGGAAAGCTGAAGCGAACATCAAGGACACAATGCGCAATGCCTGGGCATGGCAGTGCAAGGTAACGGAGAAATAATTCATTCCCCCTAAAACAATTACGGCTTCCTCCACAATTGTGAAGGACGCCGTAATTGTTTTGAGTTGCGATATCTATTATCTGAAACGCTTCATCTGGGCCTGCGCCTGCTTGAGCTGATTCATCATCTTCATCGGATTCTTCATGTTGCTTGCGGCACGCATCATTTTCCTTGTGTCGTCAAACTGCTTGATAAACTTGTTGACGGCCTGGAGAGATGTGCCGGAGCCTTTGGCAATTCGCTGACGGCGACTCGCATTGAGCACCTCGGGATTGTGCCTCTCGTAAGGAGTCATAGAATTGATCATAGCCTCAATCGAGTTGAAAGCGCTATCGTCGATATCAACGTCCTTGATCACTTTACCGACTCCCGGAATCATCGAAGCAAGCTCCTTGATGTTACCCATCTTCTTGATCTGCTGTATCTGATTGAGGAAGTCATCGAAGTCAAACTTATTTTTCTTGATCTTCTCCTGAAGACGTTCAGCCTCCTTCTGGTCATAAAGCTCCTGGGCACGCTTCGCGAGTTCGACGATGTCACCCATGCCGAGGATTCGGCTGGCCATACCCTCGGGATTGAACTCCTGAATATCCTCAAGTTTCTCGCCCGTTCCGATAAACTTGATCGGCTTCTCCACGACCGAACGGATCGAGAGGGCGGCACCGCCACGGGTGTCACCGTCGAGTTTGGTCAGTACGACACCGTCGAAATCAAGACGCTGGTTAAACTCTCTGGCTGTATTGACAGCATCCTGACCCGTCATCGAGTCCACGACGAAGAGGGTCTCCTGTGGTTTAACCGCTTTCTTGATGGCCTCGATCTCCTGCATCATCTCCTCGTCTACGGCAAGACGACCGGCGGTATCGATAACTACAAGGTCATAGTGCATCCTCTTCGCCTCTGCAATGCCATTGAGAGCGATCTGTACGGGATTCTTGTTACCCTCTTCCGTATATACCGGCACTCCGATGCTCTCACCAAGCACCTTGAGCTGCTCGATAGCTGCAGGACGATATACATCGGCAGCAACCAGAAGTGGATTGCGATTCTTGGATCCCTTGAGCTTACGGGCAAGCTTGCCGGAGAAGGTAGTCTTACCCGAACCCTGAAGACCCGACATCAGGATGACCGTGGGATTGCCGGAAAGATTCAACGGAGTCTCGGTGCCACCCATGAGTGCCGTCAGCTCGTCATGAACAATCTTGATCATGAGCTCCTTCGGCTTTAGGGCATTGATGACGTTCTGGCCGAGCGCCTTCTGTTTCACGGTGTCAGTGAAACTTTTGGCAACCTTATAGTTGACGTCGGCATCAAGCAATGCTCGGCGCACATCCTTTAGGGTCTCGGCAATGTTTATTTCCGTGATCCTTCCCTCGCCTTTGAGGATTTTGAAAGATCTTTCAAGTCTGTCTGATAAGTTTTTGAACATTTCTTCTTCAATTTTCTGTCTTCACGCCCCGCTTAACTGAGTCGGTTGGTGGCGGTGTCGGGAAAAATCACCGTGGGTTTGAAATTTTTTGCCTCTTCCGGAGTCATCTGCGCGTAAGATATGATGATGACCACATCTCCCGGCTGAACTTTGCGGGCAGCCGCGCCATTGAGGCAGATTGTGCCGCTCCCCTCTTCGCCGGCTATAGTGTAGGTGTCGAATCGTTCTCCGTTGTTGTTGTCTACAATCCAGACCCTTTCACCTTCGAGAATATTGGCGGCGCGGAGCAAAGCGCTGTCGATGGTTATGCTTCCTATATAATTGAGATTCGCCTCCGTCACGGTGACGCGGTGAATCTTCGATTTCATCATCTCAATAAGCATCTTCTCAAATTTTCTTATTGTTGTTTGCGATAGGCGATATTGTCGATGAGTCTCACCTTTCCACAATAGACGGTGATACAGCCCACAATTTCCGGACTCTCCTCCCACTCGTCAACGGGAAGAAGTGTCCTCGCATCGACAATCTCGAAATACTCTACTTCAAGACCGGGGATAGCATTGAGCTGCTCCACAACAGTGTCGTGGGTGGCTTGTACCGAGTGGTCGCGGCTATACTCCACGCTGTCGGCGAGAGCCTTGTGGATTTCCGGGGCGATGGCACGCTGTTCCGGGGTGAGAAGGGCGTTGCGGCTCGAAAGGGCAAGTCCGTCGTCAGCACGTTTTATGGGGCAGGCGATGATGTCTACATCGATATGCTCGCTTTTCACCATGTTGCGTATCACGGCTATCTGCTGGAAATCCTTTTCTCCGAAATAAGCACGGTCGGGTTCCACAAGGCGGAAAAGAAGGCTGACAACCTGCGCCACGCCCTGAAAATGACCTGGACGGTATTTACCCTCCATGACCTCAGCAGCAGTGCCGAGTTCAAACTCATGTCGGGGTTGGGCATCAGCTCCGCCGGGATACATCTCATCGACACTCGGCGCGAATACCGCCGTCACTCCACCTTCGGCAAGGAGTTTGAAATCCTCTTCCTCCTGCCGGGGATAACTCTGGAGATCGGCCGGATTGTTGAACTGTGTCGGATTGACAAACACACTTACTATGACAACATCATTTCCTGCCACCGCCCTCTCCACGAGAGACATGTGGCCGGCGTGAAGGGCACCCATCGTGGGCACCAGACCTATCGATGCCCTGCGGCCCCTTTCTCGGGCCACGAACTCACGGACATCGTTGACGGTTCTCAATATTATCATCTGTCATTTCATTTTTTGACAGGTTCATGCACCTTCATCGCGCACAAAACCCTTACCCGCGTCTAAGACCGGGAACTATTTGGACTGCAAAATTAATCATTCTCTCTCAATCTCCATCTACACACCCACCTTTTTTTGTCGCCGGTCTATTAAATTTGCTTAAATTTTCATCATCATCAATCAATTATTCCCCGCATACGCAAAAAAATTATTAACTTTGCAGACATTTCTCAGACACGTTTCTTCTTGTAATCTGTGCCTGCGTAGAAATTTTTGAAGCATGACAGACAACAAACGTATTCTTTTAATAAATCAGGAGATCGCACCTTATCTCTCGGGGCCGGCAGCAAACTTCGGTAAACTACTCGCCCAGACCATGCAGAAAAAGGGATTTGAGGTCAGGACATTTATGCCTAAGTTCGGTGCCGTCAACGAACGCCGCAACCAGCTCCATGAAGTGATCCGCCTCAGCGGAGTCAACATCGTTATCGACGACAACGACCATCCGCTCATTATCAAGGTCGCATCCCTCCAGCCGTCGAGAATCCAGGTCTACTTCATCGACAACGATGATTTCTTCCTTAAGGACAACGATGATGTCGACGCGACAGGCTCCAACCGTCCGGACAATGACGAAAGAATCATCTTCTACACAAGAGGCACTCTCGAGACTGCAAAGAAACTTCGCTGGGAACCACGTATTATCCATCTTTCAGGATGGTTCACTTCCCTTATCCCGATGTACCTGAAAAGGGGATATTCGGATGATCTCTCTTTCAAAGGCTCCAAGGTGGTCTATACCGTCACTCCTGCCAAACTCTCGGCTCCGCTCGATGAGAGGATCTTCAACAAGCTTAAGGATGACAATATCCCCGCCAAGGACCTGAAGAAGTATGCGGATTTAAATCTTGATACGGATCTACTTCACCGCATGGCCATAGATTTCTCTCATGCCGTAATCGTGGAGGATCCCGAAGTTTCTCCGGAACTTCTCGAATATATCCGCCAGTCAGGTAAACCCTTCATCACGGCGGATAAGCTCGAAGAAGGTCCCGAAGCCTATGCAGAGTTCTTCAATTCCCTCTGACGGCGATATTTCCTTGCTCAATATAAACACATTCCCACTCTCTCCATCAAATAATCAACTGAAAAGGTTCCGCTCCAAATCATATGAAGTCTTCCCGCTTTTTAATACCGGCTGCGATTGCCATGTTTGCCGGAATCTGGCAAGCCTGCGATGATGATGTCAGCCAGATCGGCTCTTCAATCTCTTCAGGAGAGGTCAGCATCAAGATAGACTCCCTTGAATATGACCTTCTTGCGCGTGCAGTCGACAATAAAAGTTTCGACGCCCGTTCAGGCACGCTCCTCATCGGCAACATCGACATACCGCAGTATGGTTCGCTTGCTTGCTCCTTTGTGACACGTCTGCTGCCTATTTCTCAGTTTCCTGACTCCATGACAGTCTCGAAAGAGAAGTTCAATGAGTTCATAAACAGGATCGACAGCTGTTCTCTCCAGCTCTATCTCATCAGGGGAAACATCACGGGTGATTCCCTGGCTCCTCAGAAAGCCACGGTTTACCGTCTTGACAAACAGATTCCAAATGATCTGACCAATGATTACTCACCCGCCGGTTCCTACGATCCTTCGTCTCCCCTCGGCTCGAAGAGCTATACTCTTGCCAACGCAGGAGCGCCCGATAAGGACTATTTGAAGGCCTCATATCACCAGCTCAACATCCCATTGGGTAAAGAGTTTGCGGTTGAGTTATATAAGAAATATCAATCTGACTCCACAATTTTCCAGTGGCCCCAGAGTTTTGCCAAGTATATTCCCGGTCTTTACGTGGAGAACACTTTCGGCAAGGGTGCGGTGGCAAACTACAATAACCTCACTATCAATTCCTATTTCTACACCATCGCCACTCGCTATAAGTATGACGATGAAGG
The DNA here is from genome assembly GCA_964566015.1 of uncultured Sangeribacter sp. Classification (GTDB taxonomy): domain Bacteria; phylum Bacteroidota; class Bacteroidia; order Bacteroidales; family Muribaculaceae; genus Lepagella. Next base: position 3,278 of record CAZMHE010000108.1, on the reverse strand, counting down.
GAAACAGATTAAGGATGAAAACGGGAATCTGGTCATGGAATCCTACCACCGCAAGGATTCACTCGTGCTCTGTAGCAGTGCACCGGAAGTGCTCAGCAGTAACCGTATAGCCTATAAGCCGTCGAAATCTCTTATCGAACGCATCACTTCCGGTGAAGCAATCATCACGACTCCCGGAGGATACACAGTTGACATCACTTTCCCTGCGCGTGAACTTATCAAGAAATACAGAGAGGAGGATTTCAACCTTTCCATTGTCAGTGGTCTGTCGATGACTATACCTGCCGACACTGTCTACAACGACTTCGGCATCACAGGGGCTCCCTTCCTCCTTCTCATCAAGTCTTCGGAAGTCAACGACTTTTTTGCGAAGAACAGACTCCCCGACAGCTCAAAGGCATCTTTCTATGCAGAATACAACTCCACTGTGGGTGGGTATCGCTTCTCCGGCCTGAGGGAATATCTCCTGACCCTCCTTGACAAAAAGGAAATCACGGACGAGGATGTCAATTTCTCCCTCATTCCCGTGATGATCACGACTGAGACTACCGGCAGCTCCTATTATAGCCAGGGCACCACTTACGTCACCGGGTGTACACCCTTCACCACTCGCCCGACTATGACGAAGCTTGACACGAAGAATGCTCAGATAGTGTTCACGTTCTCTTCCCAGGTGATAAAATGATCAGCCAATACTGACCATATGATTATTCATTCGCTTCTATTCAGCCTCATTTCTTTCATAACAGGGGCCGACTCTATAGGCTCCGCCCCCTCGGCGGAGCTTCTTTTTGTTGGTGACGCCATGCAACATCAGGCTCAGCTCGACCGCGCCCGTCAGATCGCGGGAGGAAAGGGTTATGACTATTCCGGTTGTTTCCCCCTCATTGCCCCCGTTGTCTCGGAGGCTGACTATGCCGTGTGCAATCTTGAGGTGCCTCTTGGTGGCGGACCGGATTACACCGGCTATCCCTGCTTCAGCGCTCCCGATTCCTACGCCGAGGCTCTCGCTGACGCGGGATTCGACCTTTTCCTTACAGCCAACAATCATTGCCTCGACCGTAGGGACAAGGCCGCAAGACGCACCCTCAAGGCCCTCGACAGGATTGGTGTGGATCATATAGGCACCTATCACGACCGTGCCGAACGTGACTCCCTTGTCCCGTTTGTAAAGGAGATCAACGGCTTCAAGATCGGCTTTCTCAACTATACCTATGGCACCAACGGTATTCTCCCCAACGACGGAGTTGAGGTGGCACTCATCGATCGTGACGAGATAGCCCGGGAAATTGACAAGACAAGGGAAGCGGGTGCGGAGCTCCTCGTTGTCTGTATGCATTGGGGCATTGAATACGTGCTTCTCGAAAATGGAGTGCAACGTTCACTCGCAGACTTTCTCATAGACAAAGGGGTGGATATGGTCATAGGGGGTCACCCTCATGTGATTCAACCGATGAAGGTTGTCAGGAATGAGGCTGAGAATAAGGATGTACTGATCGTCTACTCACTCGGCAACTTCATCTCCAATATGAAGACAGCCGACACAAGAGGGGGCGCAATGGTCTGGGCAACCGTTACGCGCGATGCTGATGGCAGAGCCCGGTTTGACCACGCAGAGTATGACACGGTTTTTGCAGCAAAACCCTGGGGAAATGACGGGAATTTCATCGTTATCCCCTCATGGCTTGAATCCGAGATACCGGTTCAACAGAAAGCCCATTGGCAATTGTTCCGTAGGGGAGCCGACAGAATCTTCGATACCCACAATGTCAACGTCCCCCGACGTAACCACAAAAAATAATTCACGCGCATAGACTTCGCACAAAGCCCTTCCGGAAACCTCGGGAGGGTTTCGCGCGTTATAAGGGTATATGAAATTATAATCTTAATGTATTATGGAAAAAGAACGAAACGCTACTCTCGTAGCATATTTTGCCATGAAAGGCAAGGAAGATTCATCAGCAACCGCTAAGGTTGCCTCCCTCATATCGAAAACACTTGACACCAAGGGTATCGCATATGATACTTTCGCCATTGTGCCTGTCGAGGAATACCCCACTGACCCGGCGAACCTGGAACTCGCCGTGAAGGCCGAGAAAGAAACCCATTCACGCCCTGAACTCGTCGGCAAATATAGCGGCATGAAAGATGTGAAGGATATTTTCCTCGTTGTCCCCAACTGGTATAATTCACTTCCACAGGCCATCTATACATTCTTTGACGACTACGATTTCTCAGGGAAACGTATCGTGCCCGTAGTGCTTCACGCCGGAGACGGTGAAGAGAAAATCGTGGCAGAGATCCGCAGTTTCCTCCACAAAGTTTGGGTAATGCCTGCGGTGGCAGTCAAGGACAGCGAGACGGATTCCTGCCAGCCTTCTGTCGACAAGGCCGTCGAGGAGATGCTTGAGGAAAGCAAGTCGAAATATTGAAAACTATCATAAAATCAGAATCCTGTTGAAAGCGCGTGCCCTCCCGGGGCGCGCGCTTCTTCATATTTGCCCGAATGGTGAATATTTGCTAACTTTGCAGAAGAATTTTTCATGATTAAATCATAATGATCCAGGTAAACAATCTCGGAATACAGTTCGGAAAGAGAACACTCTTTTCCGACGTCAACCTTACCTTCACCCACGGCAACTGTTATGGCATCATAGGTGCCAACGGAGCCGGTAAATCAACCCTGATGCGCATCCTCTCAGGTCAACTTTCACCGACACACGGCACCGTGACTTTCGGCCCCGGCGAACGCCTGTCGGTATTGAGTCAGGACCACTTTGAATTTGATGAATGTACGGTCATCGAGACTGTGCTCCGCGGCCACACTGTCCTGTGGGACATCATGCAGCAGAAAGATGCCATCTATGCCAAACCGGATTTCTCCGATGAGGATGGAATCAAGGCCGCCGAGCTTGAGGAGAAGTTCGCTGAGCTTGAAGGTTGGAATGCCGAGAGCGACGCCGCCGCTCTTCTCAGCGGCCTCGGCATAAAGGAAGACCGCCACTATATGCTCATGAAGGATATGAGCGCCAACGAGAAAGTGCGTGTGCTCCTCGCAAAGGCTCTCTTCGGCAATCCCGACAACCTTCTCCTCGACGAGCCGACCAACGACCTCGACCTCGAGACTGTGTCCTGGCTTGAAAATTATCTTTCAAACTTCGAGAATACGGTACTCGTCGTTTCCCACGACCGCCACTTCCTCGACGCCGTCAGCACCCACACTCTCGACATCGACTACAACAAGATCTCCCTCTTCGCCGGAAACTACAGCTTCTGGT
>CAZMHE010000107.1:0-8852 GCA_964566015.1 uncultured Sangeribacter sp. | reverse complement strand
ATCACTATAAGGGGTGAAGCATTAATGACTGAATCTAAGTCCGACATTGATATTGAATGTGACAGGACGCTCGGAATATAGCGTGCGGAGTCTTGATCCGTTTTTCAGATAGAACCCGGCGCCCGGTTCGAGATATACTCCACAATTCCTGTTGAAGTCATACCGGACGCCACCGGCGATATCTACAGAAAACTGGAAAGGCCGCTCTTCAGATCCGACATAGCTGTAGTCATCCGGGCAATCCTCAGACTTGCCGACAATCTTTCCTCCGATACACTTCTCGACCATCATGCCTGCAGAAAGGTATAATCCAATTTTCCGTATCCGCAAGGGGGTATATCTGAAAGCCACCGGGACTCCAAGGAAATGTAATTTCTGTTCAAAATGAAGAAGAGGCGCATCGGAGTTGCCGCATCTTATATCAGATCTCAGATATGAATATGTAAGTCCTGTGCCAATCTCAAAATTATGGGCTATCGGCCAAGAATAATCGAGAGAGAAGCGAAGCGGAAATTTATGGTCAAATATCTCCATGAATATTGGATCCGGAAGAGCGTTAGAGGAACTCTCTTCAAGTATTCCTCCACCCATACGGGTCATCGGCTGAGCGCCCGCATGTGCATAATGATCCGGCATTGCGCCGCTATTTGCGGCAAACAATCCTCCGATACCATTGACGGAAGTCGACACACCTATGGTTGAACGGGAATGATTATTCATTTCCACAGGATCAGCATAAGCAAAGCGGAGATCTGCATCATCCGGCTCGTTGCAGATTATGACGGGACTCTCGAAATCTTCAGTATCGAAATCCTCAGTCCTACGAGACTCCGCAACCTGCATTTCCACTACGTCTGTCTCTGAAACGTTTGTCTCCGGGTTCATAAGTCCGGACTCCTTGCCGAGGAAGACTTGCGCGACTACCGGCTTCTCATTATCTGAAGAGGGCTTATTAGATCGGCTATTAAGCTCCTTTCCATTAACAGGAATATCCACAGGCAAATCTGTCCGCGATGCAATGAAAGATGATGAATCAACAGAGTCTAACCCTCCGGTCATATAAGCAATGGGGACAACACCTACCAGTAATGCTGCAACCACACCCACTGACAGCAACCATCTCTTCCTGATTTTCCTTATCCTCCGCGCCTTTATCTCAAGCTTCACGGATTCCAGCAGACCCTCCGGAGGAGCCTGTTGAAATTCACTCATCCGGTCTCTTATGTCGTCAATCCATTTTTCGTTCATATGGCCTGATATCATTTCGTTTTAAGATATTCCTTTATTCTATGTGCCAACAGAGCCTTTGCCCTGAGATACTGTGATGCCGAACTGTTTTCCTTGATGCCGAGAAGCTTTGCAATCTCCTTATGTTTTTTACCTTCTATTGCAAAAAGATTGAAGACAGTCCGATAGCCATCCGGCAAATCCCTTATGAGAGTTGAGAGTTCCTCGGCCGAGAGACATTCCGTTTCGGGTGGTTCATCTATGATATCCGGAACCCCGTCGATTGAGAAAGCGAAATGCAATCTTTTATTGTCACGGAGATAATTGAGAGCACAATTGACGGTGATTCTTCCTATCCAGGATGTCAGACTTCCGGGGCCGGAATATCGAAAAGACTTAATGGATGTGAAGACTTTGACGAGACTTTCCTGCGCCACATCCTTTACATCGTCGCCACACGATAAATAGCGGGAGCATATGGCGTATATGTAGCCGACATATACGCCATATATCTCTTCAGTCGCCATATCCCGACCCTTACTGATCAGAGCGACCAAATCTCTTTCTTTATCGTGATTGACCATCAAAGGATTATGAGAAGGTTTTCACTGCGCCTATGAAAAGCACGGTTCCTGTTGTGTTCTCCTGAATGAAAAATACAAACGGTCGATTGAAGGCTATACGAATGTCTTTTTCATTCGGAACTGAGTTACTCATACCTCCGAGGCTTACAGCAGCAGCCTCTGTTCCATTTTCATCGACTTTCAGTTTAGTGGAATGTGCAAAAAAATTAAGTTGGAAACTATTGTTTTCAATTATATTGCTGAAATTTAAGGGCATTTCATTGCTGCATATCTTTTCCATACCTAAACTCTTCAAAATATCGATGGTCTCGGGATTGTCAAATCCAACCTCGAACTTGGGAAGCCAGACAAACATATGCTCCGGTTTCATATTGCTATTGATCTGCCGCAGATTGTCTGGAGTGATCACTTCGTCGAGGGGTATATGGTTGATCCGCGAAGATGGAAGAATCAGTGTCATCGAAAATCGTTCGGATTTACCGTAATTGAGTCTGACGGCTTCAGTGCCATCGTCTGTCATCGCATATTCCGCAATTCTGTCACTGAACATGAAATCGGTTTCCTGTTGCTTACAGTCAATATCCACGAATGTCTCCCGGCTTGTCATATACTCACTGAAGCCTTCAGTCCAGCCGGCTTTGAAAAAGACTGTGTTGAGAAATGCGAGGGTTATGCTTTCGTTAAGAGGCTCACTCAAAAAATTATCGATCAAACCTTTCGTGTTGATACTTACAAACCTGTTGATCACTTCTCTCCCTGATTCTCCACTCGGATTGATTCCGAAATGTGTGGCATAATAGAAATCTGAGATATTCTGCCTGAATGAATTGATGATGCGATATTCTGCAGGGTCACACCAGATGGAATTTGTGATATTACAGGAAATCTCATCCTCGATATTGGGAAGATTCGAAATCAGCGTCTGATAAAACGAGTTCAGATTGTCAAGTCCCTTATCGCCTTCCTCAAACCCCATGACTCGGAGGATTTCGTTTCGTGCATCGCCGTCATCACCGTTTGCTATCATGGCAAGCACTGACCCGACGCTCATCGGAGAGACACAGAGATTCTCACGATTGCCTTTGGAACTTGCCAGATAAAACTTAAATGAGAAGTCATTAAATCCGGCGATAGCTTCGTCAGGAATGGCGCTTAACGGCGCGGAAGCGATTGCAGGGGGATTCAGGTATGAGATTTCACGGACGGAAGTGTCTTCGCCGGAAGGAGGATTCACTGTAGGCTCTGAATAACTTACTGTCTCGCCGGCACACGAAATCATCATCAAAGCCATAAAGAAAGCCGGAATTGTGAGATGTCTGTTCATATTTATGATATTGGGTTATATTATAAAAGATTTTACCTATAAACACGACAAAAGTCATAATCTTGCATCCAATAAATAAAAATAATTCTTTTTATCCAAAATCACTCGGATATTCTCAAGTCTGGCCGACGGCACGGACAGAGGCTGACTTACACTATTTGTTGACCCGCAATTTTTTTGCTAATTTTGGCAATCATTCAGATTTAGCCAAAAATCCTTACCATGAAATCATATTTCTTTAGAGCGATTCTATTTTCTCTCTTTGTTGCTTTTCTATCTCCTTTCACGATGTTTGCCGGGAAGGGGATGAAACTCTGGTATGACCGCCCCGCATCACTATGGGTGGAGGCGCTCCCCATCGGCAACGGCGCCATCGGCGCGATGGTCTTCGGTAACCCCGGTGACGAGGAACTTCAACTCAACGAGGAAACCGTATGGGGCGGCTCTCCATACGACAATACCAACCCGAAAGCCGCCGACGCCCTCGCTGAAATCAGGCGTCTGATTTTCGAGGGGAGAAACGCGGAGGCACAACAACTCTGCGGGGAGGCGATCTGTGCCCCCAACAAAGCCCACGGGATGCCCTATCAGACCGTCGGCTCCCTACGCCTCGATTTCTCCGGCAATGACTCATTCACGGATTATTACCGTGAACTCGATCTCGAAAGGGCCGTCACAACCACCCGCTTCAACGCCGGCAACACCACGTTCACACGCGAGACTTTCACTTCCATACCTGACCGTCTCCTCGCCATGCGCCTCACGGCCTCGAAGAAAGGGAAGATTTCATTCCTCGCCCACTATTCCACACCATATCCCGACTCCACAGCCCGCGTCAGCACACCGGCAAAAAATGAACTCCTCCTTGAAGGACGCGCCGACAGCCACGAGGGGATACCCGGCATGATCCGGTTCGCATCCCTCGCCCGCATCGAGGCGAAAGGGGGGAAGACCACCCTCTCGGGCGACACGGCCATTATGGTGAAGAATGCCGACGAGGTCACAATCTACGTCTCCATCGCCACCAATTTCATCGACTATACCAGCGTTGGCGGTGAGCCGCTTGCCGCAGCCCGGAAATGGATGGAAGCCTCTGAAAAGGGATTCAGCCACCTCCTCTCCGACCATGAGAAGGCATATGCCGACCTCTTCGGACGCGTGACGCTCGACTTGGGCGAAACACCTCAGGCTGACAAACCCACCGACGTGCGCGTAAGGGAATTCGCCGCTTCCGACGATCCTCATCTGGCAGCCCTCTACTTCCAGTTCGGACGCTACCTCCTCATCTCCTCCTCGCAGCCCGGAGGGCAGGCGGCAAATCTTCAGGGAATATGGAATCATAAGCTACGCGCCCCCTGGGACGGCAAATACACCACTGACATCAACGTGGAGATGAACTACTGGCCGGCGGAGGTGACCAATCTCGCCGAAATGCATATCCCCTTCATCGACCTTATCAAAGACTGCTCCGTCACGGGGCAACGCGCCGCATCAATGTATGGTTGCCGCGGATGGACCCTCCACCACAACACCGACATATGGCGCGCACCGGGAGCCGTCGACGGCCCCTCCTGGGGCATCTGGCCCACATGCAACGCCTGGTTCTGCCAGCATCTCTGGGACCGTTACCTCTTCTCCGGCTCACCTGCCTATCTTTCCGAGGTATATCCCATGATGAAGGATGCCTGCCGATTCTATCTCGACTTCCTCTCGGAGGAACCCTCGCGCGGATGGCTCGTGGCCGCTCCATCTTATTCCCCTGAAAATTCACCATCGGTCAACGGCAAGCGCGATTTCCGCGTCGTGGCCGGCACGACGATGGACAATCAAATGATTACCGACCTCTTCCGCTCCACCCTCGCGGCAGCCATCGCTACGGGCGACGACCCATCTTTCACGGACAGCCTCATGAATGTAATCCCCCGTCTCGCCCCGATGCAGGTGGGCCGCTGGGGACAGATTCAGGAATGGATGGAAGACTGGGACAATCCCAAAGACCGTCACCGCCACACCTCCCACCTATGGGGACTCTATCCCGGACGCCAGATCACCTACCGCACACCGGCTCTTATGGAGGGTGCTAAACGTACTCTTGAAGGACGCGGCGACCATTCCACGGGTTGGTCGATGGGATGGAAGGTATGCTTCTGGGCCCGCCTCCTCGACGGCGACCACGCCCTCAGGATAATCACCGAGCAGATTGTGCCCACCACAGAGGAGTCCGGACAGAACGGAGGCACATATCCGAATCTTTTCGATGCCCATCCACCCTTCCAGATCGACGGCAACTTCGGTTGCGCCGCCGGCATAGCCGAGATGCTCGTGCAGAGTCATGCCGGCTCCGTCCATCTCCTTCCCGCCCTCCCTTCTGCATGGAAAGATGGCAGCGTGAAGGGACTCCGGTGTCGCGGCGGCTTCACTCTCGACGAGATGACATGGAAAGAGGGGAGACTCGAAAACGCCACAGTGGCTTCGACCATCGGCGGGGAACTGACAGTGGCCTCCGCGACCCCGCTCCGATGCCTCGACGGTGTGCTTACCGCCGTCGGTCCACTCTACGAATCACCCAATCCGCTGCTGCGCCATCAGGATGGTCTCGACCCCATACTTTCAGATGCAGCCGACCGGACGGCCACCCATCTCCCCCGCTATGTCTACACCATCCCCACGGAGAGCGGGCATACCTACCGATTCGTAGCAGAGGGTGCGGAATGACAAAATAGGGCGGGTGCTTGGCAAGTTGCGATTTTTTGGTTACTTTTGCACATTATGAAGAAACTGATTTATCTTTTCGCTATTGCCGGCGCCCTCCCCGCCATGGGAGCCCGGACCTACATGGAGGCTCCCGCCGACAAGGAGGAGGTCGTGGCAGCTGATTCCACAGGATTCACGTTCAAAGACATCAAGACCGTTCCCACCACCTCCGTCAAGAACCAGAACAAGTCAGGGACATGCTGGGCCTTCTCCGGCACATCCGTGCTCGAGGAAGATGCTCTGCGCCGCGGCAAGCCGGAGCTCGACCTCTCCGAGATGTGGACGGTGCGCAACTGCTATATCGACAAGGCCAAGAAATTCATGCGCACCCACGGTAAAATCAATTTCGCTCAGGGTGGCTCTTTCGCCGACGTGCTCTATGCACTCGACAACTACGGGGCTGTCCCCGAAGAGGCTTACGCCGGTCTCAACTATGGCGAAAATAAACATAATCACTATGAGATGGCCGCGGCTCTCACAGCCTATCTCAATGCAGTGGTGAAGAACCCCGGCAAGAAACTCTCAACCGCCTGGCTCCCCGGTTTTGTGGGAATCCTCGACGCCTACCTCGGCCCGGCTCCCGAGAGCTTCACCTACAACGGCAAGACTTACACCCCGGCCTCCTTCGCCAAGGAGATGGGGCTCAACGCCGGCGATTTCGTCAACGTCACCAGTTTCAACCACCACCCCTTCTATGAGGAATTCGCACTCGAGATTCCCGACAACTGGCTCTGGAGCAACTGCCGCAATGTCCCCCTCGACGAGCTGAAGGAGATTGTCGACAACGCCATCGACAAGGGATACACTGTCGGCTGGGCGGCCGACGTCTCCGAAGGTGGTTTCAAATGGAAGAAAGGTTACGCCCTCAATCCCGAACCCAAGACAGGTGAAGACCTCACCGGCACCGAACTCGACCGCTGGGTCAAGCTCTCCGACAAAGAGCGCAGCGATGCCACATATGACTTCAAGGGCCCGGTGAAGGAGAAGAACGTCACCCAGGAAAGCCGTCAGGAAAGCTTCGACAATTTCGAGACCACCGACGACCACGGCATGGTAATAGTCGGCATCGCCGAAGACCAGAAGGGCAACCGCTACTACAAAGTGAAGAACTCCTGGGACACCAACCAGGTCTACGACGGATACATCTACGTCTCCGAACCTTTCTTCCTCGAGAAGACCATGAGCGTGATGGTCAACAAAGACGCCATCCCCTCAAAGATCGCCAAGAAGTTCAAGTAATTAATTCAACTTTCGCAAGCGAAAGTTGAAGGTTATAAGGTTATTGCTTCGCTGGTTATAAGGTTAAGATTTCTTATCTGAAATCACAATGAATAAATTTTCGTTCAAAATTGATAACCTCATAACCTTATAACCTAATAACCCTTAAGTTGAGCTTGCGAAACTTAAGTAACTGTTCACAGTCATGGCAGAAGTCAGGGCAAAGAAAGCACTCGGCCAGCATTTCCTCAATGACCTCGGCATAGCCCGCCGCATAGCCGACTCCATATCAGCCGCCGAGCTCCCCTCCTCCGATTCCGGATGGGGGGAGCTGCCCGTGCTTGAAATCGGCCCCGGCATGGGGGTGCTCACGCAGTTCCTCCTCGAATCGGGGCGTCCGCTGAAAGCTATCGAACTCGACACGGAAAGCGTTGATTACCTCCACCGAGTCTACCCATCGCTTCAGGTTATCGAAGGCGACTTCCTGAAGACCGATCTGTCAGAACTCTTTCCCTCTCCCTTCGTGTTGATAGGCAATTACCCATACAACATCTCCTCGCAGATTTTCTTCAAGGCCCTCGACTATCGCGAGCAGATACCCGTCATTGCCGGGATGTTGCAGAAGGAAGTGGCCGAGCGGATCTGCTCCGCTCCCGGCACGAAAGCCTACGGCATCCTGTCGGTGCTACTTCAGGCATGGTATGACTGCAAATACCTCTTCAGCGTGCCTCCGGGTGTGTTCACCCCTCCCCCGAAGGTGACGAGCGGCGTGCTTCGGCTCACACGCAATTCGCGCCGCGAACTCGGATGCGACGAGCGCCTCTTCAAGACCGTCGTCAAGACCGCTTTCGGCCAACGCCGCAAGACACTCCGCAACTCCCTCTCCTCACTCATATCCTCCGACTCACCCATCATGTCAGACCCTCTGATGTCTCTGCGCCCCGAGCGCCTCGGAGTGGATGATTTCATCCGTCTCACCCTCGCAGCACAGAGATAACCTAATAACCCTATAACCTAATAACCTTAAGTTGAGCTTGCGAAACTTAAGCATAAACCATAACCCGATTAAACCCTAACCACATATATGGCAAACCAAGAACTCACCGAACAAGAAGCAGTGCGCCGCAAAAGCATGCAGGCGCTCCGAGACCGTGGCATAGAACCCTATCCCGCGGCTGAATATCCCGTCAGCGGCCGTTCCGCCGAAATCAAGGAGAATTTCCGCGACGATGCAGAGACTCCCCGCGAGGTCTATGTGGCCGGACGCATCATGAGCCGCCGCATCATGGGGAAAGCATCCTTCATGGAGCTTCAGGACTCCGAGGGTCGCATTCAGGTCTATGTAAGCCGCGACGACCTCTGCCCCGGCGAAGACAAGGACATGTATAACGTGGTCTTCAAGAAACTCCTCGACATCGGAGACTTCATCGGAGTGAAGGGATACGTGTTCCGCACCCAGATGGGTGAGATCTCAGTCCACGCTCAGGAAATCACGGTTCTCTCAAAGAGCCTCCGTCCCCTCCCCGTCGTGAAGATGAAAGACGGAAAGGCCTATGACGCCTTCACCGACCCCGAGCAGCGTTATCGCCAGAGATATGTCGATCTCGTGGTCAACAAAGGAATCCGCGACATCTTCCTCAAACGCACGAAGATCTTCAACACGATGCGTGAGTATTTCAATTCTCACGGTCTCATCGAGGTGGAGACCCCTATCCTCCAGTCGATACCCGGCGGTGCCTCCGCAC
>CAZMHE010000106.1:0-8975 GCA_964566015.1 uncultured Sangeribacter sp. | reverse complement strand
TGGCGTGCCATGTCCGCTGAAACAAACGGAGTCAACATGGCTTGACATGTCCGCAAAAACAACCCTAAACAGATGGGGGCATCCGAATGGATGCTCCCATTATTTTTTCCAAAATTTTTGCTATCAAAATTTGGTGGAGTTTCAAAATTTCCATAATTTTACCACCGAAATAACAATCTAATTATTCATCAATCTTTAATAGATTTTACGCATGAAAAAACTTTACGCTTTCGCGGCAGCCGCACTTTTCGCAGTGGCAGCAAACGCCCAGACTCTCTACATCACAGGCGACGGTGACTTCACCGGCGGCACATGGAACCCCGCTGCTCCCGACCAGTTCCAGCTCGTCAACGGCCAGTATGAGATCGAGGTGACAAACCTTTCACAGTTCAAGATGTCAACCGAGATGGGTGACTGGGATGCCTTCAACAACGGCGTGGTTGGTTGCGACTACGGTAGCGAGCAGGGTGTGGCTGTTCCCCTCGAGATGGGCTATTCCGCCAACACCTACTGCCCCTGGAAAGGCGACTACAAGATTGTAGTGACAGCCGACCTCTCTACAATCACACTCACCACCAGCACTCCCAAACCGAATGAGAACGATCCCGTTCCCGTATACCTCCGCGGCGACATGAACGGCTGGGGCACAGACGCAGAATGGCAGTTTGAGCAGCTCCAGACCAACGTCTACAAGTTCGTCTGCAAGGATGGCCAGTCAATCGAACCGGGTCAGGGCTTCAAGGTAGCCGATGCTGACTGGGGCAAGATCAACTATGGCGCCAACGAGACACTCCTTCTCGACGGTGACACCGCAGTGTTCCACAACGGTGAGAACATCCAGACTTCTGAATTCTTCAACGGTGTGTTCTGGTTTGTTATCAACCTCAATGATTCAGGCGAGAACTATGTGACTCTCTCCAACGACAAGTCTTTCGTGCCCGATTGGTATGAAGACAACAGCGTTGAGGGTCTCTTCGCAGAGCAGGGTGAGACTGTTTACTTCAACCTTCAGGGCCAGAAGGTTGCCAATCCTACCAACGGTATCTACGTTGCCGTTAAGAATGGCAAGGCTGTCAAGGTTGCCGTTAAATAATTGAAACTTTCATAATATAGCCGGTGTCTGTCCTTTTCCGATGACTGACATCGGCTATATTAAATTCCATAATCTGTTAACCAAAACTATTTAAGACATGAGAAAACTCTACGCTCTCGCAGCCGGCGCCCTCTTGGCTATGGCCGCAAACGCTCAGGATCTCTACATCACGGGCGAAGGTAATTTCTCGGCAGGGACATGGAATCCCTCAAATGCTGACCAATTCGAGATGGTCAACGGAAATTATCAGATCGAGATCGCTAACCTCAGCTCATTCAAGATCTCTACAACAAAAGGAAGCTGGGATGAATTCAACGGCGGTGTACTCGGTTGTAACTACGGCGATAAGCCCGGTGTGGCTGTTGAACTTGTCAAGGGTTGGGATGCAAACATATCATGCCCATGGAAAGGTGACTATAAGGTTGTCGTTGCTTCTGACCTCTCCACGATCACCCTCACTACCTCAACCCCGAATCCCGGTGCCGTTCAGGTCTACATCCGTGGCGGCATGAACAACTGGGGAGCTCCTGCTGAATGGAAGTTCGAGGACCTCGGAGACGGTGTATACAAATTCGTCTGCGGCGAAGGGCAGTCGATAACGACTTCCCAGTCTTTCAAAGTTGCCGATGCCGACTGGAACAAAGTGAACTATGGAGCCGCCGGTCAGGCCACAGTCACTCTTGACACAGATTGCCCGGTTGTATATAACGGCAATGACATGAAGGTTGCCGAGACTTTCAACGGTGTCTTCTGGTTTGTCATCAACCTTCAGGGCACGGGCAACAGCTATATATCCCTTTCAAATGACAAGGACTATGTGCCCGAATGGTATGGTTCGGAGGAGAAACCCGCACTCTATATTACCGGCAACGGCGACTTCACCAACGGCCAGTGGAATCCTGAGAACCCGGATCAGTTTACATTCATGAACGGTGAATACCGCATCACGGTCAACAATCTCGCCTCCTTCAAGCTTTCGACTGCCAAAGGAAGCTGGGATGAATTCAATACAGGTGTTCTCGGTTGTGACTATGGGAAAGAACCCGGTGTGGCTCAACCTCTGACAGCAGGTTCTGACAGTGACATCGCTACCCCGTGGCTTGGTAACTATACGATTGTCGTGGATGCCGACCTCACAACTATCACCCTCACAACTGATACTCCCAAGCCCGGCGACGATCCCAAGCCCGCCGCTGACGTTTATTTCCGTGGAGGGATGAACGGCTGGGGCTCTCCCGATGACTGGAAATTTGAATATCTCGGAGAGGGAGTCTACAAGTTTGTATGCTCCGACACTCAGTCAATCTCAACAAATGAAGAGTTTAAGATTGCCGACGCCAGCTGGAGCGACATTAACTTCGGTGGTGTGCCTTCAATCTCCTTTGACACCGACTACACCCTTACCTATAACTCAGGCAACATGAAGGTTGCTGAGGATTTCAACGGTGTCTGCTGGTTTGGCTATAATGTCAACGGCTCTGCCGACACGATGATGACAATGTCTAACGACAAGAATTACATCCCCGCCTGGTATAACCCCACTATGGTTGAGGAAGTCGTAGCCGGAGAAAGCGAGACTGTCTACTTCAACCTTCAGGGTCAGAAGGTAGCCAATCCCTCCAACGGCATCTTCGTGGCCGTGAAGAATGGCAAGGCTGTCAAGGTTGCCGTGAAATAATCCACGAAACTATCACCCCCTATAAAAGAGACCGTGGCCCGACCTGTTGCCACGGTCTCTTTATAAAATCTCACATAAATGTTAAGATCAAGACTAATCGCGCTTTGCGCCCTGATGACCTTCTTCATCGCCGGAATATCGGCACAGGTCGTCACCTATGAACCAGACCCTCTCTATGACAACAGCGAGAATGTGGTCGTCTATTTCCATGCAGACCAGGGATCGAAGGGCCTCGCCAACCTTCCGGAATCAACCGCTGTCTATGCGCATGTAGGCCTCATCACCTCCTCATCATCTTCCGACTCCGACTGGAAATACGCCACGACCTGGGGACAGAATCTCGCCAAATACAAGATGACCTATCTCTCCCCCAACCTCTACAAGCTCGAGATCGGAAACATCAAGACCTTCTTCGGCGTGACCTCTGCCTCGGAGGTGATCAAGTCGATCGCTTTTGTCTTCCGCGACGCTTCCGGCAACAAGACCGGTAAGGCCGCCGGCGATAAGGATATCTTCATCCCGGTCATCTCGACTGCCCTACAGATGAATTTCCAGATGACACCGGATGCCTCTACATTCTCTCCAGAAAACGCTACGATTCATGTGAAATTCACATCCAATCAGAAAGCCGACAGGATCTGGATCGCCATCAACGGTGTGCCTATCGTGGAGAAGAACGACGCCACTGAGGTGGAGGCCGACTATACCTTCACGGAAGTTGGTTCCTATATGGTCTATGGCAACCTTACGATCAACGGCAAATCTTCATCGCAGGGTCGCCGCGTCACGTTCGTCAATTCTTCCGTAAACAAGGATTACCCCGGTGGAGTTCCGGTCATGGGAGCTCACCGTCAGGATGACGGCAGCGTGATTTTCTGTCTCGCCGCTCCCGAGAAACTCACCGTCGACCTCGTCGGCTCGTGGAACGCTTATCAGAAGGTGCCGGAGCAGAAGATGTATTATCAGGACTATGAAGGGCAGCGTTATTTCTGGACTGCCGTGAGCGGCCTGGACAACACCACACAGTATCTTTATTATTACAGCGTGGATGAAGCCACATATAATGTAGGCGATCCTTACGCTCGCCTCGTGCTCGATCCAAGCAATGACAAATACATCCCGGCTTCGGTTTACCCGAATCTCCCGGAATATCCTACAGGGAAGGTTCCCTCAAACGTGCCCCTTGCCGTTTATCAGGGAAATATCAATGACTACGCATGGACCGATACCGACTATAAGGCTCCGAATCAGACCGACCTCGTGATCTATGAGTTGCTCTTCCGCGATTTCACGGGCACGGAAGGTCGCGCCAACGGCAACGGCACCGTGGCACAGGCCCTCGAGAAACTCCCCTACCTCAAGGAACTCGGCATCAATGCAATCGAGCTCCTCCCCATCAATGAGTTCAATGGAAATATCTCATGGGGCTACAATCCCAATTTCTATTTTGCACCGGACAAGGCTTACGGCACTCCTGATGACTATAAGAACTTCATCAACACATGCCATGAGAACGGGATTGCCGTAATCCTCGACCTTGTCTTCAACCAGACAGACTGGCTCCACCCCTGGTATCGCATGTACCCCGCCGGATCCAACCCCTTCTACAATGCCGATGCTCCTCACGCCTACAGCGTGCTCAACGACATCAATCAGGGTCACCCGCTCATCCGCAAGCAGTGGCAGGATGTAGTGAAATACTGGCTGACAGAATATCATGTTGACGGTTTCCGCTTTGACCTCGTCAAGGGTCTGGGCGACAACAGCTCCTATGCAAACTCTGGCGATGCCGCCACCAACGCCTACAACGCATCCCGCGTGGCCAACATGCGTGTGGTACAGCAGGCCATGAACGAGGTGAAACCGGGTGCATATTTCATCAATGAGAACCTTGCCGGAGCGCAGGAGGAGAACGAGATGGCACAGACCGGTATGCTCAACTGGGCAAATGTCAACTCCTCCGGTCTTCAGTATGCCAAGGGTTATTCGAGCAATTCAGCACTCACCCGTATGCTGTCCACCAAAGACGGACGCACATGGGGCTCGACCGTAGCTTATCTCGAGAGCCACGATGAGCAGCGCCTCGCCTATGAGCAGAAGACCAACGGCGCGGCAATCGTTAAGAATGATCATGCCGTGGCTTGCCGCCGACTCGCATCAGCGGCCGCACAGATGATTCTCGTGCCCGGTTCGCATATGATCTGGATGTTCTCCGAGATGGGCAACGCTCAGTCTACAAAGAACTCCACAGGCGGCAACAATGTCGATCCGAAGATCGTTAACTGGAATCTCCTTGACGATCCCGACAACTACGCACTGATGCGTAACTATGCCGAGATGATCAGTATCCGTCTTGCCAACCCCGACCTCTTCTCGCAGGAAGCCTCCTACACCAACAACTGCTCCGGCTGGAGCGCAGGTCGCTACATCAAGGCATCTGCAGGCAACAAGGAACTGATATGCGCCATCAATCCCGAAACGGAGAAAGCTGTGACGGTAAACGTACCCTTCAACACACCTGATAACTCTGCATATTACGTTGCCTCCAAGTCGCACAACACCACCGCCACATTCGATGCAGTAGCCGGCACGGTAGAAGTAGCACCCAACAGCTATGTAGTGTTGGTCAACGGCAATGTAGCGTCGGTAGAGGGAGTAGCGCAAGAGATTGACGACAGCTCCATCACCGTTTACAATGCTGACGGGCAGCTCTGTGTAGAGAATGCACAGGCAGGAATCGAGGTCTACGACTTCCAGGGCATCTGCCGCTACAGAGACAGGAGTGCCACCACCGCGAGGATCACCCTCCCCGCCGGCCTCTACATCGTCCGCTCCGGCTCCCGCACCACCAAATTCCGCCTCTGATCCCCCCCTATCGAAATAAAAGGAGATGGTCAAAAAACCATCCCTTTTATTTTTGCATAATTATATTAGAGTCCGAAATAATCCCCCCCCGTAGGGGCGCAATAAATTGCGCCCGCCGAGAAATAACCCCGGTAGGGGCGCAATAAATTGCGCCCGCCCAGTAATAACCCCAGTAGGGGCGCAATAAATTGCGCCCACCAAGTAATACCCCCAGTAGACGCAATAAATTGCGCCCACCCAGTAATAACCCCATATCTTTGAATCCTCCGTAAACTCAAAGAATCGGGGAGACGAGGCGGAGGATAGATTCGAGGAGGCGCTGGGTCAGGGGACGCTTCCGCCATTCGGTCAGGGTCAGTTTCTGACAATGCTTGAGGTCTTCAAAGAAGATTTCTCTCATCTTGCGGTTAACTTCCCTGTCGTAAATGATTAGGTTGCTCTCGAAGTTATTCTCAAAACTGCGGAAATCGAAATTCGTCGAACCGGCCGTGACTAAATCATCATCGATTATCATCGCCTTCGCATGAAGCATACCCGGTTCATATAGATAAACCTTTATCCCACTCTTCAGACACTGGGTGATATATGAGAATGACGCATAATGAAGCAGGATGCTGTCGGTCATCTTCGGCATCATTATCCTGACGTCAACCTTGGCGAGTGCAGCTGCCTGCAACGCCGTCAACAGGGAATCAGTCGGCAGATAATACGGAGTCTGTATAAGGATGGTACGCTTTGCAGATGATATTGCCTTGAGAAATACAAGTGAAAGGTTGTTCCAGCTTTCGGTCGGGCCTCCGGTGACAAGCTGAATGCCGCTGCCTTCCACGACTTCCCGGCTGAAGGGTATATGTTTCGGCAGTTCAGGTTGCTTCTTAAGGAAATTCCAGTCTATCGTGAATGAGTAAAGAAGACTCTCTACAATATCACCCGTCACACGGAAGTGTGTGTCTCGCCAGACACTCCCGTCCTCGCAACCGTTGACGTAACGGTCTGCGATATTCATTCCCCCGATGTAACCTATCTCCGAATCGATGACTACAATCTTGCGGTGATTCCTCCAGTTGATACGGTTGGCAAGCTGAGGGAATGTTACTTTAAAGAAAGGGTGTGTATCCACCCCGGCTTCCTGCATCCTCTTGAAGAACCGGTTACGGGCGGAAAAACTCCCCACATGGTCGTAGATGACCTTGACCCTGACACCCTCACGGGCTTTGCGTATAAGGATATCCGCTATTTCATTGCCTATCGTGTCATCCTGAAAAATGTAGTACTGAAGCAGTATAAAATTCTTGGCATTCTCAAGATCCTTCTTCAGTGCATCGAATTTTGCAGGACCGTCGGTAAAAATCTCTATTTCATTATTGGTAGAGAAGGGAGCACGGCAAAGATTATGGGCAAGTTTCACGAGGTTGCGGTGTTCCGGTGAAATATCCAGAGAGTTTATATCCACTTTCTTCGGAGACTGACCGTGCATCAGTTTTCTCTTGTTATGGCGGGAGATCATATGGACTCCTTTGAGACTTCGCCCGAAGAAAAGATAGAATATCAGTCCGACTCCGGGAAGGAAAATCAGGGCAATCACCCATGCCATGGCCCTGATGGGATTGCGGTTCTCACGCAACACCACAACGACCGACGCTATCACGATCACGATATATAGCGCCACTATCAGATAGGCAAGCCATGAGGCCAATTCTACTGTCGAGGAAAACATAGGTGATATTCTTTGAGTGGATGAAGGGTTATACTCTAATATGGAGTGTACTCGCCTGAAAAGAAAAAGCGAAACGCGGCAACCCCTGAAAGGCTGCCGCGTTCAACACTATGATTTATATGGCTAAGATTTTCATTCAGCCTTCGGAGCCTCCTCAGCAGTTGCGGGAGCCTCTGCTGCAGGAGCTTCCGCTGCGGGAGCTGCCTTCTTGCGGCGGCTGCGGCGGGTTGTCTTCTCCTTCTTGCCGGCAGACTCAGCGAGCATATTCTCGTTGAAGTCCACGAGCTCGATCATTGCCATCTCTGCGTTATCGCCAAGACGGTGACCGGTCTTGAGGATGCGGGTGTAACCGCCGGGACGGTTGGCAACCTTGTCGGCAACCACGCCGAAAATCTCCTTCACAGCCTCCTTGTTCTGGAGGTAGCTGAATACGAGGTGACGGTTGCTCATGTCGTCCTTCTTCGACATTGTGATGATGGGCTCTACAAAGACGCGGAGCGCTTTAGCCTTTGCCAAGGTCGTGAAGATTCTCTTATGCATGATAAGAGAGATCCCGAGGTTTCTCAAAAGGGCATCACGATGTCCTTTCTTACGACCGAGGTGGTTGAATTTTTTATTGTGTCTCATCGTTGTTTATTCTTTATCCAATTTGTATTTTGAAATATCCATCCCAAAGGAAAGGTTGTGCTGTGCCAGAAGATCATCAAGCTCTGTCAGAGACTTCTTGCCGAAGTTGCGGAACTTCAGAAGATCATTCTTGCTGTAGACCACGAGCTCACCAAGTGTCTCGACCTCGGCACTCTTAAGGCAGTTGAGGGCACGCACGGAGAGATCCATCTCCGTGAGCTTGCTCTTGAGGAGCTGGCGCATCTTGAGCACCTCCTCGTCAAACTCGTCTGCCTCGCTCTCCTTGGGAGCCTCGAGTGCGATCTTCTCATCGCTGAAGAGCATGAAGTGGTGAATGAGGATCTTGGCTGCTTCCTTAAGCGCATCCTGAGGCATGATTGAGCCGTCGGTAAGCACTTCGATATTCAGCTTCTCATAGTCAGTCTTCTGCTCAACACGATAGTTCTCCACTGAATACTTCACGTTCTTGACGGGAGTATAGATGGAGTCGATCGCGATCACCTGGGGATCGGCGTCGCCGATCATCTCACGGTTCTCATCGGAGGGAACCCAACCGCGTCCCTTGTTGATGGTGAATTCCATCTGGAAACCGGCGGAGGGATCGAGCTCGCAGATGACGAGCTCAGGATTAAGAACCTCGAAACCGTTGAGAACTTTGCCCAGATCTTCTGCCGTAAACACATCCTTGCCCGACACATTGACAACAGCCGTCTCTGTCTCGATCTCTTCCGAACGCTGCTTGAAACGCACCTGCTTGAGGTTGAGTATGATGTTGGTGACATCCTGCTTCACCCCGGGGATGGTGTCAAGTTCATGTGCTACGCCGTCGATCTTGATCGAGCAGATTGCGAAGCCGCTTAGCGACGACAGCAGAATCCTGCGCAGAGCGTTGCCTATGGTCTGGCCGTAGCCGGGCTCCAGAGGCCTGAATTCAAACTTGCCGAGCTTATTGTCGGCCTCAAGCATGATGACCTTGTCGGGTTTCTGAAATGCTA
>CAZMHE010000105.1:0-8998 GCA_964566015.1 uncultured Sangeribacter sp. | reverse complement strand
GATCTCACACTCAGGGTCGATCTCGCGGGCTTCCGAAAGGTCGATCTGACGGTCTTTGTTGTCGACCTCGCCGTCGGGCACGACTTCGAGGTTCTGATAAATCTCGCAGTCACCTTTGTCGGGGTTCATGATGACGTCGAAGTTCTCGTCGGAACCGAACATCTTCGCGAGCACGTTGCGGAAGGATTCCTCGAGGACACTTATCATGGTGGTCTTGTCGATATTCTTGAGCTCCTTGAACTCAGCGAATCTGTCGACCATATTCACACTCTCTGCTTTCTTTGCCATAAGACTTTAGAATTGAAGTAGATATTTTGTGTATTTGACGTCGCCGTAGGAGAATGTGCGTTCCACTTCCCTGACTACCGGACGTTTCGATCCCTCTTCCTTCACTTTCTCGGTGCTGATGACGGAGAATGTGTCGGGACCGACATTCTTGAGCATCCCTTTGTATTTCTTGCCGTCGGACGCCGACACCTCGACCTCCTGACCGACATACTTGGCATATTGCCTCACTGTCTTGAGGGGTGATGTCAGTCCGGCCGAACCGACCTCGAGTTCATAATCTTCCTTTTCACGGTCAAAGGCCTCCTCGATGGCACGTGTCAACGCCACACATTCGTCGATGTCGACGCGTGTGTCGGAGTCTATCTCGACGGTGATCTCGTTGGAGGGTGTCACCTTGACTTCCACGAGGAACATGTCGGTGCCCTCAAGGCGAGACTCTATGAATTTTGTCAGTTCTTGGCTGTCAATCATTTCTTTATTCTGAAGTTTCTGAAGCCTTCGGAGAAGACTTACGGTAAAAAAAGTGGAGGAGACTGATGTCCCCTCCGGAATGCTTCTGCAAAGTTAATAAAAAAGAATTTAATCTCTCCATGCATTGTCTCTTATTAAGGAAGTTAATCTTAAAATTAATTATTTTTAACTATTGAAAATATTATTTAACTTAATTCCGAACTTGACGTTTATCCTCATTGTGTCATAGAGATGAAGAAATTCCGTTTGGATTCCCGATATTTGGTTTTTATGATTAATTTTGCACATGTACAAGGATGCTTTCCTTAAGTAACCCGAAATTACTAATTGAAAAACTCAAATTGTCGCAGATGAAAGTTCTTAAGACTGTGGGAGCCTTTTGTGCATCGCTGCTTCTCGCCGCGTGCGGCCACACAAGTGAACTGGAGGTGATGCGAGCCAACTTCGCTTCTCCCCCTGAGACGGCACGCCCCGGTGTCTACTGGTATTTTATGGATGGAAATCTCTCGAAAGAGAGTATAACGAAAGACCTCGAGTCGATGAAGGAGGCCGGCATAGGATACGTCACCTTCCTTGAGGTGAATGTCGGCGTGCCCCGTGGAAAGGTTGATTTCTTCAGTGACGAGTGGAAGGAATGTTTCGCTCACGCCGTCAGGGAGTGTGAACGTCTTGGCATCGGCATGACACTCGGCATCGGCCCGGGATGGAACGGTAGCGGTGGCCCCTGGGTGAAGGGTGAGGAGTCGATGCAGCACATGGTCTCTTCTGTCACCAATGTCTCCGGCGGCGCTTTGCGCAAGATCAAACTCGATGTGCCCGCGCCGGCAGCCCCCTTCTTCGGGGAGACGGTGCTGACTCCGGAACTTAAGGAGGCGCGAGACAGTTTCTATACGGACATTGCCGTCATTGCGTTTCCGGCCATCGAGGGGAAGACGCGCATTGACGATGTGCAAAGCAAGGTGCTCTATTACCGTCAGCCCTACAGTTCGTCGCCGGGCGTGAAGCAGTTTATGGACCGCGACAACGAACCCGCATCGGCTTATGCCGATGACCTTATCCACCCGGATCAGGTGATAGACCTGACCGGGATGATGAAGGGGGATACGCTGACATGGGATGCGCCCGAGGGTGAATGGACGGTCATGCGGTTTGCGGCGCGCAACAATGGCGCGGTGACGCGTCCGGCCCCTATGCCGGGTCTCGGTTTTGAAAGCGACAAGGCCGATACGGTGGCTCTGAAAGACCACCTCGACAGATTCACCGGCGAGCTATTGTCGATGCTCGGTGAGCGCGACACTACCCTTCAGGGTGGCCTCAAATATCTCCATATCGACAGCTGGGAAGTGGGAGCGCAGAACTGGACACCACGTCTGCGTGAGGAATTCACCAAACGCCGCGGCTATGACCCGCAGCCGTACTATCCCGTCTATGCCGGCTATATCGTGGGCGACAAGAATATCAGCGAACGTTTCCTCTGGGATCTGCGGCAGACGATGCAGGAACTCATGGTCGAGAACCATTCCTCCTACGTGCGCCGTTATGCCAACGCCAACGGCATGAAGCTTTCGATCGAACCCTACGACATGAACCCGATGCAGGATCTCGAACTCGGCGCGTCGGCCGATCTTCCGATGGCGGAGTTCTGGAGCATGGGTGGATTCAATACTTCCTTCAGTGCCGTAGAGGCTTCCTCACTTGCCCATGTGAAGGGGCAGAGGGTTGTGCCCGCCGAGTCATTCACGGCCTATCTCGACGGATGGAAGCAGCACCCAGCGTCGATGAAGAATCAGAATGACTGGACGTTTGCAGCCGGCATAAACCGTCTCGTCTATCATACATTCCAGCATCAGTCGCTGCCGGATTCATTGCGTCCGGGCATGACGATGGGTCCTTACGGAGTGCATTGGGACCGCAACCAGACGTGGTGGCCTTATGTCGGTGCCTATCATACATATGTGGCGCGCTGCCAGTATATGTTGCAATCTGCCGTGCCTGTGGCCGACGTGCTCTATCTCACACCGGAGGAAGCCCCCTATGTGTTCCGCGCTCCGAAATCGGCTCTTAGCCAGGAGTTCCTTATTGATAAGCGCGGCTACAGTTTCGATGCGTGTCCTCCGTCGCTCCTCAAGGGTGCATATGTCAAGGAGGGACGGATCATGTTCCCGTCCGGCGCGTCTTACAGGATGATGGTGCTCCCTCATTTCCCGACGATGACGCCTGAGATGCTTGCGAAAATAAAGTCGCTTGTCGATGAAGGTGCCGTCTTGGTCGGTCTGCCCCCTGAGCAGACACCGGGTCTTACGGATTATCCCGCTTCGGAGAAGAGATTGCAGACTCTCGTCAAGGAAGTATGGGGAGATGATGCAGCAGCCGATGGGATCGTGGAGCGAAAGTGCGGTAAGGGTGTTGTCTTCACCGGCCGGCTGATAGCGGAAAGGGAAGACAACATGTATGCCGACTATGACCTGACTTCGTCGATACTTGCCGACAAACTTGGTGTGATGCCCGATTTCACGGCCACACCTGATGACATACGCTATATTCATGAGAGGAAAGGTGATATTGACATTTATTTCGTATCAAACCGTACGGAAGGGGAGGTGTCGCCTCAATGCACTTTCCGCGTCACCGGGAAGCAACCGCAGTTGTGGAATCCGATGGATGGCAGTACGCGTGACCTCACATCATTTACCGATGACGGCACATCGACACGTATCGACTTGCGGTTCGGACCGACGGAGAGCTATTTCATAGTCTTTGCAGGGAAGCCGACCCACAACACCGGCAAACCGAATTTCCCGCAGACATCACTACTGGCCGAAATCCCCGGGCCGTGGAAGGTGGAGTTCGACCCGAAATGGGGAGGGCCTGAATCGGTGAGATTTGATTCCCTGACCGACTGGAGCCTTTCAGATGACGCAGGGATCCGTTACTATTCCGGCACGGCGACCTATACCACCGTGTTTAAGGCCGACAAACCATCGGGCGGGCGCGTGGTGCTCAGTTTAGGGGATGTGAAGAATATCGCTAAGGTGGTCGTCAACGGCAAGGAGGTGGGAGTCGTCTGGTGCGCTCCCTGGCAGATTGACATAACCGATGCCATGCAGACGGGTGATAATGAGCTGAAAGTGGAGGTGACCAACCTTTGGGTGAACCGCCTCATCGGTGATGAATTATTGCCTGACGACGGAATTGTCGATAACCAATGGCCGGAATGGCTGCTCCGCGGAGAGCCCCGTCCGAGCCGGCGATACACGTTCACGACATGGAAACATTATTCAGCTGACTCACCCCTGCAACCCTCCGGATTGCTCGGGCCCGTGACATTGCTGAAGGAAAGCGAATGATAAGAAGAGGGTCGCACCGGTCTGGTGCGACCCTCTTCTTATCAACCCTGTGCAGGTTGCATAAGTGGCGCCTCAGACGAGTTCGGCGTCGAGATCGGAAAGGAATTTCGCCATTGCCGGGTTCTCCGTCACGACCTTCTTGAGAAACTCTTTCGGAGGGAGCTGCTTATTGGCCACGGGATTGCTATCGACCTCGACTCTCAGTGTCAGGAGATCATTGCCGAGGCTGTTGCGCAGATATTCGAGCAGACGTGGCATAGACATCTCGAAGGCCTGAAGCTGGGCGGGATGGTCAACCACGATACGGAAGGAATGGTCAGGAGCGGCCACAGGTTTTGCCGAACGCATGGCGTTGACGAGTATGTGAAGCTGTGGGTTGCGTGCGATGAACTCTCCCCATGCCTGCATGAAACGCTCGGGATCGACGGGTGTGGAGCGGAGACGCTGAGTGCCGGCGTCGGGTGATGTGGCGTTCTGCTGCTGTGTGGAGAGGCGCACGGTGGTGGGACGTGCTCCCGCCGGACGTTTCGCAGGAGCCGGTGACTGCGTCGCAGGTGTAGCCGTTTGAGGCCTTGCGGCAGGGGCCTGGGTCGTCTGTGGATTCGGAGCCGGGGGTGCCTGTTGAGCCGGAGCCGTGGCTACCGGTGGATTCTGAGTCGCGGTTGCCTGAGGCACCGGAGACGGGGTTGCCGCTGAGGGACGCATATTCGGATCGCGCAGCGGCAGGGGACGGTCCGGCTGGTCAAAAGGGGGCGTGGCGGGTTTGAGGAGCTGGCAGAGACGGATGAGGGTCAGCTCCACGAGGAGGCGTTTCCCGGTAGCGGTGCGGTAGTTGAGGTCGCAGTCGCTGAGGAGGCGCATGGCAGCGTAATACCATTGCACAGGCAGTGTCTTGGCCTGCTCCGAATAGCGGCGTGCAATCTCCTCGGAGGTCTCTAAAAGGGGGGCTGTGCGTGGGTCGGCGGCCACCATCAGGTCGCGGATATGAGCCGCGAGACCGTTCACCATGAAGAGGGAATCGAAGCCCTTGTCACGGATCTCCTTATAGATCAACAGAGCACCCGGCACGTCTCCCTCACGGAAAGTGTCGACAAGGCGGAAATAGCAGTCGTAGTCGAGAACATTCAGATTCTCGATTGTGTTGGCATAGTTGACTTCTCCACGTGTGGAAGCGGCCACCTGATCGAAAATGGAGAGGGCGTCGCGCATGGCTCCATCGGCCTTCAGGGCTATCACGCCGAGAGCATCGCGGTCGGTTGTGATCCCCTCTTCTGAGGCGACATACTCGAGGTGCTCCACGATGTCGGGGATGGTGATGCGCTTGAAGTCGTAGATCTGGCAACGGCTAAGGATGGTCGGGATTACCTTGTGCTTTTCCGTGGTGGCGAGGATGAACACCACATAGGAAGGGGGTTCCTCGAGAGTTTTCAGGAAAGCATTGAAGGCGGCGTTTGAAAGCATGTGCACCTCATCAATGATGAAGACACGGTATTTGCCCACCTGCGGAGGCACATTGACCTGATCCGTGATGGAGCGTATGTCGTTGACAGAGTTGTTGGAGGCGGCGTCGAGTTCGACAAGGTTGAAAGAGTTGCCCTGATCTATGGCACGGCATGATTCGCAGACGCCGCATGCCTCTCCGTCGGGCGTCGGCGACAGGCAGTTGATGGTCTTGGCGAAGATACGTGCGCAGGAAGTCTTACCCACACCGCGGGGGCCGCAGAAGAGATAGGCCTGCGCGAGGCGGCCGCTGTCGATAGCGTTCTTCAGCGTGGCGGTAAGGGCCTTCTGCCCCACGACGCTGCGGAATGTGGCGGGACGGTATTTTCTGGCCGAGACAACGTATGGCTTCTGATCGTTCATTATCTGAGATGGACTCTTATTTTTCACAAAAGTAGTCAAAAAAATTGAAGCTGCCACATGACGTTAAATTAAAATTTCCACACCACTTCCGCAACAATATTCCCCGCCATGCGTTAAAAAGTAGAAAATCCGTAACAGATGTCAAAGAGCAACCTATACACACGCACGGGTGACCGGGGCACAACCTCGCTTGTCGGAGGCACAAGGGTAGCGAAAAACTGTCCGCGTCTCGAGGCCTACGGCACCCTCGATGAGCTTTCCGCCGCCTTGGGGATGATTATCTCCGAGCCGGATTGTCCGGAGGGTATCCGCGAGACTCTTCATGGCGTGCAGAATATGCTGTTCAACCTCGGAGGGTATCTTGCATGTGAGTCACCTTCGGCTGCGGAGTGTGCCGCCATGGAATCTACCGACGCCCTGCCGCCGGCCTGGGGACTGCGTGAAGAGCATATCCGCAAGATAGAGGAATGTATAGACACCCTTGATTCTGCCACCCCGAAGGTAAATGCCTTCGTATTGCCCGGGGGATGCAGGTTGTCGGCAGAGGCGCATCTGGCGCGCACGGTGTGCCGCCGTGCCGAGCGCCGCATTCTCGATCTCGCATCGGAGAATTGGGTGGATGCTGCGTTGCTTGAATACATCAACCGGCTCTCGGACTATCTTTTCATTCTTGCCCGCTATTTCAACCACATCTCAGGGGTGGAGGAGCTGACCTGGAGGAAAGAGGACTGAGAAGAAAGAAGACTGACCGGAAAGAAGGCTGTTCGGAAAGAATACAGAGAAAGAATACACATACACAACAAAAATAATTATAAAAAAGAAAGATATGTACTGGACACTTGAACTTGCGTCGAAACTTGAAGACGCACCGTGGCCTGCCACGAAAGATGAGCTTATCGACTACGCACAGCGCAGCGGCGCCCCCCTCGAGGTAATCGAGAACCTCCAGGAGATGGAAGACGAAGGAGAGACCTACGAGAGCATCGAGGAAATCTGGCCCGACTACCCCTCCAAAGACGACTTCTTCTTCAACGAAGAAGAGTACTGATCAAAAACTGGTCGATTTTATCGACTTAAACAATTAAAATACAAGCGATTGACAAGTATTTGAATAAAACTTGTCAGTCGCTTTTCCTTTCCTTTTCTAAATGCCTTTATTTAATTCTCATGTATTGGGACGGTATTATAGATTGGTTCTATTTAGCTATTCCTTGATTGCAGGTGCGATGATAGATAGTATTTTTGTGTATGTTTTGTATGACGTAATAATGTGTGGATTGATGATTTTTAGATACAATGGTGGTAAAGTGTAAAATATTTAAGTCTGTCTCATAATTATCTGTCAGGTTTGGCTGAATGGGAATAATGTTGTAATTTTGCTGAAAATATTCCAATTTAGTAATATGAAAAAGCAAAGTAAAACCATTCTGCTTGCAGCCATTATGGCGATGGCCGTCCCGCCGGGGCTTAGGGCAGACAAAGGGATCGTCATTTTGAGATCCGATGGTGAGAAGACAGGCTACAGCTTTGACAAACTTCAGCAGATCACTTTCGCCAACGGTCAGATGATGTGCCAGCTCCAAGATGCCACCGAGGCTGTGTCCCTCGTGGATATTGAAGAGATAACATTCGGTGAGGTGGGGATAACCGGAACAGAGATTGTGAAGGACTTGTCTGATGGACTCTCGCTCACCGTGGCCGACGGTATCGTCACCGTCTCCATCGCTGACAACGCACCTCTCTCCGTTATCGCATGCGACATCAACGGCAGAGTGCTATTCTCCACCGAGACTGACGGAAGCACACGCATCGATCTGCGTCGTGAGCCGGCCGGCATCTACATCATCAAGGCAAACAATAAGCTAATCAAATTCAACAAGAAATGAAATACCTCCTGTCTACCATATTAGCCACCGGCGTAGCCTTCTCCGCCCTGGCGCAGACTACTGAACCCAACACCATGTTCATCACCGAGCCCAGTGGTAAGGTCATCGAATACAAACTTGATAATATCGCCAAGCTTACTTTCGGCTACTCCGATTCCAAGGCACCCGAGCTCACCTCAGGACCATACGCCGTAGGCGATTATTACTATGACGGCACCTGTGAAGGCGTGGTCGTTGAAGTCAATGCCACCGGTTCCTACGGCAAGATCGTAGCCATGCGCGATGCCGGGGAGGAATGTGAGTGGAGTACCATCTGGTATGAGACTTTTGCCCAGGATGAGAACGACGGTCAGGCCAATATGGCTACCGTTGCCTCCATCGACCCCGATTTTGGCGACTATCCTGCATTCCGCGTAGTGGCAGCCTACGGCAGTCCATGGTATCTCCCTGCACAGAAAGAACTTCAGGCGTTACGCGGCGTCCTCGACAAGGTGAACCCTACACTTACAGCCCGCGGCTATCAGGAAATCGCCGATACCTACTACTATTGGTCGTCGACCGAGTGCGATCAGTTCTACGACGCCATGGCCTATCAGGCAAGCATGAGTATGCCGGGTATGTTCGGCATGCAGAAGGATAGTAAAGCTCCCGTGCGCGCCTTCGCTCCCTTTGGTGAAGAACCGGTATCGCGCTATGAAATCGGCAAATACATCGAAGAAGACGGCAAGAAAGGTGTTGTCTACTGGGTATCTCAAGATCAGACATATGCCAAGATTCTGTCACTTGCCGAGGGTACGGCCGCGTGGGGTCCTTTGGGTGTGGACACGTCGGCAAGCTCACTCACCGTAGGTGCTTCCAACATGGCTGCCGTGAAGGCTCTCGATGCCACCTTTGAGGCATACCCTGCTTTCAGCTACTGCGCTTCCCTCGGCGAAGGCTGGTATCTTCCGGCCGTAAACGAGCTCACCATGATTGCCAACATCGCCACCATACTGAATCCCGTCCTCGTTGCCAACGGCGGCACTCCTCTCCAATGGAATTACTACTGGACTTCTACCGAGTATGTCAGCGATGCCGCTAATACCGCATATAGTGGGCTACTAAACAACGTTATTTTATATATATCAGTATAACAACATGCTA
>CAZMHE010000104.1:0-9071 GCA_964566015.1 uncultured Sangeribacter sp. | reverse complement strand
GACCTTGCCAAGGTCGGGGTCGCGGGTTCGAGTCCCGTTTTTCGCTCCAACCCTTGCGGTGAAAACCGCTTTAAAGATGTCCAGGTGGCGGAATTGGTAGACGCGCTACTTTGAGGGGGTAGTGGCCGTTTGGCTGTGTGAGTTCGAGTCTCATCTTGGACACTAAACCGGAGTTTCAGACTCCGGTTTTTCTTTTTTTTACTTTCCTGACGTGGAAAATCATAACCTCTTAAAACCGGAAACTCTATGGCTAAACAGGAATACGTTGAAAAGAATAAGAAATGGCTCTCTGAAAAGGCTTCTGAACCGGGTATAATCGATCTCGGGAAGGGCGTATTATCTAAAGTCATAAAAGTCGGTGATAAGCAATCCAAAACGCCTGAACGAAATAGTGTAGTGACAGTTCATTATGTCGGGAAAACAATTAACGGCAAGACTTTTGACAGCAGTAGGGGTGGCACAGCTCCTGCCTTCCGTCTTCGTGACCTTATACCGGGTTGGATAAACGCATTGCAGAGGATGCACATCGGAGACCGTTGGGAGGTATATATTCCGGCAGAGCAGGGTTATGGAAAAATGAACCAACCGGGAATTCCGGGTGGTTCAACACTTATTTTCGATATTGAATTGATTGCTGTAAACTGAGCCTCCTGTTATTCAGCTTATTCAGCTGTCCAGATCCAGGAACCGGGAAATTCGCTCCTGACCTTGGAGGAATTGAGTTGCTGACGAAGAGCGTCACGATCGTCAGACGAGGCCAATGCAACGCGGGTCAGTTTCTTCGATTCGATAGCCATCAACGGAAACTCTTCCGTTGAACGCAAACCAATGAAGCGATCCGCTTCCATTCTGCTTGAGAACGTGCCTACAACTAAATAATGAATCGCTGAATCCCTTGCTATTTCTTCAACTGATACCTCAGTCTCGGTTACCGGAGAGGCAATTTCAACCGAGACTGCCTCTTCTTTGTCTGCGAAAGCTTTTTCCTTATCATTGGAAGGGATCAATACCTCAACAGGAACTACTGAAGCTCTCTCTTCGCGAGTATCCCTCGGAATTGGATTCAGCACAACAGCCAATGCCATTGCAAAGACGAGAGCCACGGCTGCTGCTATATTGCTCGAACCCTTAAAGAAGTTTCTGAAGAATCTCTTCTTTTCTATTTCCGTTTCCTCTGAAACAACTTCTTCCACTTGTTCTGTCTCTACCGGCTTGACAATAGGGGAAACATTCTTGAGGCTGATATTCTCAAAACCTAAGGAAAGAGTAATTGGGGAGTATGATATTTTTCCCTCCTCATTGATGCGGAGCTCTCCGAGGTTGCCACATTCAAGACTGCCATTCTCAGCCAACATGCGCCGCATGATGTCTACCTCGCGGGCAACTACCTCACGAGCCTCCTCAAATGATATGGAGAGCTTCCGGGCCACAGAGGTTGCAAGCAGACCGTCATCAGACACAACTGCCTGATTGAACATTACCCTTCTGACAGGGGCAATGATCAGACCATTCTCCCTATCAATCCTTGCAGCTATATCCATCGCTATAAACGCGCCGAAACCCGGCACGATTACGCAATCGCGACGTAAAAGCAGGTAGTTGATATGTTGGAAGATATGATTCATGAATAAGGTCTTTGCCTGATTGGTTGTTTGTCTTCCGCAGGTTTCGGTCACAGACTTTCATCCCGGAAAGCGAGTGCAAAGATAGCAAAAAAATCGGTCACTTGAAACGATAAAATTTCACAATCCCGGAAGAATTTCTTCAACTAATTGCTTGTCAGAACCTTTATCAAGTGCAATTTTTTTGTCTAATTTTGCATCGTCATATCGGTACTGGAGACGGTGCAGAAGACCCCTCAAAAGATGGAAATCTCCGTTGTTAGGATAGTCCTTTATAGCGTCTGAAATCTCTTCGGAAGCCTCGCTGTAGCGGTTCATATTAATTTCAAGCAGAATACGCATGAAGCGGGTGTCGGGATCATCCTCCAGCTTCAAGGCCTCGGCATAAAGCCTGAGAGCCTCTTCACCATTACCCTCCTTTTCTGCAATGGCTGCCAACCCTGTCCTTGATGCGGGATTAGATGGATAGTGACGCTGAAGTGTCTCAAAATTCCTTTGTGCCTCAGCGGGATCGGTAGAGATAAGAAGTCTACCCCTGACCTGTAGCGGCCACTCCTGAATGGAATCTATGGCGAGAGTTTCGTTGAGATCAGCGAGGGCTTCATCATATCGGCCAAGCTGAAGCAGGGTTCGCGCACGGTTGGTGCGGATCACACTTGACCGCGGGGAGATTGAGAGACCGAGGCGGAAAGACTCGAGGGCCTCTTCAAGTTTACCCTGATTGGTCTGCACTATTCCGAGATTAGAGAGGAGCAATGAATTAGAGAAATTGCCCGGTTCGAGTCGGAGCGCCTTGAGTATAGTTTCCTCCGCCTTTTCCCATCTCTCCCTGCGTATATAATTGTCGGCAGAATCTGCCAAGGCAAGATAACGAGGGGAAGATGCAGACATCTGCAATCCTCCCAACGCTATCATAACTGTAAGAATAAATTTCTTCATTTCGCGTAGTTGGTGAGTCCCTGATTCAGGAATTTCTTATAAGCATCCACATCCTCCTTGTATACAAAAGGAGAGGCGAGGGGATGCCCCTGATTATCGACAATGACATGATAGGGCTGGGCGTTAGCTCCGAACTTCGATCTCTGAAGGTAGCTCCATTTGTCGCCGTAAGTGCGGAGGGTGCGTTGTGTGCCATCCTTCTCCGTCACTTTTACAGGAGAGGGCAAGGCTCGTTTCTCATCTACCATCAATGTGACGAGCACGTAGTCTTTGTCAATTGTCTCCTTGACAGCCGGATCTGTCCAGACAGCCCCTTCAAGTTTCCGGCAATTGACACATCCATAACCGGAGAAATCAAGAAGTACAGGTTTGCCAAGTTCACGCCCGAGGCGCATACCCTCCTCAAAGTCATCGGTGACGGCGGCCACTTCTCCTTCGTAAAGTGAGAAATCCTGTGTAGAGATCGGAGGAGCGAATGCGCTGATGCTTTTCAAAGGAGCGCCCCAAAGACCGGGAACCATGTAGACTGCAAATGAGAGAGAGATGCATGCAAGCATAAAGCGGAACACACCGATCTTCTCGACCTTATCGTCATGTGGGAATGTCAGCTTACCGAGGAGGTAGACGCCAAGCAGGGCAAAAATCACAATCCATAATGAAAGGAATACCTCTCTGTCGAGTATGCGCCACCCGTAAGCGAGATCTGCTACTGAAAGGAATTTCAATGCAAGTGCGAGTTCAAGGAAACCGAGCACGACCTTCACCGTATTCATCCAGCCACCACTTTTAGGCATTGACTTGAGCAGAGTCGGGAACATGGCGAAGAGAGAGAAGGGGAGAGCCAGTGCAAGTGCGAATCCAAACATACCGACAGCCGGCGACACAAAATTGGATGTCGAGGCAGCTTCAACGAGAAGAGTGCCGATAATCGGTCCGGTACATGAGAAAGAAACGAGAGCCAGCGTGAACGCCATGAAGAAGATACTGATCCATCCGGTTGTCGTGTCAACCTTTGAATCCATCTTGTTTGTCCATGAGGAGGGGAGGGTAAGCTCGAAACCACCCATGAAACTAATGGCGAAGATCACGAGAAGGATAAAGAAGGCCACATTGAATCCGGCACTCGTCGCCAGTTCATTAAGTGCCGATGCACCGAAGATGGCCGTGACTGCAAGTCCGAGGGCCACATAAATCACTATGATGGAGAGTCCGTAGAGAGCGGCATCTCTGACAGGCTTGCCTTTTGTCTTATTCTGTTTAAGGAAGAAGCTTACCGTCATCGGGATCATCGGCCATACACATGGAGTGACAAGAGCAATCAGTCCACCGATAAAACCGGCTATAAATATATAGAATAACGAGCGACCCTGTTGGTCGGGATCCCCGGAGAAGACTTTCGTCTCAGCTTCCACATTGTCCCACCATGATTCGTCAGTATGGACACCTGAAAGATTGGCCGTAGGCATGAGTGGAGCCTCAGCACTTTGCAAGGAATCGGTCATCTCTGCAATGGTAAGAGCAGCATCATCGCTTTGGGTTGATTTATTCTCGTCACCATTGCCGGCAACACCTTTATCATCTACTTTCGAGGGGGTATCTCCCTTAGCAACCTTGACAGGAGCCTTACCCTTGAAAGTTGCCGATGAGAATAGTGGTTCGCAACCCTTATCATCACAGGCCTGACCTTTCACCTCAACCGAAACAGTATAATCAGGTGCGGTAGGAGTAAGCTTCTGCGTGAATACCACAGTACCCTGCGAATAATAATGTTGGTTTACAAGAAAGACCTCATCATACTCTTTGGTGTAAGCTTTATTGGCTTTAGGCTTACCATCGAGCTTACACCCGTTCAGGTCAAAGAGAAACTGCAGAGGCATCGATCCCCCCTCAGGGTTATCGAGTGCATAAAGATGATAACCGGGTGCCACATCAGCCTTAATTTCAACTGCGGGATGTTCCGTGCCGTCGCCTGTAAGCTTGATATTCCATGTCACCGGATTGGCAAACACTGCTACAGCAACCAGTAGTAACCAGGTGGTTAAAAATATTTTTCTCATAAACATCAAATTATAATCCGCTAATTTAAAAAATAATTTTCATAAAAACGGTAAAAATCTTCGGGAAACCCTTAGAGTCCGTCTCATAATATCGGAAGTCCCTGCTTCTCTAACGGAAACAGGGACTTTCATATTGGATGAAACCGTGTCAGTGATTGTGGTGATGATGCGATTCCTCGCCGTAACCGCCGGTATCCACCTCATTGTGCGGAGTCGATTCGTGGTCATGATCATGGTCATGGCTCTCATGTTTCTTACCGAAATTGAAGGTCAGGGATAGGCGCAGGGTGCGTCCACCGCTCCATTTGTCAATGTGCTGGACATAGCCGTTGCCGTAGAGCGTATTGCAGGTTTTCTTGGAATTGAATATATCCTTGCAGATAAGCGATAGACTCACCGGGCCGAAATTCTTCTTAAGGCCGGCCTCCACATCCCAGTCTGCACCGAGTAAACCCTGAGGTTCAATTCTCTTGGAGTTATAGCGCCCTGTTGCCTGAAAAGACATATTCCACGGCAACCGAACTGAAGCCTGACAGCTGAGATCCCATACGAAACGGTTCTGACGGTCACCATGTACGGCGTAGAGATTACCGTGGAGAGGATATTCTGTAGTCCACCCCTTGAGGTGACTATTATAGAGATTCACCGAGGTTGTGAGTGTAAGGCGTTTGAAAAGGGTGTTGCGTGATATAATTTCAAGGCCTGCATTGACCATATTACCCACATTCGCATGGCCGTAATACATGGTGTTCATATCAGGATCTGCCGCCATAGGTGCAAGGAAACTTATATGGCTTATCATGTCGTTGTTAGCACGCATATAACCCGAAAGTGAAAGCATATGGGCACCCCATGAGCCTATATAGGTCAACTCAACCGCGTTGCTGTATTCCGGCTGGATCAACGGGTTGCCGAGGTGCACCTCGGAGGGATCGGAAAGATTCTCGAAAGTATTCAGTTGCGGACCGAACGGGCGTTGTATTCTCCTTGAATAGTGAATGCTGATTTCATTATGGTCGTTGAAATTCCATCCGAGGTTGGCTGAAGGGAACAGGGAGAAATCATTCCTTTTCGACCAGGGGATCATTGCGTCAGTCTCGCCGAAGGAGAGGGATCGGGTGCGCGTCTGCCAAGCCTCACCACGGAGACCGGCAGAATACCGTAGTTTACCATGATTGCCTGAAAGAGCCACATACAAGGCCGTGATGTCGGTGTCATAGACAAAGCGGTTGTAGAGGTTGTCAAGAGGCTTGAGTTCGTTTTCGTCTACACCCTCCATATAAGAGGCCGGGCTGTTTTCGTGATTATAATTGCCTTTATAACCAGCTTCAAGCTTCAACGCTTCTGAGAATTCCTTTTCGTAATCGATCGAAGCCTCCCAATTGCTGATTCTGACGTCCTGATGCTGATTGCGGAATGTGGTCTGATCATCGGCGTTCTCATACAAAGCACTGCTTGTCCCATAAAACCTTGAAGACTCATAAGAGGCGTTATCATTTGGTCCCTGCCATATATTATAGCTGACGTTAGCGGAGATATGATGTTCATGCCCGAAATCATGGCGATAACCAAGCAGAATATTTGCGCCTCTGTTGTCACCTGTTTCCTTGGTGTGATTGAGAATATCTTCAACCTCCAATTTCTGAAACCAACGATGATTGGTGGTTATATTTCCCCATTTATGTCCGAGGGTTCCAACAGCACTTATGAAAAATGTATTATGCTCATCCGGTTTATAATTTGTGCCGAGACGAAGGAACATACTGTTCTGTCTTTTTGTGTTGGAACCATCCGAAGCAAGATAGTTCCCATTATCATATTCCCTGAACGAGTTGACACCTCCGGTGACACGCGAGTGTTTCAGGCCCAAAGCGGCAAACGTCTCGAACTTTCCTTCATTATAGTTGAGATTGAAATTCACACCTGCAGTGCCTCTTGAATCAATATCAGCCTCTAAGCTTCCGAAATAACCGTGGCGGTCATCATCTTTAAGGATGATATTGATGATGCCCCCGGTTCCCTCCGTGCTATGGCGAGCAGACGGATTGGTCAGCACTTCGATACTGCCGATCGACTCTGCCGGAATCTGTCTGAGGAACTGAGAACGGTTGTCGGCATTCATCCCCATCTCCTTGCCGTCGATAAGAACGAGCACATTGGAATTTCCCCTCAAGGAAATCTCACCCTCACTGTCAACATAGACAGAAGGAATCTGACCGATCAACTCCTCGGCAGTAGCACCTGTTGAAGAGATGTTAGCGCTGACATTATATTGTTTACGTTCGGAATTGACCGACATCCGGCTCCGTTGCCCCTCGACCACAACCTCCTCAAGAAGTTTGACATCATCAGCAAGAAGCACACGCCCAAAGTCAACATCCTCATTACCAACCACTACATTTACCTCTTCCGACTTACTGCCGATATTATCGAATCGAAGCTTATATTGACCGGAGGGCACGTTTCGTAGGATAAAACTGCCGTCGGCATCAGTGTTTGCAATAATCTGGAGTGGAGTGTTGGAGCGGGAGTCGAAGACCATCACACTCACGAAATCGAGTGGATTTCCCCCCTCCTTGCTGAAGACACTTCCCTTTATATTTCCATCCGCGAAAGCCGAAGTGGCGAAAGCGACACCGGCAGCGAGAAGGATCGGACGAAGTTTAGCGTTCATAATAACAAAGTTTAGAACGCAAAATTAGATTAAAGAAAGCGCAACCCGGTTACAAAATCAGTCTGTCGCTATTTATGAGAAGTGTGAGCGTAATGGGAACAGTCGGGGCAAACCCCTTTAATGACGAAATTGGCTGATTTCGTCACGAATCCCTGAGGCACATCTATTTTGGGAACGTGAACATTCTCCAGACAGAAAGTTTCCTTGCATACCTCGCAATAGAAATGCACGTGTTGATGTGAGATGTCGTGATGTTCGCCACAATGGCATAGCTCATATTTGAGGGAACGGCTGCCATCCTCTATGACGTGGACGATTTCTTTGGCGGCGAACAGTTCGAGAACGCGGAAGATACTTGCCTTGTCAACTGTATCAAGCGACTCCTCGAGTTTCGCGAGATTAACCGGAGCCAAAGACTTCAGCAGTTCACGCACTACGAGCAGACGGTTAGCCGTAGGCTTCACCCCCCTTCGTTCAAGAATCTCAACAGCATCATCCCTCTCCATACCAATTTCACGATTCATCATAAGAGTCATTCACATAAACTCACGGGAGTCATTGTAGAGGACTCCTAACATTGCAAAATTAGAGAAAAAAATAATACAACCTCGTCCCTCTCCGGATTATTTTTAATCTTATGACTCAAAAGCCATCATCCATCGTCGAAATCATGAACATAATCAGATTAATATAGAAGTCACTACACAAGTGATTTTTTCATATTCTAAACTAATTGGCGAAACAGTCCATATTCCAATTATCAATATTTGTATCGATGTATCTCATGATATTGTCATAAGCTTGTTGACTCCGTATGATGTGTTCGTGAAAACTCCTTTGCCATATCGGTAAGTTTAATGGTGCAGATGGCAAACATTGTGTGTCGCCCGGTTGTAGGGGCGCAATACATTGCGCCCACGCTGACAAATTACCGTCAGATTGCGCCCGCGCAGTCAAACAACCATCATATTGCGATCTCGCAATGCGTGTCACCGAAGCTTTGAAAGTGCGTACAACCACAGCCAATAATGAGTTGAAATGATTGTAAATGGAAAAGAGAATAGTTTAAGATAATTCAATTTTAATCCCAGATATTAAGGTTGTTGATATACTCGTAGTGGTCGATTTCTTCCAACTCGTCGGTAAATTCCCCGTTGTTGGTATGGTAGTCGTAATCGACTTACATATCATGCACTGGAAAACCTTTGTTGGTATCTAAGTAATCGAACTCGTTTATACTCAATCAGTCTTTAATTACAATATTGTATAAGTCTTGATAGCTTTTCACCAAATCGTATTTGACGGTTGAATTTGATAGGGATGCGAAGTGGCGACGAGCACAAGCGATTTTTGATTTTTCTGTCTCTCGTAGATCGACCTCACGCATAGAGCCTTTGGTCTCGGCAATGAAATATATGTGTTTCACATTGCCCTCTCGAAAGACGATAGCCCAGTCAGGATTATAATGTCCCATCGGTGTATTGATGTAAAATCCGCGAGGTAGTTTTGTATACACTTCTACGTCATCATTACTTTCAAGTTCTTTGGCAAAATCCATTTCGGTACCTTTGCTATCAATCACTACAAGGTCGTAGAGCGATTTTTCACTCTCCATAGCGTTATCGCCGACAACGCCTCTTACTTCATCGACAGTGAACAGGTCAGTATCGAAAGTCTGGTCGGTGGGTGAATAAGTTATCTTCTTGATAACGGCGATAGCCTTACAGTCATTTATTATCGAGGCTACCTTGATAATAAATTCTTCGGGATTGACACGGA
>CAZMHE010000103.1:0-9158 GCA_964566015.1 uncultured Sangeribacter sp. | reverse complement strand
CTTATTGATACTGCGGCACTTGTGACGTAAGGTTCAAGTCCCTCCACCTCCACAACATTTAACTGAAAAATCAGGGCTTACGATGTGAGACCTCGGACCATCAACCGGTCCGAGGTTTCTTATTTATCTACCACTGTTTGTGCACTCGGACGTTGCCGACCGCACAAACGATTACAAGAATAATTTGAAACTATTTTATTATATTTGCACCCTAAAGGGTATATCTTATGACTAATCAAAGCAAATATGTAAAGGAGAAGCGTAAAGAGAATGGTCTTACTATATATTTCAAGTCAAGGATTGATTGGTGGATACCGGCTGTGATCGTTTTCTCGGTGGCAGGGGCTTCCATTGGTCCTATTATCGACGGAGAGTTGTACATTGTAGGAATAATCCTCGGAGCACTACTTGGCATTTTAGAGATCGTGATGTTTGCAAGCGTGAAGTATCAGATTAGTGATGGGAAACTTGGCATCAGGAATATGTTTTATAAATGGGAATGGTTTCCAATTGATAAAATCTCTGAGGTTAAGAAAACAAATGGGATATTATCGGCTCCGGCTCTATCAACGAAACGGCTCTCAATCAAATTTTCAGACAGGAAGATTCTGAAAAGTTCTATGCCGTTGGAAATATCGCCTAAAGATCGCGACAGCTTCATTACTAAGCTTAAAGAAATCAATCCTTCAATAAATCAATGAAGTATTCTAATTACAAATCATTGGTTATTTGTCTGATGGTGGGATAAACGGCCATTATGTGTGCTTGTAAACCAATAGGTTATATAGTAGATGGCGAAATACAAATATCCGGTAAACCCATCAGATTCTATCATATGGTATATCTCAATGCATGAGTATGATTCGATCAAGAGCCGGATTTTCAGAAAAGTGAACCCTCTGACTCACAAAACTGCCTTAAGCAGGATTGAAGCGAGAGGGTGAAGAGGGCAATGAGATATCACACCTCTACCACATTATTCTTATAATCAGTAATTACGATTACAGACCTCAGCCCGTCAACCGGTCCGAGATCTTAGACTATGACATGCTCCTAATGCTAAAAAGACTCGGGTCGTTCTGCGACCCGAGTCTTTTTATATCTTATTGATTAGTTTTTGATCCGGTGACTACACAATAAATAATTTCCACAGGAATAAACTCATAAACTGATGATGGCAATCTAATACATCATGACCTTCATGACCTTCATGAAGGTCATCTGTTAAGAATGTTTGGCAATCATCCAAATCTCTTGTTTAGAGATACCTATTTTCATGCAAAGGTAAATAAAAACTCTGATAATTAGCACTACTTTTTTATCTATTTTAGTCTCGAAGATGGATTTTTTGTAAAATGTTTGGCAAATTCTGTTTACCTTTTTCGCTAACTCGGTATTAATATGGGAGTAGTATCTCATCCAAATCTCTAAACAAGAGATTACTATTTTTAGAGTAAACTGACTTAAATAATAAAAAGATGCATTGCAAAAACTGCGGATGGCCTAATCGTCCAGAAGAAACAAGCTTCTCAAAGTGTGGGTCTCCTTTAGAGGCAAGTTCCATGCCTCATGTTCATCCTGAGAATTCATCTTCTAAACAAACCATTAAAGAAAGTAACATATTAGGAATGTCATACATCTTAATAATAGTACTTAGAGTAGTTATCCACTTCCTCCAGACCTGTGCAATCATAGTACACAAGTTCATGGTGTATCTTGTTCGAACTTACACTATGAAATACTTCACTGGCAGCTTTGCTGTTTGCGAACCTAATGTAAAATCTCATAATAATCTCTTAGTCTATGTGAATGAGGGAATGTAATTTAGAGCATTCAGACTTATGATTATCCTTGATAATTATCCAATTGAAAACCGAATAAGAATACCAATGAAACATTATCTAACAATCATATTCTCACTTGTCGTCCTGACCGCAACTTCTCAATACAAGCCGATAACATATGATGCACCAACTCGAATGAATATCTCTCAGATTGATAATAGAGCATACAGTACGCTAATTTTCTTTAATTATACAGCGCCGGAAGACTCCACATGGAATCAAAATCACCAATGGATTAATATCGGAGATAAAACTTATATCTTCGTACCAGGCTCAAATAAAAAATACAAAATGCTCTCAACCGTCAATATACCTGTTGACAGTGAGGCAGAGCATAAAAAGATGTTATTTGACCGACCCGGGCAACGCCACCAATTCGTTCTTGAATTTGAAAAATTACCTGAAGATTGTTTTACCTTTGATATTGTTGAGGATATAACTAATCCACAGGCTTTTAACATCAAAAATGTCTCATTTAATCCTAATGATACAGTTCCATTTGTCAATATTGATGATTATATAGAGGACTATCCTCTCAAGGAATACGGTCAATATTACGTTAATGGTACTGTAGTTACTTATGTTAAGTTTAACGGCATTATCGTTAATTCCGTTGCCAATTTCCTCGACCAATATGGAAAATATGTGTGTATAAATATTTGTGTTCAGAATTACCGAGACCGTTCAATACTTTTTAATCCAGACAATCTTTCAGCAATAGGTTATCGCCATCCGAAAAAGCGAAAAGAGAGAAGCAAGATCAATCTCACTAAAGGTGAGATTGACGACCCGATATATGCTGAGCGTTCCGTGCGTCGCGTTAAAGTAGATGATTCCTCCGGATACGACAAATCCATCTCTATACCTGTTGATGTCGAATTATTATCTTACGATGAATACGATTGTATTGTTCGTAATAAACAGAAATGGCAATCTTTTTGGGCTGCTTTAGGCGAAGGACTCGCAGCCGCAGGTGCAGGCTATTCTTCTTCTACAACAAACTATTCGGGCAGTTCATTTACTACAGCAAATGCTCGCGTATACGGTAATATCGGAGGTATTTACGGTTATGCTAATGCCTCAGGCTCATCTTACACCACAACCTATGGCCAATCTTATACAACTAATTATAACGGTCTTGCTGCATATGCTGCCAATCAACAAGCAAAGACAAATATCAGAAACCTGCAATACACACAAAGTCAAATTCGTCAACAAATTGGAGAGGGATATGTGAAGATGCACACTATCCCTTCCGAAACAGAATACTCTGGTTTCTTCAATGTGAAGTACAACAAGAAGATACAAGGATTGACTTATACAATAATAATTGACGGAGAACCATATACATTCTACTTCTAATATGAACTTTTCAATGCCAATCATAACCTGGATATGGCTCGCGATAATATTGGGCACCCTCATTGTCTTCTTATTGCTCGTTATCAAATTTAAGAAGTCTGATAAACTTCTTGCAAATCGTCGAATAGTAGAATATTTCCCTACCTTCGTATCAACCCTCGGTGTACTCGGTACGTTCTACGGAATTACAGTCGGTCTGCTCGCCTTCGACACCGCAGACCTTGACAAGTCCATTCCCGGACTTCTCGACGGATTAAAGACCGCGTTCTTTACTTCGTTGGCAGGTATGATAGGCTCAAGGATACTTACGGCCTTTATCAGCCGAAAGCAAGACGAAAAAGACGGAGGTGTTTCCGACATCAACCAAGCCGCCGGAACTATCTGCCAAGCCGTGCAACAAATGAGTGAACTTAATAAGTTCACAATTCAACAACTCGCACAGCAAATGCAAGAACAGGAAAAAGACCGCAAGGCTTTTTACCGAACAATGGGCGATGTTATGGAAAAGGTTAAGCAGTCGCAGTCATCTATTGCCGAAACCCTCACGAGCATAAATACCTCGCAAGGGGGCATAGCCTCGGCAATAGACTCTCTTATTATATTGGAGCGCAGTCAGGAAACCGCACTCTCTACTATAAAAGAAACATCGGGCGCTTTGGTGC
Source organism: uncultured Sangeribacter sp. (assembly GCA_964566015.1). GTDB lineage: Bacteria > Bacteroidota > Bacteroidia > Bacteroidales > Muribaculaceae > Lepagella. The sequence continues at coordinate 5,290 of CAZMHE010000103.1, read as the reverse complement.
AATCTATCGGTAATTTGGAAGAAGCAACCGTATCTCAAGCCGCCACCCTCGAAGATGTTAAGAACTCTTCAGGTGAAGTTGCTGAATATACACACCACGTCGGAGAAATCCTGGATGTGGTTTCCGGCATGAGCGGCACTCAAGACCAAATTAACGAACAGGTCCAAAAGCTCAAAGATATTCTCGATGCAGAGGTAGATCAGATTGAGCGCAGTATGGATAAGACCAATGATCTTCTTGAACGTAAATTTGATGAATTTACTGAATTACTCAAAAAGAGCAATACCGAAGCATTGGTAGAAGTGATGAAGAAAGTTACTGAGGAGTTCCAAAAGCAGATGAACACCCTCATTAACAAACTCATTCAAGAGAATTTCGACCAATTGAATAAATCAGTTGAACGTCTCAATCAGTGGCAACAAGAGAATAAAGAAATGATTGCCTCGCTGACACGTCAATATAAAGAAATGGCTACCAATTTTGAAGCTACTTCTAATTCTCTTGATAGAGTTAAGAGCGACACCGAAAGCCTTGTTTCCGAGGGTGGAAAACTCCGTCAGATTGTGGACGCACTGAACGAGGTTATCGTCAATGATGACAAATTCATCAAGACTGCCGACCACCTCCAAAAGACAGCCGAACTCTCGCAGTCTAATATGGAGTCTTTCGAAGCTTCCACGAAAGCCCTTAATGAATGGGTACGAAAGCAGCGCAACTTCGTTGACGGCGTTACTCTCCTTATTGATAAACTTGAAGAACTCAGCAAGATTAAAGACTACAACGAAGAGTTTTGGAAAGGTACGCGCAAACAAATGGAAGAAGGAGTCAGCATAATATCCAAGGGTTCACAAACGCTTAATACTCAGTTGACTTCTCTTGACCAGTCTTTCTATCGTCGCTTAGGTGCTACTCTGGCAGAACTTGACAACTGTATTACTAAAATGGTCGAACAGGTCGGAAATCGTAGATAATTATGGCGAAACCAAATGTATGGCTCTCCGTTTCTGATCTTATGACGGGTCTAATGGTTATTTTCCTATTCGTTGCCGTTGCCTACATAAGCCGAGTTCAGAAAAATCAATCCGTTCTGACTGATTATGTAGAGACCAAGAATGAAATGCACGAAAAACTTGTCAAGGAGTTTGCCGGTGATACCCTCAAATGGCAAATGGCCATCGGCAAGGACCTTACTATGAAATTCAAAGAGCCGACAGTCCTTTTTGCTTCCGGCTCTTACGAACTTACACCGCGCTTCAAAGAAATTCTTGACGAATTTCTTCCACGATATTTTAATATTCTTCTAAACGACTCTCTCTCAAACAAAATTCAAGAAATCCGAATTGAAGGACACACTGACGATGTCCCTATTCCTCGTTATGACCAGGACCCATATATTGCTAACGCTATGCTTTCTCAGCAGCGAGCATTAAGCGTAGTTAGATACTTTCGCTCTATGCCAACCTATCAGCAATATACTCCTGAGCAACAGCACCAACTTGAATTTTGGCTTACAGCAAATGGTCTTTCCTACGGCAAAGCACTTGACTCTAATGGCGAATACACCCTTAGGTCTGGAAAGCCCATTGACAAAGACCTATCTCGTAGAGTAGAATTTCGTATCGTAACCAGTGGCGATGAAGTCCTTGAAAACTTCGTCAAAAAGAACCAAGAAAAATGAGTTGGAGTGAACTTGATATACCTGACCCCGAAAGAGAAGAATATTACGATGATTGCGCCACCGGCGCTCCTATTCATTCTTTCGACGGTCTTAAAAGACTCCTTTCCTCTCTCGGATACAGGATTAAAAAAGCCGAGGGTTACAAAGCTATTGCCGTTGCCGACGTTACACTTGAAGAACTCCGCAGCGGTGCTATGGAGTTTACCGACGACGGAATATTTGTAACCACTGATGGTGTCCGTAGGCAAATTTTCTTATATAAACGAGACTACCACCTTGACCTTTACGGCAAACCTCGCTTTCATATAAGAAAGTGTCAAACAATTCAGGCCTTTATGGACCACGCAGGTTCTATTCCTCAATATCGCCGTGCCAACACCAATGTTGTTTGGGTACACGATATTGACGATGCTATGGTCGACAAAGAGGTTGATGAACTCCCTCTTTGCAAATATTGCCTCAAAATGGTTCAAGAAGCTTTCCCCTCGATGACAACTGCGGACTTCGTAGATTTGCTTAAAAATGCTGAGGACGCAGAGCCAGAGCAAGACGTCGAAGTTGACATCTTCGGTTACACCAAAGATTGGGAAATCATTAGCCGGGGCATCCGTGAACAGCACGAATACACCTGCGAATGTTGTGGGCTGCAAATCACCGACCCATACGATCAACATTATATCCACGTTCACCATCGCAACGGACGTAAAATAGATAATAGAGCGTCAAACCTTCAGTGCCTCTGCTTTCGTTGCCATGCCAATGTTGACGATCGCCACCGTCTCCGTCTCCTCGGTTCTGGCGCTAAACGCATAGAATTTGAAGAATTTGAGAAAAAGTATACTCCTACCCAGAATAAGCCTAATCTCTTTCAATCTCTTAGAGAGTTCGCTCAAAGACAGAGATTGAGAATTAGAGATGAAAAAGGAGAACAACGCATAGATTACGATTTACCATTTTGATCATGTCAAAGAAAAAGACTAAAAGCAAGCTGCCGAAAATCGTTCCGTGTAATGCCTTTCGGTGTAACATTTGTGGGAAAGTCGTTCCTTCTATCCACAGAAGTAGACATCTAATAGTCGCTCATAAATTGAATGGGACATCTGTTAAAAAACTTTTTACTGACCTTGGCACTGTATTCAAAAAGAATAAGAACGCTTATGGTGAAGCGATTATGAGAGAGTACCAACGTAATCTATCAAGACCAAAGTCCGATTATACTTGTGGTTCTTTTCCTGTTGAGCCAAAACCATTCAAATTAATTTATACCCCAATGGGAAATAAAAGATAATCAGCGGCAGTTATTTTATACTACGGATTAGAAGTCTCAATCTTTATACAATTCCAGCAATGTGAGGTAACTAATCTGCTAAAAATCCGTATTTTTGCAGAAAAATTCAAATTCAGTCATGGCAAATATTAATCGAAATAATCTTGGGGCGATTGGAGAGCATCAGGTTCTCTCCCTCTTGCTACTTCTCGGTTATCAGGCGGCAATTACCAATATGTCGGTTGATAATATGGAGAATATAGACATTTTCTGCCGTAATTCACAAAATAGTTATGTTGCCATTCAGGTTAAAACAACAATGGCAAAAGATATTAATGTAGGCATAACTCATAGGAAATTCTTTGATGATAACGGTAATATTGATCTTGCCGCCGGATTAAATTACCTTAAGTCTAAGATTGTAGGTCCTTGGGTAATGGTACAAGTGAGCGGCTATGATGCGGACCCAATATTCAAATTCTTCATAATGAGTCGCAAACAAGTGATTGAAATGATTTATGACTCTGAAAGATGGTATCTAACAGACTTTAACCGCAAGAAACCATTGAGCGGAAATGGCGGTATCTACCTTTCTATTCCCTGGCTTTATGGATATGGTGTTCCTGCTAATAATAACCACAAAGAGTGGATTAATCCCTTTATGGGACATAGTTTTGAAAATCAGTGGGAAAACCTTTGGATAGACTAAAACGATAGAAAATATTTTATGGATTCTCAATTTATAGAAATATACCCCAACGATAAAATTGTCTGTGTAAATATTAGTAGCACTTTCGACAAGGGAGAACGTGCTGATAACTATGACCGTGCTCGGCATTATTGGAATGTATCACTATCGAGAGCGAGTAAGGCTAATCTTGTATTGGCTACTGTTCATGGAATAGTAAAAGCTGTGTTCAAACCTTATAGGTGGTATTTGACCGACTCTACCAAATATCCCGGAACATATGAATTTGAGGGTGAGGAAGTAAAGGACTCTCCCTATTTAGGAAAATGCGTGTGGAATGTAGTAAACAAATACACTGTTACTTTTTCCTATATCAACTTATGATATGGCGATTCCAACAAATTAAATGTATCTAATGGGGGATGCTGAATATAATAAACAGATATTTCTCCCAAAAGCCACAAATATGATTACATACCAGTTGAAAAATTTATTTTACGAAGACACTAACAATCCTGTAGGGGTACAAGACGTTAAACTAAGGAGATGCCGCTTTTGTGGACGTACTATTTCTGATGGTATATCGTTCAATCATGTTTCACATGCAATCTCAGAAAGCTTAGGAAACAAACATATATTTACTCTTGAAGAGTGTGATGAATGTAATCAGAAATTCTCTAAATTAGAGCAACATATTACTAATTTTTTATGGGTTATGCTATATACTTATGGCATCGAAGGGAAAAAATCTCGTAAAAATCCGTCTGGATTACGAAAATTGGAAACACCAGATTACGGGTTCTCAGAAGAACATGGGGTAAAGACAATCCATATTAAGAAGAAAGAGTCACAAAAGCTTTATGACGACCTTGTCAATGAGGGTGCGATTTCATTTCAAGCTCCATTGAAATTTGATAAGTTTATTCCACTAAATGTATATAAAGCTCTTTGTAAGTTTGCATTATGCCTATTTAATAATGAGGATTTGCAACACTTTTCAAACTTGCTCAATTGGATAACAGATAAGATTCACTTACCATTTGCGCCCCAAGTATTAATGGCTCCGTATAATATGTCCACAGAACATCCTAAATTTGCATACTTTACTCAAAATACAAATAAGAACACTCCATACTGTATCGGGATGTTCTTTATCAGCAATTTAGTGTTTCTTGTGGAGTTTCCGTCAGATGACGTTTTTTATATTACGAATGTTGAGCAGCATACTAATCCATTAAATGGACTTGCAGAGAGTCTTTTCCCGAATTATAATTTTGATGTTATTGACCTTAGTAATAATCAATTAGTTGCCATGACTTTGGACTTCCAACTTAATATCCCTAAAGAAATGAAGGAGGGTAAAGACTTTTTTATTCTTAACTCAAAAGAAGAAATAGATCGGATGATGAATGGAGGATTCCCCACAACTTTTATATAACTGTGATTAGGTTTTTCTGAAAAATATTAACGCTTTTGCCGCCTCTAAAGGCGGCCGAAATTTTGGAGATTTTGAGCATAAAACAGCGGAATAACTCTTCACAGGGTAACTCCGCTTGGCGTATATTACTACTATTGGTTATTTCTTCTTAGCGAGCCATTCAGCTCGTTTCTTCCTGCACTCCTTCAAAGTTGGTGCTACCACTGAAAACAATTCGCC
>CAZMHE010000102.1:4874-9170 GCA_964566015.1 uncultured Sangeribacter sp. | reverse complement strand
GTTTGTCTTCGGGTGCAATCAGCCCCGTGAGCTTAGCCGCCCCGCGGTCCGAATTAAGGTGATCCGCGTCATAGAAATCCTCCTCCGTAAAGCGCGGATCCTCGCTGAAATCCATCCACCGCACCCCGTGCTCCCGGCAAAAAGCCTCCACCGCTTCCTTCTCGCGCTCCCAAAGGCACCCGTCGATATTCTCACGATACCCCTTCATCACGGGAGGCGTCACAAGCACAAGCCTCGCCCCCAGGCTCCGGCAGATACTGTCTATCCCCTCGAGAATGTGCAGATTGCGCGGCAACTCCCCCTTGTGGCAGGAAGCGGTATGCCGCGCCGCCCGCTCCGCGCCACCCTGCTCCCACCCGTCATAGCGCGATGCGAGTGTAAACTCCGTGCCGTGGCCGAGCGAGTCCGGCCGCAGGTTCCTCTTCCTTAACCCCAAAGCCGCCGCGAGTTTCGACGAATACCCGGATAGGTCTGAAAGCTCGAAAGAATACCGCGAAAGAAAAGGGTGAGGATGCAACCCCGAATAAAGCTGATAACCGATCACGCGCCACCACTCATCCGTCTCCTCGAGAGGCTTCTCATAGAGGGAAGTGTAGCTGATCGGCACGATCACCTCCTTAAGGCTCTTCAGCCGGGGAGCGTAATGTGCCAAATAGAGGGAATCCGTCTGAAGCGTCTGCGACACATTCGCGAGATTAAAAGCGCGCCCCGGAAGCCGACCCGCATCCACTCCGTAATAAGTCTGCGAATGACCGAGCACGAGTGTCTCCACCGATTCAGCGTTCCGTTCCATCCAGTCATGCTTCAGCCGGTAAGGGTTCGGCAACGTACGCACGATCACCTCCCCGCAGCCCAAAAGCGCAGCGATTATCACCGCAAACAATATCACATTCCTCAAGAACCTTCCCATCTCATCAGAATTGAAAATATATGAATGATGCCTGTCTCCCGGAGCAAAGGAGCACGGCTATGAAGAGCCCCACATAAGCCACCCACCGCCACACGCGGCGGCCCATCAACCCGGTCCCCTTAAACTGCAGACCGAAGTCGCACTCCCGGTGGGTCCATTCCACTGCCAACAGCAGCGTCACCCACACGGCCAACGTCCATTCATGCGGGAACGGCGTCAGCCGCGGATCAGTAAAAATTTTGCGGAGAATCTCCCACGACGCCCCCATGCTCTCGGCTCGGTAGAACACCCATCCGATCACCACAAGCCCGAAGGTCACCCCCATCATGGCGAACTCGCCCAACGACGGTACCGCGCGCCCGGAAGCCACGGTCGTGCCGCGGCGCCGCCGGCTCCTCCCCGTCACGACAAGCGGCACGAACAGCATCGCGTTGAATGCTCCCCAGGTGATGTAGGTCCATCCCGCATCATGCCAGAAACCGCTCACGAGGAAAACGATGATCGTGTTGCGCACCGTCTTCCATTTCCCGCGCCGCGACCCGCCGAGAGGTATGTAGAGGTAATCGCGAAACCATGTGGTCAGCGAAATATGCCACCGGCTCCAGAACTCCGCAATATCCCTCGAAAAATAAGGAAACCGGAAATTAGTCATCAGCCGGATGCCGAAAAGTTTCGCCGAACCGAGGGCTATGTCGGAGTAGCCGGAGAAATCGCAATAAATCTGGAAGGCGAAGAGCACCGCCCCGATGAGCAGCGATAATCCACCCGACTCCTCACGGTGACTGAAAAGCCAGTCGACGGTCGCGGCGCAGTTGTCGGCCACCACCATCTTCTTGAAAAGTCCCCACAGAATCTGCCGCATACCGTCCACACCCATAGCATAGGAGAAAGTCCGCTCCCTCAGAAATTGCGGAAGAAGATTCGAGGCCCGCTCGATCGGACCGGCCACAAGCTGCGGAAAGAAACTGATGAAGGCAAGGAAATCCACCGGGTTACGGCAGGGGCGCACCGTGCCGCGGTAGACATCGATCGTATACCCCACCCCCTGGAAAGTATAGAAACTGATCCCGACGGGGAGCACGAGCTGAAGCGTCACCGCCCCCAACTCCACCCCGAAAAGCGATGCAAGCTCATTGAGGTTGGTGGCGAAAAAATCATAATACTTATAGACAGCGAGGATACCGAAACTGATAACCATGTCAACGCCGACCCATAGCCGACGGAGGCGACGCCTCTCCCCCGCGCGGACAATGGCAAGACCACACAGATACGCCACCGCGCTCGCAAGAAAGATAAGACCGAGGAAACGCGGATCCCACCACCCGTAGAAAACATAGCTGACCACGACGATAAACAGATTCTGTCGCCGCCGCCCGCGAAACGCCAGCCAGTAGAGCAGAAACACCACCGGCAAAAAAATCAGATATTCGATCGAGTTAAACAGCATCGCAAGAACAAAATTACAAAAAATCCCCGTCCCCGCAAAAACCGGAAGCCCCGCCCCGCGGTCCAAAGTTTGTCTTCGGGTGCAACCGGGAAGAACCGCGCCCCCGCGGTTCCATGTTTGTCTTCGGGTGCAACCGGAAAGAACCGCGCCCCCGCGGTTCTATGTGTCCAGGAAGCTCCGCCCCCCCGCAGTTCCCATCAAACCGAATCCCCTCTCCCCGCGTTAATATATAAAAAAGTAAAAATAATAGAGTAAGGAGCAAAATAATTTTTGTCCAAGCGCTTTGCCTTCAGGCAAAGCCAACCCCCAAATAAAAACCCAAAAACCATGGCAACAGTCAAATTACAAGGCAACCCGATGGAGACCATCCGCACCCTCCCCCAGCCGGGCACACAAGCCCCCTCGTTTATCCTCACAGCTAAAGACCTCTCCGACATCACCCTCGAAGACTACAAAGGCAAAAACGTGATCCTCAACATCTTCCCGAGTGTCGACACAGCCGTCTGCGCCGCTTCCGTGCGCCGTTTCAACGTCGACGCCTCCAAACTCCCCGACACAGTCGTGCTCTGTGTCTCCGAAGACCTCCCCTTCGCCGGGGCCCGTTTCTGCGCCGCTGAGGGCATTGACAACGTCTTCACCGCCTCCGGCTTCCGCAGCGACTTCGGCAAGACCTACGGCGTCCAGCTCGTCGACGGCCCCCTCCGCGGCCTCTACGCCCGCGCCCTCGTGGTCATCGGCAAAGACGGCAAAGTGCTCGGCACAAGCCTCTGCGACGAAATCACCGAAGAGCCCGATTACGCCTTCGCCGAGAACCTCATCAAAAAATAATCCTCCCTCCCTCGCGTTTTTAAAATAGGCATTAGGCTCCAGGCATTAGGCCTTCGATCAAAACCCTAAAGCCCAAAGCCTAAAGCCCAAAAGCCTGGTTCCGTGCTTTGCCTTCAGGCAAAGAAATAACCCCTAACCGCTTCGCCTCCGGCAAAGAGGTCGCAAAGCGGCCACCCTAAAACCTAAGGCCTAAAACCTAAAACCCCGCTTCAATGCTGACCCGCAAAGTAGAGGAAGCTCTCCTCCAAAGCGTCGACATTCTCTCAACACCTACTCCACAGGAGGATAAGATGAGACCCTGCAAAGGGGCCTCATATCCTTCTGTGGAGCATCTGCGTGAGATCATCTCACTCGTCAAGGCCCTCGTCTTCCCCGATTTCTTCGACGCCCGCTATATCGACCGCAAATTCCGTTGCCATTATATTGGAATCAATATCCAGCGTCTTTACACTCTCCTCTCCGAAGAGATCGGCAAAGCCGTCTGCTTTGAGCCCACCCTCTCCGTCGAGGAGATCAAGAAGGAGACCGCACGCCTCACGATCGGGTTCATCCGCACCCTCCCCGAGATAAAGCGACTCCTCCTCACCGACGTCGAGGCCATGTATAACAACGACCCCGCCGCCGACAACTACGCGGAAGTGATACTCAGCTACCCGGCCATAACCGCCATGACCCACTACCGCGCCGCCCACTCCCTTCTGCGCCTCGGCATACCGATCCTCCCGCGCGTCATCACCGAACTCGCCCATTCGCAGACCGGTATCGACATCAATCCCGGAGCGACAATCGGCGAATACTTCGCCATCGACCACGGCACAGGCGTCGTGATCGGCGAGACGGCTGTCGTCGGCAACCACGTCACCCTCTATCAGGGCGTGACGCTTGGTGCGAAAAACTTCAGCTACGACGCCCAGGGTCACCCCATGAACATACCCCGCCACCCCATCATCGAAGACAACGTCACCATCTACTCCAACTCCTCCATCCTCGGACGCATCACCGTCGGCCACGACTCCGTCATCGGCGGCAACATCTGGCTCACCCACTCCGTCCCCCCCTCCTCCCGCATCATCCAAGAAAACAAGCCATAACCTGGTTCCGTGCTTTGCCT
>CAZMHE010000102.1:0-4774 GCA_964566015.1 uncultured Sangeribacter sp. | reverse complement strand
GCCTTAGCCGTCTTCCTCACAATAGGACTCGGCTTCTGGCTCGGCAAACTGAAAATCAAAGGCATAGCACTCGGCACCGTCACCTCCGTACTGATCGTCGGAGTGCTCGTCGGCCAGCTCGACATCCCCGTCGGCGGCCCACTCAAATCCGTCTCCTTCCTCCTCTTCCTCTTCTGCATCGGCTACAGCGTCGGCCCGCAGTTCTTCAAGTCGCTCCGCGGCGAAGGCCTCAAGGAGGTACTCTTCGCCGTTGTGGTCTGCGTCCTCATCTTCGGCTGCGCACTCGGCGTCGCCTACTGGATGGGTCTCAACCCGGGTCAGGCCGCCGGCATGATGGCCGGTGCCTCCACCGCCTCCCCGGTGGTCGGCGCCGCGGAAGACACCGTCCGCTCCCTCTCGGCAAGCGCCGACAAGATCGAGGACATGGTCAACGCCATACCCGTCTGCTATGCCATGACTTACGTCTTCGGTACACTCGGTGCCGTCTGGCTCCTCGGCTACGTCGGCCCCGCCATGATGGGTGGTCTCGACAAGGTAAAGGCCATGACCCGCGAACTCGAGAAGACCCTCAGCCCGCAGGGCTCAAACAACGATCCGGCAAGCTTCACCGCCCTACGCCCCGTAGCCTTCCGCGCCTACGAGGCTGTCGGCGACTGGATGACCGCACCCCGCACCGTAGCCGACCTCGAAGCCCGCTTCAACAGCGACTCCCGTCGCATCACCGTCGAGCGCATCAAACGCCTCTCCGACGGCACTATCATCGACACCATCACACCCGACACCTTAATTAATAAGGGCGACATCGTCGCCATAGCTGCCCGTCGCGAGATGATTGTCGGAGACCACGATTGGCTCGGCCCGGAAGTGGCCGGCGTGCAGCTCCTCAACTTCCCCGTGGAAGACGTCGACGTCACCGTTGCCCGCCATTTCAAGGAGATCACGGTCCACGAACTCATGGAAGCCTCTTTCATGGACGGTGTCGACATCAAGCGAATCGTGCGCAATGACGTGCCCCTCAACCCGTTGGGAGGCACCACCGTTAAACCCGGCGACGTCGTCGAACTCGTCGGCATGAAGAAGAGCCTCGACCGTGCGGCCGCGCAGATCGGTTACGCCGATCCCCGAACCCTCACCACCGACTTCGTCTTCATCGGCCTCGGCATACTCCTCGGCGGTCTCCTCGGAGCCATCGCCATCACCTTCGGCAACGTCCCCGTCTCACTCGGTGCCAGCGGCGGCGCACTGGTCTCCGGCCTCATCCTCGGATGGCTCCGCTCCAAGCGACCCGTCTTCGGCTCCATACCGAAAGCATCCCTCTGGGTCTTCAACAACCTCGGCCTTAACATGTACATCGCCGTCATCGGCATCGCCTCCGGCCCATCATTTATCGGAGCCTTTCAGGAAGTGGGTCCCAAGATCTTCGTCGCCGGACTTATCGTCACCCTCATCCCCCTCTTCCTCGCCATCCTTATCGGCCACAAGATCTTCAAGTTCCACCCCGCCGTGACGCTCGGATGCTGTGCCGGCGCCAGGAAGACAACCGCCGGACTCGGCGCCGTTCAGGAACGCCTCGGCAGCACCGTCCCCGCCCTCGGCTACACCATAACCTACGCCGTCTCCAACACCCTCCTCATCATCCTCGGCATCCTCCTCGTCCTCCTGACATAAACAATAACCCCCACTCCCAAACGTTCTCAATGAGGAATAATATAGTTCCATCTCCCCACCGGCGCCAGCCTTTTTGTATAAGCGCTTTGCCTTCAGGCAAAGCCTCATAACCAGAAACCCCATGCCCTCCAATACCTTCCTCTCCTTACTTCGTTCCGGCCTTTACGGCACTCCTATACCGGAGGCCGAACTTCCAGACCATATCGACTGGGAGGCCATACTCCGTCTCTCCAAAAAACACGTTGTCACCGGCATCATCATCGACAGCATACAATACCTCCCCGAGCATCTCCGACCCACCGGCAAGATAGCCCTGAAGATGAACAAGTTCGCCCTCGGGCTCATCCAGGCCAACCTCATCCTCGACAAGACCATCGCCCGCCTCGTCACGACCCTCGCCGACAACGGCATCCGGGGTGTCCTCCTCAAAGGACAGGGCGTAGCCCGCTACTATCGCCAGCCCCAGATGCGCCAGACCGGCGACATCGACTTCTACGTTGGCAAAGGTCAATATGATAAGGCAGTAGCGGTCTGTACTTCTGAATTAGCATCAGACAAGGATAAAGTACATGCCTCCAAGAAGCACTTTAACTTCACTATGAATGGAGTTGAAGTTGAATTACACCGGATGGCGGCCATCATTTATTCGCCTTTTAAAAACCGGAGATTTCAGCAATGGATAATCAAGGAACTTGAAGATCCCCGCAATCTCCGCACCCTGCGCCTCGGCGATACCGACGTCTACCTCCCCTCCTACGACTTCGACGCCCTCTACATCTTCTATCATGCCTGGTTTCATTTCATCTTTGGCGGAATCGGCTTGCGTCAGCTTTGTGATTGGGCTATGATTTTCCAAACGCATGCTGATGATATTGACAAGGATACCCTTATCAGAAATCTCGCCAGTTTCGGGTTAATTGATGCATGGAAGTTCTTTGCCGGCATAGCTGTCAACTACATAGGTGTCAGTCCGGAAAAAATGCCTTTATACGACATCAATTACCTTGTAATGTCTGAGAGAGTCATGCAAGAGATTTTAAAAGGTGGCAATTTCGGATATTCCATAAAGGCAAACGCTGACTTTAAGACAGCCAATCACGATCTGCGTGCCGAACTGCGTAAACTTAAAGCCATAACCGGAAACTTCGCCTCATTCTTCCCCATCATCCCAATAGAAGCGACCCTATTGTATTTAAGCCGCCTATACGATGGATCAATTGCAGTTATAAAAAGGATAAAATCGAAAATCTAAATTCCCCATCATGCTCCCCCTCCTCTACCGCTTCACCTCCGGCTTCCGCCGCCTCGCCCTCTTCCGCACCCTCCTCGGAGTGCTCCGCGTAGGGGTCATCCTCATATTCATCTGGCTCAGCAAAACCGCCATCGACTGTGCCACCGGCCGCGCATCCCTCCACGGCGACACACCCCTCGCCGTCTGGTTCGCACTCATGGTAATCTGCATGTTGGCCGATGTCGCCCTCTCGCAATGGGGCAAATACATCGAGACACGCGCCACCATGCGCATGAACAACAGCCTCAACCGCCGCCTCTTCAACGTACTCATGGCCCTCCCCCTCGTCAACGGCAAACAAGGCTTCCACAGCGGCGACATGCTCAACCGCCTCACCCTCGACGTCCGCACCGTCTCCACCTTCGCCCTCACACAGCTCCCCGCACTCATCGTCATGGTCGTGCAGCTCCTCGGAGCCTTCATCTTCCTCGCATGGCTCAACCCATATCTCGCCCTCGCCCCTGTCATAATAATGCCCCTCTGCATCCTCAGCGGCAAACTCTACTTCCGGCGCCAGCGCCGTCTCTCCGCCGAAATCCGTGAGGGTGAGAGCGATATGCACGTCTCAATTCAGGAAAGTCTTCAGCACCGCATCCTCCTCCGCTCCCTCGAATGTGTCGACGAGATGGACCACCGTCTCCTCTCCATACAGCAAAAGCTCGAGACCTCCAACCGCGAACAGACTAAGCTCTCCACCATCAGCAGCACCCTCGTGCGCCTCGGATTCATCCTCGGCTACCTCACAGCCTTCGGTTGGAGCATCTTCAGCCTCGAAGCCGGCATCATCACCTTCGGCACCATGACCGCCTTCATCCAGCTCGTCAACCGCATACAGGCTCCCATCGCCGCCATGGCCGGTTACCTCCCCATCTTCATCGCCACCTCCGTTGCCCTCGACCGCCTCCGCGAGATCGACGAGGCCGTACCCCTCGACAACGACAGCAAGGAAGAGACCGACTGCGAACCACTCCGCAGCGCCGGAGTCCTCGCCAAAGACCTCACATTCCGCTACGAAGCCGACAGCAAAGACATCATCACCTCCTTCACCCACGACTTCCGTCCCGGCACCCGCACCATGATTGTCGGCACCACCGGCGCCGGCAAGACCACCCTCATCAAGCTCCTCCTCGGCCTTCTCCGTCCCGTCAGCGGAGAGATAGAGGTCTACGGCGACGGCAAACGGAGAAAAGTCTCGGCCTCAACCCTTTGCAACTTCGTCTACGTGCCGCAGGGCAACTCCCTCCTCCACGGCACAATCCGCGACAACCTCCTCCTTGCCGACACCGGAGCCACGGAAGAGAAACTGCGTGATGTGCTCCACATCGCAGCCGCCGACTTCGTCTTCGAACTGCCACAGGGACTCGACACCCCATGCGACGAAACCGGCGGCGGCATCAGCGAAGGACAAGCCCAGCGCATCGCCATCGCCCGCGCCCTGTTGCGCCCCGGAAGCATACTCGTACTCGACGAATTCAACAGCGCCTTGGATGTAGACACCGCCGCGCTGCTCATGCAGCGCCTCACCGAAAGCCGTCCCAACGCCACCGTCATCATCATCGCCCACCACCGCTCCGTCCTCCTCCCCTACATCACCGACACCCTCCAAATTTAACTGGGGAAAACCGCGCCCATAACCGCACCCGTACCCGTAGGGGCGCAATACATTGCGCCCACAACGAAAAGGGTATCATAAATAGCACTCCCCCAAAAAACCTATACACCCAAAACCTAAAACCCACAAAAAAATTAAAAATTTCTCCTAAAATATTTTGCCGATAAAAAAATAAGCACTAAATTTGCGCGAAATTTGACCCA
>CAZMHE010000101.1:0-9356 GCA_964566015.1 uncultured Sangeribacter sp. | reverse complement strand
TGCGCACCTGATTGTAGGTGTAGCCGAGATAGACTTTCTCCTTGTCGATGGAGTCATTGAATTGCTTCAGATTCTGTTTGTAGGCATCATTGGTGACGTCGTCGGTCTTGGCCATGGCGGCGGCATACTCACGGGCCTTCTTCTCATAGTGAGAAGTCACGAATGAGAAGGAGATGTAGAAGCCGCAGATCAGGATCAAAAGGACGGCAATGGTGCTGATAAACCCTTTGTTCTGCATTGTCTGTTGGTTTTATTGATGTTTTTATTTTTTGTGTCAGGTCAGTACGCGTTGAAAGGGGGCGGTGACCCGTCCCGCGCGACAAGATATTTTTTCAGCTTGCAAATATAGTGCAAATTTTTCATTCATGCGTTATAACAGGGTGTAAAAATGAATATTTAACAAAGTTTTCCCCTTTTTTCAGAGTGGTTACGCCCCGAGTATGGGAATAAATAGTTAATTTCGCGCCATGACAAGAAAGACAAGAGTGCTCCCCGCAGCGGGAATCTGCATAGCCATATTGGCGTCGTGCGCTTCTATCGGCAACCCTTCCGGCGGTCCACGCGACGAGGATCCGCCGCGCTTCGTGCGCGCCAGCCCGGCTCCCGGTTCAGTCAATGTCACCCAAGACCGCGTCACGATCGATTTCGACGAGATTGTCAACGTGAAAGACGCTTTCTCCAAGGTGGTGGTCTCGCCCCCATCCACCTCCATACCCCGCGTCTCCTCGCTCGGCAAGCGGGTCACTGTCCAGTTTACCGACACGCTTAAGCCAAACACAACCTACACAATAGACTTCGCTGACGCCATCGAAGACAACAACGAAAGCAACAAGCTCCAGGGCTTCACCTACAGCTTCTCGACTGGTCCGGTGCTCGACACGCTTCAGATCTCAGGCATGGTGCTCTCTTCAGACGCACTCGAGCCCCAGCAGGGTATGCTCGTCGGTGTCTACAGCAATCTTTCCGACACTGCTTTCTCAAAGCTCCCTTTCGAGCGTGTGGCGAAAACCGATGACCGCGGCCGCTTCTCGATACGGGGTCTGGCACCCGGCACCTACCGCATCTTCGCCCTAAATGACCTCGACAACGACTGGCACCGCGCCAACCCTGAGGAGGCCATGGCTTTCCTCGACTACACGCTCACACCTTCGGCCGAGAGAGCCATGACCAGCGATTCCGTCTACAACCTTGTCACAGGAACTGTCGACACGGTCGTGAGCCGCGAACGTACGGTCTTCCTCCCCAACGACGTGCTCCTCCGGTCTTTCGAGAGCGATGTGAAATCGCAGTATCTACAGAAATACGAGCGTGTCGATTCCACGCGACTCTCCCTTATCTTCAATACTAAAAGTGATTCTCTCCCGACTCTCGACATTGTCGGCATCGACGGATACAAGGACTGGGCCACCCTCGAGCGGTCAGCACACAATGACACCCTCACCTATTGGCTCCGCCCCCGCAGCATCATCGCAACAGACTCGCTGCTGATTTCAGTCAGGTATCTCCGCTCTGACTCGGCACAGAATCTGACCGCCACCACCGACACCCTCCGCTTCTATACCCAACGTCCGCGCGTGAAGAAAAAGGAGGAGAAAAAGAAGAAGAGCGTTGAGGAGGAAAACACTGATTCCCTCCCTCAGCGTCCGACCCCCCTGCCTATAAAGATGCTGACGGGACAGACGCAGGAGGTGTGGCGTCCGATCAGCTTTGAGTTTCCGACACCCTTGGAAAGCCTCGACACAGCCTCATTCCACCTCGAGACGATGGTCGATTCCGTATGGCAACCGGTAGGAAAACCGTGGAAACTGGAGCCGGCTGATTCCATTTCGATCCGAACGATGAAGATAGAATACCCCTGGGAATTCGCCACCGAATACCGCCTTCGCGTAGACACGCTCGCAGCCACCGGCATCTACGGATTGCGGTCGGACCCCCTCGACTTCAAGTTCAAGACAAAGGATGAGGAAGACTACAGCGCCATTACATTCAACATCACCAATTACCCCGACAGCACCCATGCCTTTGTGGAGCTGCTCACCACGTCTGACGCCCCCGTAAGAAGGTCTCCGGTAATCAACGGTGTGGCACGTTTCCAATATGTCGATCCGGGAAAGTATTATGTCCGTCTCTACGAAGACCGTAACGGCGACGGCAAGTACACCACGGGCAACTACGCCGAAGGGCGCCAGCCTGACCTTGTCTATTATTACCCGAAGATGGTGACGCTAAAGAAGAACTGGGACAAAAGCGAGAGCTGGAACGTGTTCGAGACAAGCGTCGACCTCATGAAACCGGAAAAGATCAAGAAAAACAAGCCAGAGGCCGACAAGCGCAACCGTGGCCGCAACAATGCCGTCAACCAGGAGGAAGAGGAGGATGAAGACTACTTCGACCCGACGCGCAACCCCTTTGACCCCAACGACCGCGGACGTCAGCGGGGACAGAACCATAAATATTAAAGCTGCATGAAGCGGCTGGATAGTGACGGAATCACTTCCCGCAGTTATCAAGGATAAAGCGGGCGACGGAGTCGGAGGTGTTGGGACCGATGACAATGTCGGCCGCTTCCTTCACTTCAGCCACGGCATTCTCTACGGCCACCGCAAGGTCAGCCTCCCTCATCATGGGGAGATCGTTGATATTGTCGCCGAAAACAACCGTGCGTTCGGCACCCGTGCGCTCACGCAGCTTGCGGAGCGCACGCGCCTTCGAGGCGTTGGCTGAGAACACCTCGAGGATGCCGGTGTCGGGGCCGAACCGGTCATGATAGTAAATAGGGTTGCAACCCTTTATCTTGCACAGGTCGCGCCAGGTCTCCTCGGAACGCAGACTCGGCTGCATGGCATAGCATAGAATGACGTCGTCGAGTGGATCGGGAAGCACGGAAGTGCCGTCAGCGGGGATATGAAACCGCTTGAAAGGGGAGTCTACCCTCTCGTCGATAAACATACGCTCCCCTTCGCTCATCGGTCCGTAATGATATATCTCGATTATATCTTTCGGCAGGGTGTAGATAAACGTCGGCAATTTATGGGCATGGAAGACACCGACAACCTCCTCGGCCGTGGCGCGGTCGATGTGCACAAGGTCGGAATAGAGGTTGGTGTGGGGATCCCACATCGCGCTCCCTGTCATCACGATATAGGGGAGTCGCGACGCCACCCCCTTCATAAGAAGATCTACGGTTGAAGGAGTGCGCGCCGTGGCGATAGAGAAAAGCGCACCTGCCTCAATCGCCTTGTTGAGCATGGTGCGCGATTCATGAGATATTCGCGAGTCAGCACCGAGGAGTGTTCCGTCGAGATCGCTGACGAAGAGTGTCTTTGCCATAATAGATAAGGTGTCAATCCGGAATAAATCAGGGGACCGTCCGGAATAGATAAGGTGTCAATCCGGAATGTCGGTCCATTCGGCGTCGCTCACCTGATTCTCCGGACGCTTGGGCTTGCCGGTCGTCTTGACTGTTTCACCGGCTATTATTGTCTCGGAATAGGAAATTGTCTCGGTGAATTCCACATCCTCGGCATATTCCTTCGGTATGAGGGGTTCGTGAGTCGGGGTGTGGCGGCGTTGACGCTGTTGCTGACTTGTCCGGGTGTAGTCGCCACCCCTGCCTCCGCCGGAAGATGATGTGGCGCGCTGTTGCCTGCGCTCCTCGCGTGAGCCGGGGCGCGGAGGCATACCCGTAGCCCGACGTATATAGTCTTCGGCACGCCTGGCCATAAGACTCCTCAGCCAGCGCGCAATATATGGCCAGCAGAGCACGAAGATTATGATGATTACTAAAAAAGTTCCCATTGTAATTCAGAATGTGATTTAGTCCACCCGGAGATTATGAAGAGCCGGGGCGCGGGTAAGGAACGTGTTCACCCCTTCGGGGGGAAGCAGATGGAGAGAATGAGATAGAAGATGATGAGCCAGAGCAGCCCCCCTGCGCCGAACACCGCGCAAAGTGCGATCGTGGCCACCACAAGGAGTATGCGCGGATAGTTCTCTTTGAAGGAGAGGCTCTTGAACTTAAGGGAATACATCCTCACTTCGCTGTTCATAAGCCAACATTCCACCACGAGGATCGGCAGGAACCAATACCAGGCCGAGAGGAACAGCGCGTTTTCCGAGGCCACCATAGCGGCATATCCTATCCAGAAGATAGCGTTGGCCGGTATCGGGAGGCCGATGAATGTGACCGACTGACGCGTGTCGATATTGAAGCGCGCCAACCTTATGGCACCGGCAATCGGAATCAGCATCGCGCCCCAGGCCACCCACGGATCGCGCCCGTAGTCAAGGAAGAGATTGAAGATGATCATCGCCGGAGCCACGCCGAACGTGACCAGGTCGCACAATGAGTCGAGCTCCTTTCCCATCTCTGAATACGCCTTCAGGGAACGCGCGGCGAAGCCGTCGCAGAAATCGGCCACAGCCCCGATGGCTATGAAGATAAACGCCCACTGGTAGGCCGGCAGCCCCCACAGCGTATCGAGTCCCCGAGAAGCCACCGCTATGGAGAGGCATCCCGCGAGAATGTTTATGCAAGTTATGGAATTGGGTATGTTGCGCTTTATGAAATTCATGATCTGGATATAATTATAAGTCAGACGAACTTAGCCACGGGAGTGACACCCCCTCTTACCGTCTGCCCCATGGCAACGAGAATCTCCGAATCGAGCGGGAGGTAAAGATCGACACGCGAACCGAATTTGATGAATCCGAGATGGCCGTCAATGTCGGCGCGATGTCCACGGCGGGCGTAGGTAACGATGCGGCGCGCCATAGCCCCGGCTATCTGCCTGACCGTGATGCGACGCCCACATGTCAGGATTCCGATCGTAGACCGTTCGTTCTCCGTACTTGCCTTCGGTAGATAAGCCGAGAGGAAGCGTCCGCGGTGATGGCGCACATATTCCACCTCGCCGTCAACCGGATACCAGTTGGCATGGACATTGAGCGGCGACATAAACACCGACAGCATTATGGCCTCCGATTTCAGATATTCACCCTCGTAGACCCTCTCTATGGCCACGACCTTACCGTCGACCGAGCTGACCACCATGTCGCGTCTCGGACCGGGATAGTGCCGCTTCGGGCAACGGAAGAAATTGAACACAAAGATATAGACCACGACGGAGATCGCGGTGAAGACAGCAGGGATGGCCACGGGGCGCATGAAGAGCCAGACCGGGACGTTGAGGGCTGTCAGCACAATCGGGAGGATGATGAGTATATTGGTGCCTTCGCGGTGGATTTTCACTCTTGCGGTGTTTTGTGAGTCAGGTTGTAAGAGTTGACTTGCCAACTTCGTTGCAAATTTAAGGTTTTTCTTGAACTCTCACAAATTTTTCGTAACTTTACACCCCCCAAATGTGCCCTTATGCCGTATCGTCATTGATTCGCGTATCAGGGACACCGTGAAGCGATATATGGAAACAAGCGAAACACGCAAAGTCCTGCTGATAGTCAACCCGGTCTCCGGCACCCGCTCGAAACGCGGTCTGGAGGCCACCGTCCGCGAGCGTATTGCCCTCACGGGGGCCGAGGTCCGCGCCGTGCAGACCGAGGGTCCGAATCATGCCTCCGCGCTTGCCTCGGAAGGGGTGCGTGAAGGTGTTGACTGCGTCATCGCCGCCGGAGGCGACGGCACTGTCAACGAGATCGCCACCGCCCTCTCCCACACGCGCACAGCCCTCGGCATCATCCCCCTCGGCAGCGGCAACGGTCTGGCGCGCACCCTCGGCATCCCTCAGGATGTCAACGCCGCCCTCGACATCATCTGCGAGCGTCACGTCCTTAGCATTGACCGGGGAATGGTGAACGGCCGCCCTTTCTACTGCACTTTCGGCGTCGGCTTCGACGCTGCCGTCAGTGAGAAATTCGCCATGGAGAAAAGGCGCGGAAGAGTGACTTATATCCGCAATGTCATCAGGGAATTCATGCACTATACCCCGGAAAACTACGCAATATCAGTCGACGGCAAAATCTTCACGCGAAGAGCCTTTCTGATTGCCGTGGCCAATGCTTCCCAATATGGCAACAATGCCTATATCGCCCCTCACGCCGATATGACCGACGGGCTCCTCGACCTGATTGTCGTACACGACGGCTCTCCGATCTCCACGGTCAAGGTCGGGGTCGACCTCCTGTCGGGGTATCTCGACCGCAACGCCAGAATCGACACATTCCGTGTGCGTTCGGCTGTAATCTCGCGCCTCGCGGGAGGCCCCGTGCATGTCGACGGCGAACCCCTCACGATGGGGAAAACCCTTAGCGTGCATTGCGATGCCGGAGCGCTCCGGGTACTCTCACCGGAAAAGACCGAGACTTTCAAACCGATTGTCTCCCCTATCAGGGCACTTATCGAGGATGCCCGATATGACCTCCGGGCAATCCTAACAAGATGACCCACCGATAACATTTAACATTCACCCTAAACGAGCAACAGAAAGAAATGAAGGGAATAGTACTCGCCGGGGGATCGGGCACCCGCCTCTACCCCATCACCAAGGGAGTCAGCAAGCAACTCCTCCCCATCTACGACAAACCGATGGTGTATTACCCGCTTTCCACACTCATGCTCGCCGGGATCCGCGACATACTCATCATCTCCACCCCCCAGGATCTCCCCGCCTTCAGGCGTCTGCTCGGCGACGGCAGCGACTATGGCGTCAGTCTCTCTTATGCAGAGCAACCGTCGCCCGACGGATTGGCGCAGGCCTTCATCATCGGGCGCGACTTCATCGGCGACGATTCCGTCTGCCTCGTCTTGGGCGACAACATATTCCACGGCACGGGGTTCCGGTCGGTGCTACGCCGATCAGTAGCGGCCGCCGAGGAGGAAGGGAAAGCCACGGTGTTCGGCTACTGGGTCAACGACCCGGAGCGGTATGGTGTGGCTGAATTCGACAACGAGGGGAATTGCCTCTCCATCGAGGAGAAACCACTCCATCCCAAAAGCAATTACGCCGTGGTCGGCCTTTATTTTTACCCCAACAAGGTGGTGGATGTCGCGGCGGGAATCACGCCGTCGGCACGTGGCGAACTCGAGATCACGAGCGTCAACCAGCAGTTTCTTCACGACGGTGAACTGAAAGTGCAGACCCTTCCGAGGGGGTTCGCATGGCTCGACACCGGCACTCACGACTCCTTAGCGGAGGCTTCGATTTATGTGGAGGTGCTCGAGAAACGTCAGGGGCTGAAGATAGGGTGTCTCGAGGGAGTGGCCTACGCCAACGGATGGATAGACACAGAGAAATTGAGGGAAGTGGCTCTCCCGATGATCAAGAATCAATACGGCCAATATCTCATGAAACTCGCCGACGACCCCCGGATGCAGAACTTCGATTAATCTTTATAAGGCGTTAGCATCTCCTAACCTCTAACCCCTAACCTCTAACCCCTAACCTTTTTATCGTGAACAAAATACAGACAGACATAGCAGGCGTGGTGATCTTAGAGCCCAAGGTGTTTGGCGACGCCCGGGGCTATTTCTTCGAGAGCTACCGCAAGAATGTATTTGACGACATCGCCGGTCCTGTCGATTTCGTGCAGGACAACGAATCGCGCTCCACACGCGGTGTGATGCGGGGGCTTCATTTCCAGCGTCCTCCTCATACCCAGGCCAAGCTTGTAAGGTGCATCAGCGGGGAAGTGCTCGATGTCGCCGTCGACATCCGCAAGGGCTCGCCCACCTACGGGCGCCACGTAGCATGTCTACTGAGCGGCGACAACCACCGCGAGTTTTTCGTGCCCCGCGGTTTCGCCCACGGTTTCGCCGTACTCAGTGAGGAGGCCGTGTTTCAATACAAATGCGACAACTACTACGCACCGGAAGCCGACGGAGGAATCTCCATTCTCGACCCGGCTCTCGGCATAGACTGGCGGCTCGATCTCAGCAAGGCAATACTCTCCGAGAAAGACCTGCATCATCCCCTTCTCGCCGACTTCGACTCCCCTTTCCTATATATATAAATCACCTTACGTATGCGGATGGGACTCTACGAACGGCAACGCACCGGCAAAATCATCTTCTTCGCCCTGGCCACCACGGCGATCATCACGTTTCTCATAGCGAGTAATTCCCTCGTCAAGGAACTCGCAAAACAGGAGCGTGAGCGTATGGATATATGGGCCAGCGCCACCGAACGACTTGCCAAATCGAACGTCGACTCCGATTTCGAGTTTCTTCTCGCAATCATCAGCCAGAACAACTCCATACCGGTGCTCGTGGCCGACTCCGCATATAATATCATCGATTACCGCAATTTCCGGCTTCCCGACAAGAACGTGCCCGAAGGGCAGCAGTTTGAAGAGCTGTCCACCGAAAACCGCCTCTACCTGCTCGACCGCCTGCTCGATGCCGGAGGGGGGCGTCCGCTTCGCGAACTCGCCGAGACCGACCCGCATTTCATACGTGTCGAAGTCTACCACAACACCTATCAATATATATATTACGAAGATTCGATCCTTTTGCGACGCCTCAGCCTCTACCCCTACATACAGTTGGGAATCATGATAATCCTGATTGTCATCATCTATGTGGCGGTCGTGTATACCAAGAAGGCTGAACAGAACCGTGTATGGGCCGGTCTCTCAAAGGAGACAGCCCACCAGCTCGGCACCCCCATCTCATCGCTCATGGCCTGGAACGAATACCTCGTCGCGATGGACGTGGCCCCGGAGGTGACCGAGGAGATCGACAAGGATGTGCACCGTCTCTCGACAATCGCACAACGCTTCTCGAAGATCGGTTCCATCCCGGAGCTACAGCTCGAATACCTCAACGACACCGTGACGCGTTCGCTCGAATACATGAAGAGCCGCATCTCGGGGAAAGTATCGCTTACCCTCAATCTTTCGGAAGACGACCACGGCATCATGGCCTCCGAGTCACTCTTCGAGTGGGTTATGGAGAACCTCACGAAGAATGCGGTAGACGCCATGGATGGCGAGGGGTCGCTCACCGTCACGACCGGTGCTGACCGCGACAGGGTCTGGATAGAGGTGCATGACACCGGCAAGGGTATCGCGCGCAAGAATTTCAAGAACGTATTCTCCCCGGGGTTCACCACCAAGAAACGGGGCTGGGGACTCGGGTTGACGCTTGTGAAGCGCATCATCGAGGAGTATCACGGCGGACGCATATTCGTCAAAGACTCCGAGCTCGGCAAAGGCACCACCTTCCGCATCGAGTTGCCCATAGCCTCCCCCACCTCCGACTCCAAACGCCGTTTCCGTTTCCCCTTCCCCCACCGCCGCAAGTAACCGCCCTACCCGAAACCCTCTCGATTTATCTCAATTGCCCGATTCAGCTCAGAGAAATCTGAGCATGAATCGGGTGATATTTTTTCAAATAGTTTTGA
>CAZMHE010000100.1:0-9411 GCA_964566015.1 uncultured Sangeribacter sp. | reverse complement strand
TGAGTAAACTCAGTCAATCAACTAAGGCCGAAAATTAGTTATATAGCAGGGACTCCACCACGGTAAGTCGCGGGCCCTTGCGGCCCGCGGAATCGGACAAATCAAAAAATTAAGAACCCCGGCGGGGTTCCACTATATCGTGCGACCCATCCGGGAGTGGCGAGCGAAGTAACGCATAAAAATTCCGTGCGAATTACTTTCCCATCGTTTCCCACCGGTCCCCATATTTCCGCAAAAACCAAAATGCCAGTAACCCCAAAAGGGGAGTGGATGAAATGGATAAAAGAGCCTAAATGCCGAACAATTAGCCCCTTAGAATTAAAATTTAGTAAGAAAGCCCAGGAAACGTTTGTCAGAAAACAAATTAATTCATAAATTTGCGAGTGCAGACCGGAAGGCCGTTCTTCGCTATGCGGGGCAACGCGCAAACCGAGACTGCAACCGGCATGGAGAGACATGCCACAAAAGACAGTAAAAGAGCGTTTATCCGCGCTGATTCTTGACGGACTGAAATTTCTCGCAAACTTTTCAAACTTGTGTCAAGGATTGAGCAACGGAAGATGCCCGTGGACGTGTACTGCGGATTGTACCTGTGTTTTTTCGAACACGGGTATAATTTGGTTATATACACACAAGCGTGGGCTTCTGGCGTTGCCGTCCTATACAAGTTGGGCAATGCGAGAAGCCTCAGTTCGTAGGACGGCAACCGATACAGATTCCTACGCTTTTTTTATATCCTAACCTAACTAATGCCCAAGAGGGGAGTCCGACGGCAGTGAGATAAACTTCCATAATATGAAAAACTTTATCCTCCGTATCGCCCTATTACTTCTAATAGGGTTTTCAGGCCTGATATCTCAGGCTGGGACAATTACCAGGGGTGGCATAGAATATAATTTAAATGACTATGGCAGCAGCAAAACAGCAACTGTCGTCCGACCGATAAATACTTGGAAGACGAGCATAATAATTCCTGCAGTGGTAACTGATGATAATGGGGTTGATTATAGTGTCACTGCAGTTCAAGATCATGCATTTAAGAATTATGTATGGGTGAGTAATGTATCAATTCCCGAAACCGTGACTCGTATTGGTAAGTCTGCTTTCGCTGGTTGCACAGATCTTACCAAATGTACTCTGCCAAGTTTATTAAAACGAATTGAGGAAGGGACTTTTACGGGATGTTCTTCTCTTAGATCCCTTACAATACCTGAGAGTGTTACCTTTATAGGAAACTCAGCTTTCAACGGTTGCTCATCGTTAGCTTCCATTAATATTCCTGAAAATGATTTGATCATAATCGGCGAGTCGGCTTTCAGCGGTTGCTCTGCATTGGCTACACTTGAATTTAATGCAATCCATTGTTTTCCATCTTCTTCCTCGGAATCTCCTGTTTTCCCTTCTTCCGTTTCCCACATTACATTTGGAGACAAAGTGCAAATAATACCTGACTATTTCCTGGCCAAAGGTAGTAAGATTGAAAATCTGATATTTCCTGAATCTTTGACTTCAATTGGAACCCAAGCTTTCTATAAGAACACTGCATTGACGTCAATAAATATTCCGGAAGATGTTACTTCAATAGGATCTGATGCTTTTAGTGGTTGCTATTCTTTAAAGTCGCTTGAGTATGAGGCAGTAGAATGTATAGCTAATGGCTCCTCTGAAATTCCTGTTTTCCCCTCCTCCCTTTCCAACATTACATTTGGAGACAAAGTAAAAATAATACCAGATTATTTCCTGGCCAAAGGTAGTAAGATTGAAAATCTGATATTTCCTGAATCATTGACTTCAATTGGAGATTGGGCCTTCCATGGCTGCTCTTCATTAGCTTTAGTTAATATCCCTGAGAATGTGTCCTCAATCGGTTCGGCAGCATTCGAAAAATGTTCATCGATAATTTCAGTTAATATCCCTGAGAATGTATCCTCAATCGGTTCGGGTGCTTTCAGATATTGCGCGGCTTTGGCATCACTGGAGTATAATGCAATTGAGTGTAGTGGGAGTGGAACCCAGGCAATTCCTGTGTTCCCTCCCACTATTTCCAACATTAAATTTGGAGACAAAGTGAAAATAATACCAGATTATTTCCTCATAAAAAATGCCAGGATTGATAATCTTGCACTCCCCGAATCACTTATTTCAATTGGAGATTGGTCCTTTCATGGATGCTCTTCTTTAGCTAAAGTTAATATCCCTGAGAATGTGACCTCTATCGGCACGGCAGCTTTCGAAGAATGTTCTTCGTTAACTTCAGTTCATATCCCTGAGGGTGTGACATCAATCAGTGGTCAGCTCTTCCATAGTTGCACTTCATTAGCTTCAGTTAATATTCCGGAGAGTGTGACATCTATCGGAGTAGTTGCTTTCAGCGGTTGCAATTCGTTAAGATCCATTAAAATTCCGGAGAATGTGACCTCAATTGGTTTTGGGGCGTTCGAAAATTGCTCATCATTGACTTCAGTTACCTATAATGCGATATCTTGCAATACAAAGGGAATGTCAAGTAGTCCCCTTCTGCCTGCTTCCGTCACTAATTTAAAGATTGGGCCGATGGTGACGCAGATACCCGAGTATTTCCTCTCATTAGGGAGTAAGATAGTGATTTTGGAGCTGCCCTCGTCGTTGATCTCTATTGGGGACTATGCTTTCAATAATTGTTCCCGGATTAAATCAGTTATAATACCGAGGAATGTGTCATCAGTTGGTGACGGTGCATTTAACGGGTATTCTTCTCTTCTCAAAAGTGCATACCCGGCTTCCATTTCTAATCCTTTTCCGGCGGGCTTAACTTTTAGCTATCCAGAGGATTATGAAATAGATGAATCCGGAGTGATTTATAACTCAGACTTTTCAGGCCTTAATTTTGCTCCTATCACAGTTACAGACTCATATACAATTCCGGAAAGTGTAAGGAATATAGAAGATAATGCATTCAAGTACTGTTCTTCTATAACGTCCATACATATTTCAGAGAATGTTTCATCCATCGGAGAATCTGCATTCGATAGTTGCTCATCGTTAACCTCAATTAACATTCCGGAGAGTGTAGCCTCAATTGGAGTATATGCTTTCTATGGATGCTCTGCTTTGGCAAAACTTGAATATAATGCAATAGATTGCAAAGCCAATGGCACCTCAGAATTTCCCGTTTTCCCTTCCTCGGTTTCCATTGTAACATTAGGAGACAATGTGATAAAAATACCAGATTATTTCCTCGCCGATGGCAATAGGATTGAAAATATGGTACTCCCCGAATCGCTTATTTCAATTGGAGAATCAGCTCTCTCGGGTTGTAGCTCTTTGCAATCACTTGTATACAATTCGATACGCTGTGATGCCATTGGTTCTGCCGAACATCCTGTTTTCCCCTCTTCCATCATAAGTTTAACCATTGGCCCGAAGATCGTGCAGATACCAGCATACTTCCTTTCGTCGGGGAGCGATATTGAAAAGTTGGAATTACCCTCGTCTTTGATCTCTATTGGGGACTATGCTTTCAATAATTGTTCCCGGATTAAAACAGTTATAATACCGAGGAATGTAACATCAGTTGGTGACGGTGCATTTAACGGGTGTTCTTCTCTTATCAAGAGTGCATACCCGGCTTCCATTTCTAATCCTTTTCCGGCGGGCTTAACTTTTAGCTATCCAGAGGATTATGAAATAGATGAATCCGGAGTGATTTATAACTCAGACTTTTCAGGCCTTAATTTTGCTCCTATCACAGTTACAGACTCATATACAATTCCGGAAAGTGTAAGGAATATAGAAGATAATGCGTTCAAGTACTGTTCTTCTATAACGTCCATTCACATTCCAGAGAATGTTTCATCCATCGGAGAATCAATTTTCGATGGTTGTTCTTCGCTAACTTCCATCAATATCCCGGAGAGTATGACATCAATAGATGTGTCCGCTTTCTACGGATGCTCTGCTTTGGCCTCACTTGAGTATAATGCTATCGACTGTCATGTCAATGGATCCTCAGAAATTTCTGTTTTCCCTTCTTCAATTTCCAACATTAGTTTTGGAGACAAGGTGATAAAAATACCGGATTATTTTCTTGCCAATTGTAATAAGATTGAAATTGTGGTACTCCCCGAGTCTCTGACTTCAATTGGGACACGTGCTTTCAGCGGGTGCTCGGGCTTGAAATCCATTAATATTCCTGGGAATGTGGCATCAATGGGAGCATCTGTCTTCGACGATTGTTCAGCATTGGCCACCATTGAGTATGATGCAATTGACTGTGAAGTCAATGGGTCCAATAATAATCCCATTTTCCCTTCTTCTATTTCCAACATTAGTTTTGGAGACAGGGTGAAAAATATACCGGATTATTTCCTTACCAATTGTAATAAGGTTGAAATTGTGGTACTCCCCGAGTCTCTGACTTCAATTGGGTCGCATGCTTTCAGAGGGTGTTCTGCTTTGACATCCATAACTATTCCGGGGAATGTGGCATCAATTGGAGCGGATGCATTCTATGATTGTCCTGGTTTAGTTACCCTTGAGTTTAACGCGATTAAATGTAATAATTTGGGAGAAAGCTACAAATACCTTTTCCCTCCGACCATTGCTAATCTCTCTTTAGGAGAAAAGGTGACTAAAATTCCTGCTAACTTTCTATCTTATGGCAGCCAACTGGAGAATGTTAGTTTCCCGGAGTCGTTAATCGCAATTGAAAGATGTGCCTTTGAAAGAAACAATAAACTCACATCCATTCATTTTCCTGAAAATCTGACTGCAATTGGTTCTTCGGCTTTCGAGAAATGTACTGGCCTCACATCCGTTTCATTCTCTGAAAATCTACAATATATTTATAATTATGCTTTCAGGTCTTGCAGTGGCCTGACTTCAATTATCATCCCAAAGAATGTAACCGAAATAGATTCATGGGCATTTTGGGAATGTACTTCCCTCATCAAAAGTGCTTACCCATCTTCGATTCCTAATCCTTTTTATAATGGGATTAGTGTAGAGTATCCTGTGAATAGTGAAATTGATGCTGAAGGAGTAATATATGACTCTGATTTTACCAACATTTATTTTGCTCCCATCACACTCTCAGCATCATATAAAATGCCGGAAACCGTCGAGAAAATCGGAAACAGCGCATTCAGCCTCTGCAGCTCGTTGACTACTGTTAACATTCCGGGAAACGTCACCTCAATTGGTGGTTCAGCTTTCAAAGGTTGTTCTTCGTTGTCTTCAATTAATATTCCGGAGAATGTGACAACAATAGGCGAATCGGCTTTCAACGGTTGTTCTTCGTTGTCTTCAATTAATATTCCGGAGAATGTGACTTCAATTGGAGGGTCTGCTTTCAGCTATTGCAGTTCTTTAACCACCTTAGAATATAAAGCAATCACCTGTGCTACTTATGGATCCAACCTGAACCCCGTTTTCCCATCTTCCATTTCCAATATTACTATTGGGGACAAGATAAAAACAATACCGGATTATTTCCTTGGGAGTGGTAGCAAGATTGAAAATTTGATCCTCCCCGAGACTCTGACCTCAATTGGTGAGTCTTCTTTCAAGGGCAGCTCGTCGTTATATTCAATTAATATTCCGGAGAATGTGACAACAATAGGCGAATCGGCTTTCAAGCGTTGTTCTTCGTTGTCTTCAATTAATATTCCGGAAAATGTGATCTCAATCGGTGAGTCAGCTTTCTTGGATTGCTCTTCATTGGGAATACTTGAATATAATGCCATTGACTGTCAATCCAGCGGTTCTACGGAAATTCCTGTTTTCCCTTCTTCTATTTCCAATGTTAGGCTTGGAGACAATGTGATAAAAATACCGGATTATTTTCTTGGGAGTGGTAGCAAGATTGAAAATTTGGTCCTACCCGAGACTCTGAGTTCAATCGGGAAGTCTGCTTTCAGGGGGAGCTCTTCATTGGTCTCGATTATTATTCCTGAGACGGTGACTTCAATCGGGGAGTCTGCTTTCAGAGAGTGCTCTTCATTAGTTTCAATTAATATTCCGAAAAATGTGACCTCAATAAATTCTTTTACTTTCTATGATTGCTCCTTGTTGGCTGCAATTATCATTCCGGAGAATATGACATCAATTGGTGAGTATGCTTTCGGAAATTGCTCCTCGTTGGTTGCAATTCGCATTCCGGAGAATGTGATCTCGATTGGTAGTCATGCTTTCAGAAATTGCTCCTCTCTGTCAACAATCATATATGAGGCCATAAACTGTAATCCTAAAAACACCTCCTACTCGCCTTTATTCCCTACAATCATCTCTGTCTTCCCATCTTCTGTCTCCAACATTATATTTGGAGATAAAGTTACTCATATACCGGATAATTTTCTTGCCGATGGCAGTAAGATTGATAATTTAATATTGCCTGAGACTCTGATTTCAATTGGAGATTGTGCTTTCTATGGCTGTAGTGCTGCTGAAGTGATTATTCCAAACTCAGTGGCTAAATTAGGAAAATCTGCATTCTCTAGATGTCTGCATCTTCAAGATATTACTCTTGGCTCAAATATATCCACTTTGCCAAATTCGATCTTTTGGGGTTGTAGTTCCCTAAAAAAAATATCGATACCGGGAAGTGTCAGTTACATAGATAGGGATGCATTTGAAGGATGTACTTCACTTTCTAAGGTTTGTTTTGAAGAGATAAGAGATAATACAGGATTGCCTATAGATTCCGAGTTGGATATATTTGCGGATTATAAACCCATGTTCATTGATTGTCCACTCGAGGAAGTATTCATAGGGAGACGTTTGAGACCTTCACATGATTTTAAATCTTGGTACTCCCCGTTTGAATGGAATAATAGCCTAAAAAGGGTAGAAATTTCAGATGTAGAGAATATTATCTTATCACATGAATTTAGGGGTTGTTCTAATTTAGAAAGTATCATCATGGGGGGTGGTGTGACTGATATCGGAGAGGATGCTTTTACAGAGTGTTCATCGCTCAAGTCTGTTTCGGTTGGTAAAAATGTAAAGACCATAGAGCAAAATGCTTTCAACGGCTGTACTTCTATTAATCATTTTTATTCTTTCTCTGAGACACCTCCGGTTTGTGGCTCAAACGCATTGGATGATATAAATAAATCAGAGTGTCAACTCTATGTGCCTGCTCAAAGTATTAAAGCCTACAAGTCAGCTGCGCAGTGGGAGGATTTCTATTATGTTAATGGAATGGACTCGGAACTTGGAGACTCGAACGGTAACGGACGGGTAAATGTGGCTGACGCTGTGAATATCGCTAATTATGTGATAGGTAACGAGGTTGACTATATCGATATGAAGGCGTCAGATGTGGACGAGGATGGAAGTGTGACTATTTCCGATACATCCACTCTTGTCACAATGATTCTTGATCGACCTACCGAAACACCGGAGGTGGACGATGAGTCTGAAAGTTATTCTTTGGATGATAAGGAAAGCTTCGAGACTTTGCGTGTCGACGATTTTGAAAGCTGCCCCGGTGAAACGGTAACTATCCCTGTCCGACTGGAGAATGCTAACGACTATGTGGCGATGCAGGGTGAAGTAACAGTTCCCGAAGGCATGGAGATTGAAGAGGTGGCTAAAGGTGAAGGAGCGGAAGTCCATCAAATTCATACAAGAAAGATAAATGAACGTACAGTTCGCTTTATCCTCTTTGACCCGGATAACCGCCGTTTCGGTTCGGAGGAGCAGCCGATACTCCTGCTTGCCGTCAAGACTGGTGACCTAATTGACCAACCTGTCAAGGTGGCAAATGCACTCGTGTCTGATCCGGAATCCAATGAACGCGAATTAATATCTACGGGAGGTTTCTACAATGTTGGCACTGATGTAGATGCTATCGCCAGCGGATTGATTATCATCACCCCGGAGGGCAGCTCTATTATATTGAAAGGGGCTGCCGGCTTACAGGTCGTCTTATATGACACATTGGGTAACATTGTGAGAACAATGACAGCTGAGTCTGATAGTGAGAGAATTCCGATGAAGCCAGGTATCTATATTGTAACAGCGGGGCCCAAGACAGTTAAAGTAGAAGTAAAATAAATTATTACTTTTCACCCCTTCTGAAGAAGCCGGCAGGTTGGAGACTTACCAGCCTGCTGGCTTCATTATCAACGGACACCCTTTAGAAGTAGATTTGCAAGACATGTGTAAGATTTGTTGGTATGGAGAAATATGGTTACATTTGCAGTAGTATCTAAAATGTCTTACAATTAGATGGAGCAGGACAATCTTTATATACGATTTGACTGGGCGATCAAGCATATTCTTCGCAACAAGGCTAACTTCGATATCCTCGAAGGGCTTATCTCCGTGCTGATAGGGGAGGATGTCAAGATAGAGGAACTTCTTGAGAGCGAATCCAACCAGACGAGCGACCACGACAAGTTCAACCGCGTCGACATCAAGGCTAAGAACAGCAAGGGTCATATCATAATCATCGAGGTGCAGCTCACGCGCCAGCTCTACTATCTGGAGCGGATTCTCTACGGGACGTGCAAGGCGATAACAGAGCATATCAACATCGGCGACAAGTATGACCAAGTCCGTAAGGTCTACTCAATCAGCATCCTCTACTGCGACTATGGTCAGGGGGACGACTATGTCTATCATGGCCAGACCGTGTTCAAAGGAATCCATACGGGTAACGACCTTCTTGTCAACATGAAGGAGGAGGGAGTCATCGTGCCTCATCTTCCGAGGGAGGTCTTCCCGGAATACTATCTTGTGCGTGTGAACGCCTACGACAAGATTCCGGAAACCCCACTCGACGAATGGATGACCTATCTGAAGACAGGGAAGATAAAAGAGGATACGCGTACGCCTGGGCTTCAGGAAGTTCGGGAGAAACTGCGGGTCTTGTCGATGAGTCCCAAAGAGCGGCGCGCCTACGATGAGCACATGGACAGCATCATGGTGCAGAACGATGTGCTCGATACGGCCCGGGACGAGGGCCGCGCGGAGGGACGGGCGGAGGGACGGGCGGAGGGCCGCGCGGAGGGTCGTGCGGAGGGTCGTGCGGAAGGCCGCGCGGACACATTGATGGAAGTGGCGCGGGCAATGAAGCGTCAGAGTCTGCCGGCGGAAACTATCTCGGCCGTGACGGGATTGTCCGTAACGGAGATAGATCGACTGTGAGTTTGCGGGTTGCCAAATTCTCGAAAATTCCAAAGTGACAATATCCCCAAAATGGGAGTGGATGAAATGGATAAAAGACCCTAAATCCCGCCTAATTAACCAGATAGAATAAAAATATAGCCAGAAAGCGCGGGAAACGTTTGTCTGAAAACAAATTAATTCATAAATTTGCGAGTGCAGACCGGAAGGCGGTTCTCCCCCTCGCGGGGCGACATGCAAACCGCGACTGCAACCGGCATGGAGAGACATGCCACAAAAGACAGTAAAAGAGCGTTTATC
>CAZMHE010000099.1:0-9787 GCA_964566015.1 uncultured Sangeribacter sp. | reverse complement strand
CTTGCGCGGGCAGTGGTGACTAAAGATGTACCCCCGTATGCTATTGTCGGGGGTGTGCCGGCAAAGGTCATCGGATATAGATATGACGAGGAAACAGTAAGTCTTCTTATGGAAACGAAATGGTGGAATCGTCCCCTATCATGGATAAAAGGAAACTGGAGAATCTTCTCCGATATGTCAAGATTTAAACAGAGCATCTTACAACATAATGACATCAATTGAAGGATGAAGAAGAATGTAAGCATATGGACGGATATTTTCAGCAACTGGTGCTTCCTGCTGATTCTGTTCGTCTCGATGATACCGCAGATTTTTGAAGGGTACAGCATGTATCTGCTGGTCCTTGTGATACCGATAGTATTTTACAAGATGAAGGTGAAACTGGATGCGGTATTTGTCTTGAGCCTGGTCTTCGGCTTGCTTTACGGCATACCGCAGATTTTCCAACAGCCACCTTTACCCGTTTCAAAGCAGATCTTCTATTTCTTTTATCCTCCGCTCATGTATGTTGTGGGGCAATATGTCGTTTATTCGGAAAAGAATAAGAATACCCCCCTTGTGGTGCTTTGTCTTGTGACTTTCTGCCTCGCTTCATGGTCAATTGTTACGAATATTTATGATACATTGAAGACAGGTGAGCTGGTGAACATGACGAGGTATCTCGAAGGTGAGGGTGAGAAGTCAAAGGCCACTCTCCACAATATGATGCTTGCCATGGGTATCATGGGTGTGGGTGCTCTATTCCTCTCCACCGACCGGAAGTCGGAGAATCTTATCAAATACCTCATGGTGATAGTCGGAGGGTTAGCTCTTTTCTCCGGACTTCATATCCTCAACCGCACTGCTGCGGTGCTTGGAGCGGCTGCCGTCGTTATCGGAATCTTCTACAACGGGTTCTCTGCCAAGAAAGTGATTGTTCTGACTTTAATAATCATTGCGTTGATTTTTGTCTATTTCTATGCTCTTGAGAACTCCCCTCTCTTGAAAGGATTGACTGCCGGTTTCCGGAGCAGGGAAGACTTCAGCTCGAGATTCAATGCCGCATCTGCGGGCGGACGTACCTTCATGTGGGAGAAGGCTCTCGATTTCATTCCCGGACATCCTTTCGGCGGAGAGGACTCGGAGCGTATCGGATGGACATTTGCTCATAATGTATGGCTTGATGTATGCGTCCGGTCGGGGTGGATTCCCTTCTTAATCTTCCTTGTGCTTACATATTTCTTTGCCGTACAGTTTTTCCGGTTTCTCCGCAGATCTTCAGCTGACCATTTCTCCAAGGGATGTATCCTTTTATGGACAACTGGAATGGTTCTTCAATTTCTGGTGGAGCCTGTTCCGGAGGCGGTTTTCCAGCTATTCCTTATGTTCTTCTTCCTGCTTGGATGGCTTACAAGATACAATACGAAATATCCAAAGATGATAAAGCGGCATCCTGTATTCAATCAACCCAAGATTAAACTGGCGGAGGTATGATGAGTATGGCTGTATTGCTGACTGTGCATGACAGGAAGGTTAAGACACTTCAATGTCTTCGTCAGCTACATTCTCTTCTTCCCCTTGAAGGATTTCAGGTAGATATTTTTCTTGTTGACGACGGTTGCACTGACGGCACTCCGGAATTAGTGGCTTCTGAATTTCCCGACGTCAGGATTATTCAGGGAGACGGCAACCTCTACTGGAACCGGGGGATGCTTCTTGCCTGGAAGACGGCAGCTTCAGTAAAAGACTATTCTGCCTATCTGTGGCTTAACGACGACACTATCCTCACGGGTGATGCTCTTTCCGCTATGACTGGACTTCTTGGCAGCCGGAGGGATTGTATCGTTGTGGGCACGACGGCAGATGAGACTGACGGTCATGTCACCTACGGCGGAAGAAACGGAGATAAGGTCGTAGAACCAAACGGAGAGTATCAGGCGTGTGAGACCCTGACAGGCAATTGCGTCCTCGTGCCGGATGAAGTGTTCCATAGGATCGGAATGCTTGATCCGGTTTATTCACATTCTTTAGGGGATGTTGATTACGGACTTACAGCGCGAAGGAATGGTATAGATGTCCTGGTCGCGCCGAAAATCGTGGGGTATTGTGATTATAACAGCAAGGTGCCTAAGTGGCAACGTCCGGAAGTGCCTTTCCGTGAAAGATGGAAGGCTCTTTTTACCCCATTGGCTTACACTAATCCCCCGGAATACTTTCATTACAAGAGAAAGAATTTCGGGATTATACCGGCTATACTGTCGCAATTCTCAATCATGTTGCATGTAGCCGCGCCTAAATTATGGAACAAAATCCGCTGAAGAATATGGAAAACCAGTTTGACATCCCCATCCTGTTCATCATCTTCAACCGCGAGGAGACAGCGGCAAAGACATTCCGGTCGATCCGCGAGGTCGCACCGAAGAAACTTTACATAGCCTCTGACGGCCCGAGGAATGAGGAGGAGAGGAAGACTGTGGATAAAGTCCGCAAAAGGATACTCGACTCCATTGATTGGGAGTGTGAGGTCAATACCCTGTTCAGGGAGAGAAATCTGGGATGCGGTCAGGGTGTCTACACGGCGGTCGACTGGTTGTTTGAGAATGAACAATACGGCATAATACTTGAGGATGACTGCATCGCTTCCAAGACATTCTTCCCATACGTGAGGGAGATGCTGATGAAGTATGAGAATGACTTCCGCATCGGTATGATTGCAGGTTATAATCCTTTCCCTCAGGATCCTTCAGAATATCCTTACTCCTATTTCTTTTCAAGGTTCAAGAGCTGTTGGGGCTGGGCAACATGGAAAAGAGCATGGTCGAACATGGATTTGTCGATGGACTGGCGCAATACTCCGTTTTTCAAATCCGTTATATATAACAGCGGATACCATGGAAAGGATTCCGGAAAATGGAAGTTTGAAATCAAGGCCATTGACAGAAATTATGTCTCGGCATGGGACTGGCAATGGTATTTCTCACTCGCTGCCCAGAATCAGTTGTGTGTCTATCCGCAGTATAACCAGATAAGCAACATCGGTTTCGACGACAATGCGACCCATACATCTTTTCTCAATGAGGTCATGGAATCACGGGAACTTACCTTCCCCTTGTCAGCGCCACCGTATGTCTGCCCCTACGACAACTTCGGAAAAGATTTCTATAAGTATGATCATTCATTCAGAGCGGTATTATCAAGAGTAATTCCTCCGGTTATCAAAGACAGAATCAAGGGAATTATAAAAAATATCTTATATGCCGTCCATAAACACCCCCAAAGGTAAGTTCCACTATAAGACAAAAGCCTTATATCCCGGAATCAAACCGATAAATAAAGAAATTTCCAAAGAGAATCTCTTCCTCTTTGAGGAGTTATGTAACCGATTCGGAATAGAATATATGCTCAGTTACGGCACTCTCTTAGGTGCTGTAAGGGAAAAGGATTTTATCTCTCACGACGAGGATATCGACGTGGTTCTTAAAGAGGATTTCAGGCCTAAATTCCTCGAGAGACTTGAGGATTTCAGGGCGAATGGATTCGAACTTGTCCGTTTTGACCGTCGTGGACTCTATTCCCTCATGAGAAAGGGGGAGTATATCGACCTTTACTTCTTCCGCCATTACATGGAGCGTGAATGGGAGTGCAGCGGAGTGCTAATAGGGGATGAGTTCATGCAGACCCCTGACGAAATAGAGCTCTTCGGACACACTTTCAAGACACACTCCAATCATATCGGTATGCTTGAGTGTGAATATGGAGAAAAATGGTCTGTCCCTGTCGTTTACCACTACTATAATTTATCCCTTCCGAAGAAAACCCTGTTCATTTTAAAGGAACATATAAAAGATTTGTTGCCGGATTCCGTTTTTCATTATATGTCTCGTTCCAGCGAGCGTAAGGTTGAGGAGAGATATGTCGGGAAACTGCAGGTATACAGAGACCGGCACCCCTCCGACCAACAATAGATTTCCATACGCTTCACTCTAACTAAACCTAACATAACACATGAGACTAAAATTGCTTTTTCTGCTGTTGCTCCCTTTCATGGCTGCGGCGCAGACAACGGACTCCGATCAGGAACAAAGAAATAACTGGGGAGGCAAGTTGATCCAGTCTCCGTTCGGACTCGGACTTGATGTCCAGACAAAATATATCTGGAGAGGCATGGAGATGATGCCCGAAGATTCAGCTCCGGTGCTTTTTCCTTCTCTCAACTATTCATGGGAGGGTCTTTATGTTTATGCGATGGGCGGCTATGCCATTAATGGCAAATATGCCGAGGTCGATCTCGGATTAAGCTATACACTCAAGGATTTCACACTCGGGTTCAACGACTATTACTATCCGACAGTCGACAGTAAGGAAGACAGCTATTTCGGAGAAAGAAAGCACACCGGACACTGGTTTGAGGCCTGCCTGACATATGCCCCGGAGAAAATACCCTTTATTGCCTCTCTGAGCAATTTCTTTGCCGGCAATGATAAGTATATTAACAAGGAGGGTAAGGAGAAACAGGCATACTCCACTTACCTTGAACTCGGCACATATTATGATTTCCTCCGGAGCAACCGGATTGCATTCAATATGGGAATGGCTTTCAACAAGTCTTGCTACAATGGCTATGAACACGATTTCTCTGTCTGTAATCTGGAGTTGAAATATACCTACAACGTTCAGTTCAAGAGTGGATGGACATTGCCTCTCAATGTCGCTTACATCTACAATCCCGTGTTTGACAAATCGTTTGTAAACTTCACAGCGAATTTCGCTTTCTGATTATGTCGCAGGTCAACCGGAATGCCATCATCTTAGCCGCGGGGACATCCTCAAGGTTTGTTCCCCTCTCTTTCGAGCGTCCGAAAGGGTTGCTTGAGGTAAGGGGAGAGGTGCTTATAGAAAGGCAGATCCGGCAACTTAAGAAGGCGGGTATCAGTGACATCACGGTGGTCACCGGATATAAAAGCGATATGTTCGACTACCTCCGGGAGAAATACGACGTTGATCTTGTCTTCAATGAAGATTACGCCCGTTACAATAATATTTCCTCATTGATTCGTGTCACTGACCGGCTCAAGAATACTTATATTTGTTCTTCAGATAATTATTTCCCTGAGAATGTCTTCATGTCAGATCCCGCAGATTCCTTTTACAGTTCGGAATATGCTTCCGGGGAGACTGCGGAATACTGCATGAATGCTGACGACTCCGATTATATCAGAGATGTCTCTATCGGTGGGAGGGATTCCTGGTATATGGTCGGACACGTATATTTTAATGAAGACTTCAGCCGGGCCTTCCGTGATCTGATGCTCAAGGAATATGATAAAGAAGATGTGAAGGCCGGTTATTGGGAAGATCTTTACATATCACACATTTCCGAACTTCCGCCCATGAAGATCAACCGATACGGAGAGGGCGAAATCAGGGAATTCGACACTTTGGAGGAACTCCGAGCATTTGACGCTTCTTATAAGACTGACACAAGGAGTGCGTTGGTCAGAAGGATAGCACGAAGATTGGAGTGCGGGGAAGAGAAACTGCTTGATTTCAAGAAAGCTCCTTCAATGTATGATTCATCCGCTTTTTCCTTTTTGAAAGGGGAGGAAAGTTATAAATACAGTCCTGTTTCCGATTTACTCATAAAGTTATGACGACAGCAGTGATACTTGCCGCCCGGAAAGAGCGTGACAATACTCTTCCTTATCCACTGAAGGAATATGCCTCCGGAGAGAATCTCATAGACCGTACACTTGGTATACTCAGAGAGACAGGGTTCAGGAAGATCATTCTTGTGACCGGTTTCTGCAAAGAACTCTTCTGTAAGTATGAATCATCTGACGTATCGTTGGTGGTAAACGATAACTTTGAGTTTACCGGATCCATGGGGTCACTTGCTTCTGCTGCTGATCTGATTGATGAGGATTTTATTTTAGTGGAGGGTGACACATTCTATGAAAAGGGAGTTATTGAAGAGCTTGCAAGATTGGAAGGTGGAAATTGCTTCACTATGACTGAGGAGAGCGGTTCGGGTGATGAATGCTTTGTAGAGACAAAGCGCGGTTTCGTGACTAAAATCACCAAAGACAAGCACAGGGTATGCCGGTTTGAGGGTGAAATGATGGGTCTGACCCGTATATCGTTACATACATTCCGTAAGATGATGGATCTTTGGAATGAATCGAACAACGCTTATCTCAATTATGAATATGTGCTGATGGATGTCACGGAAAGCCTGGACCGTCCGTTCATCCATTTCAAGAATGTAATCTGGGGAGACGTAGACTGCCAGTCAGATTTCCTGAGGTTGCAGAATACAACTTACAGGAGACTTTGCCGCAGGGAAAATCCATTTGATATTGACAATCTTCGTAGTCATATGGAGACCATATTTCCGGGGAAGAATTTGTCAAGTCTGGTTGTCAATCAGATCGGTGGAATGAGCAATAAGAACTTCAAGGTTACTGTCGATGGCGCGAATTATGTATTGCGTGTCCCCGGCAACGGAGCCGACGGAATGGTTGACCGCAGTGATGAGGAGTTCAGTTCGATAGAGGCTGCAAAGTTGGGTTTGAATCCGTCAGTGCGCTACTTCAATTCTGAAACCGGCATAAAGCTTGCTGATTTCATCGAAGATGCCGAGACTCTCAATGCTGCGACAATCAAGCGTCAGGACAACATGCTGAAGATAGCCCAGATATACCGGACTTTGCACAATTCCCATATACGCCTGAAAAATCAGTTCAATATTTTCAAGGAGATTGAGAAATATGAGCGGCTTCGCGAAAAGGCTCATGCTGAGATGTATGAAGGGTGGGAAAGCTTACGTCCACGTGTAATGGCACTGGAAGAACGACTCAATTCCTTGGGAGTCGACCTAAAACCATGTCACAACGATGCTCTATATGACAATTTCCTGAAGGCTTCCGACGGCACAATCTACCTCATTGACTGGGAATATTCCGGAATGAATGATCCGATGGCCGATCTTGCTGCCCTTTTCCTCGAGGCCGATTTCGAGCAGGAGAATATCGATTATTTCCTTAATAAATATTTCGATGGTAAAATCCCGGAAAATACACAGGAGAAAATTATCTGCTATCAGATTCTCTGGGATGCCTTGTGGTCACTGTGGACAGTAATCAAGGAAGCCAAGGGTGATGATTTCGGCACATACGGTATAGACCGTTTCAATAGAGCTATAAAAAACTTAAACAACCTGACAGATGAGTAAAGAAGCGAGCAACAGAAATATAGACTGGGTCACCATGCTGATCCCCTTCGGGATTGTGGTGGTGCTTATGTGTATTTTCATGTCTATGCCTATTAAGTCGCAAGAGGTAGTCGACACTCTGAGAGGATTCTTCGGAGACACAATCGGCATATATTATCCTATTCTCGCCCTCGGGTGTGTGATAGTTTCACTATATATTGCATTCTCATCTCGCTACGGCAATGTGCGTCTGGGAGATGATGCGAAGCCACAATATAGCAATTTCCGTTGGGGAAGCATGATATTTACCTCCACCATGGCCGCTGATATCATGTTCTATTCCCTGATTGAGTGGGCATTATATGGTGGTGAACAGCATGTCAACGATCTTGGAGGACTCCAGATGTGGGCTCCGACATTTACTCTCTTCCATTGGGGGCCGATGGCGTGGGGATTTTATGTGATTCTCGCTGTGTGTTTCGCCTTCATGATTCATATCAGGAAGCGCCAGAGACAACGTTTTTCGGAAGCATGCCGTCCACTTCTCGGTGATAAGGTCGATGGTTTCTGGGGTCGGCTTATAGATATTATTGCTATCTTTGCGGTGGTTTGTGCAACAGCGACAACATTCTCACTCGCCACACCTCTACTGACTAATGCTATGGGTTCGGTATTCGGTTTTACTGCCACAACTACCGTTACAATTCTTGTCCTGTTGCTTATCTGCGCAATCTACACCATTACGGTTCTCTTTGGACTGAAAGGTATCAGCCGTCTCGCCGAAATATGCTCATACTGCTTCTTCGCAATCCTGTTTTACTTCCTTGTGCTTGGCGGAGAAACCGGTTACATTGTTGAGACCGGTTATCAGTCGCTGGGGAACATGATTCAGAATTTTGTGGGCCTCGCCACTTATATGGATCCCCTGAGGGAAAACGGGTTCGCCCAGAACTGGACGGTTTATTATTGGGCTTACTGGCTTGTGTGGTGTGTCGCCACTCCTTTCTTCATTGCCATCATATCAAAGGGACGAACACTCAGGAATGTTGTGTTCGGATCGTTCGGCTGGGGTCTGGCAGGAACCTACATGTCTTTCATAATACTTGGCAACTATGGCCTTGCCCAGCAGATGAAACATGGTCTGGATATTACCGGATACATCGGTGAAGGTGGTGAAATGTATAGTGCCATCCTCATGATCTTTGACACTTTACCTCTGCCATGGCTGGCATTGCTCCTCCTCACCATCACGATGATTGCCTTTTACAGCACCACACTTGATGGTATCACCTACGTCACTTCCTCATACAGCTATAAACGGATTGCTCCCGATCAGGAACCCTCGAAGGGAATCCGCGGATTCTGGAGCATCATGCTCATACTTCTCCCCATAGCACTCCTTTTCGCCGAAAACTCTCTCTACAGTCTTCAGGGTGTGACGATTATAGCTGCTTTCCCGGTAGGAATCCTACTCATACTTATTGTCGTGAGCTTCTTTAAGGATTTCAGCAGATGGTCTGCCGAGAAGGGGAGAATTGATTGAGGAACGCAGGATACCAACATGATTCCAACGTATTAAGATATATGAAGATTTCTGTGGTCACTACCACCTTCAACAGTGGCCGGACAGTAAGACATACTATAGAAAGTCTGCTGAGTCAGACTTATGACAACTTTGAGCATATCATCATTGATGGTGGTTCGAAGGATGACACCGTGTCCATCATCAAGGAGATGGAACCGTTGTATAAAGGTCGCCTCCGGTGGGTTTCCGAACCCGACAAGGGTATCTACGATGCCATGAATAAAGGTATCCGTATGGCTACCGGAGATGTCGTCGGGCTACTCAACAGCGATGATTTCTATTCCTCAGATAATGTGCTGGAGAGAATCGCCAATGAAGAGAATGGTAATTGGGATGCTGTTTATGGAGATGTCCATTATGTCAATGGTAAAGACCTTGATAGATGTGTCAGGTATTACTCATCGAAGGGTTTCGCTCCCTGGAAGATGAGGATGGGTTACATACCAGCTCATCCATCTTTCTATTGCAAGAGGGAGGTGTACGAGAAATATGGCACTTTCGACACCTCGTATAAGATAGCCGGGGACTTCGACCTCCTTCTGAGATTGATATTCATCAATAAGATACGCATCAAATACATCCCTCTCGACTTTGTGACAATGAGGACAGGGGGAGCTTCGACCAGCGGGCTTCAGAGTCATACGAGGATTTTTGCGGAGCATATGCGTGCCTATCGAGAGAATAAAGTCAGGAGTAACTTCCTTCTCGAATCAATCCGATATGTCTGTAAGGGATCGTCACTTGTGTTCAAGAAACTGGTTGGATTTTCTCCCTCAAAAAGATAAAGATAGAAAACTGTTTTGTCAGTACATAACTTTTTATTAACTTTGAACCCTATATCAAAGAGAAATGATTTTTAAGTTCCCTTTTATATAGGGTTTTAAGTTTAATTTGAAGATTCATCTTCAATCCGGACATTGTAAACACAAATATTATTTCATAAATACAACTGAAATGAAAACAGCTCTCATCACCGGCATCACAGGCCAGGATGGTTCGTTTCTCGCTGAGTT